>NZ_CP059903.1:3160000-3509281 GCF_014127485.1 Nocardioides dongkuii | reverse complement strand
GCTGGTCGAGGCCCTGGGCACGGAGACCGGGGACGCGGGATGGGCCGCCGTGGCGGCCGCCGACCTGGACGCCGACGGCGAGATCGAGCTGACCGACGTCGCCGACCTGTCCCAGCGGATCGTCTACGACGACGGGCCGTTCTCGCTCGTCGAGGCGTCCGCCCTGGACATGCAGAAGGCGATGAACGCCGGGGTCACGACCTCGGTGGAGCTGACGCGGGACTACCTGGCGCGGATCGCGGCGTACGACGAGCTGACCGACGCCGCGCACCCCCGCGCGCTGAACTCGATCATCACCACGGGCGGCCAGGCGGCGCTCGACGCCGCGGCCGCGAGCGACGCCGCCCGCACCGCGAACGGCGGGCCGCGCACCATGCTCGACGGCGTCCCGGTCGTCGTGAAGGACAACTACGACACCCGCGACATGCCCACCAGTGCCGGTCACGGCAGCTGGAAGAACAACCAGACCGAGGACGACGCGTTCATGGTCGAGGGCCTCCGGGACGCCGGGGCGGTCGTCCTGGCGAAGGCCACGCTCGACGAGTGGGCGTTCGGGTTCGCCTCGGAGTACACGACCGAGAGCGAGCCGGGGTCCTCCAAGCTGGTCGCCAGCCCGTACGTCCTGGCCCGCACCGCAGGGGGGTCCAGCGGCGGCACCGGCGCGTCCATCGCTGCGAACCTCGGCGGCATCGGCTTCGGCAGCGACACCGGGGGCTCGATCCGGGTCCCGTCGTCGTACAACCAGCTCGTCGGCATCCGGCCCACGACCGGGCTGGCGAGCCGGGACGGCATCGTCCCGCTCGCCCTGAGCCAGGACACCGGGGGCCCGATGACGCGGACGGTCTCCGACGCCGCGATCGCCCTCGATGCCGTCACCGGGATCGACCCGAACGACCCGCTCACCTCCGAGCAGCAGGGCAAGGTGCCGACGTCGTACACCTCCTATCTCGACCCGACGGCGCTCGAGGGCACCCGGATCGGGTTCCTGTCCAGCATGGTGGGCACCAACGCCACCACGGTGCGGCTGTTCAACCGGGCGAAGGCCGACCTGACCGCCCAGGGCGCGACCGTGGTGGAGATCGCCACCACGCCGGCGGCGATCACCGCGACCCTCAACGAGGGCAGCGGGAGCACCAACGAGTTCAAGCACGACCTCGACATCTACATCGCCGAGCACCTCGACCCGGACGTCCCGACGCGGAGCCTCCAGGCGATCATCGACTCGGGCCACGTCGTCCCGGGCCGAGCGAGCACCTACACCAGCCGCAACGCGGTGACCCCGCAGCAGTACCAGACCTGGATGGGCACCCACGGCACGGCGATCGCCAACGGCGAGGTCGCGGTGGAGGCGCTGCTCGCCGAGCACGACCTCGACGCGCTCATGTACCCGAGCGGCAACCCCTACGGGACCATCGGCACGAACCTGCGGCTGAGCCCCAACACGGGCATGCCGGCCGTGTCGGCCCCGATGGGCCAGGCCACGGCGTCCGAGGCGATCCCGGGTGCGGGCGTCAACCTCGAGCTGCTCGGCCCGAGCTACTCCGAAGGCCTGCTGATCGGGCTCGCGCACGACTACGAGCAGGCCACCCGCCACCGCACCGCGCCGGTGCTCTACCCCGCGCTGGAGGACCAGTGAGCACCGTCGAGAAGACCGTCGAGAGGACGCCGAGGATGACCGAGCGGCGCCGGCGGGTCGGCGGGCTCGCCGCCCTCGCCCTGGGGCTGGGAGCCCTCGCGTGGGTCCCGACCGCCGTCGCCGGGCCGGCCGAGCCCCGGCTCGACGAGCCGGTGGCGCTGGACGGCTACGGCATCGCGGTGTCGGCCGAGGAGGTGGTGCTCGGGGACACGCTCACCGTCACCGTCTCCGCGGAGGACGTCACCGACCTCTACGCCTACGACCTGACGCTGGAGTTCGACCCCGAGGCCCTCGAGTACGTCGAGGGCAGCGCGGCCACCGAGCTCACCGGCGCGACGTACGGCCTCGAGGAGGACGGGACCCTCGAGGTCGTGCACACCAAGCTCGGCACCTCGCCGAGCGCGACCGGCGCCGTCACCCTCGCCTCGGTGACGTTCACGGCGACCGAGGTCGGCCCGGTCTCGGTGTCGGCGAGCAGCCTCGAGACCGTCACCACCGACCGGGTCGCCACGACCACGGCGGACGTGGGGACGGTGCCGGTGGAGGTGGCCGCGAAGGCCGCCCCGGTGGCCACCACGGCCCCGCGGGTGACCGGCACGGCGACGGTGGGCAGGAAGCTCACCGCCACCGGCGGGGCGTGGAGCCACGAGGACGTCGCCGTGTCCCACCAGTGGACCCGGGGCGGCAAGCCGATCTCCGGCGCCACCGGCACGACGTACCGGCTGCGGCCGGCCGACGCCCGTCGGGTCGTCGCGGTCGTCGTCTCGGCGGCGAAGCCGGACCACGTGACCGGCACGGCCACCGCCTCCGCCGGAAAGGTGGCCAGGGCGGTCACGCAGACGCGGATCCGGGTGCCCACCCAGGTCCGCCCGGGCGCCCGTCCCACGGCCACGGTGAGGGTGGCCGCGGCCGGCATCACGCCGACCGGAGCCGTGAAGGTGACCTACGGCGGCAAGGTCGTCAGGAAGGTGCGCCTCAAGGGCGGCGCGGTCGAGGTCGTGCTCCCCGCGCGGGCGGCGGGGCGCTACCTGCTGAAGGTCCGCTACCTGCCCGCCGACGGCTTCACCGCCAGCAGCAGCACGATCGGCGTCCGCGTCGTCCGCTGACCGGTGAGTCGCACCCGTCCCACCCGGCCGGCCCCGCACTAGGGTCGGCCGGGTGAGGCACGCACACACCGTCGCGCAGGTGCGCGAGGCCGAGGCCGCGCTGCTGGCGCGGCTGCCGGAGGGCGCGCTGATGCAGCGGGCGGCGCACGGCCTGGCGCACGCGGTCCTCGAGCTGCTGGGTACGGCGTACGGGCGCCGCGTCCTGCTGCTGGTGGGGCCGGGGGACAACGGCGGCGACGCGCTGTACGCCGGGGCGGTGCTCGCGCGTCGCGGGGTCGCGGTCGACGCCTGGCCGCTCGCGGACCGGGTGCACCCCGAGGGGCTCGCCGCGCTGCGCCGAGCCGGTGGGCGCACTGTCGACGGGGTCCGCACGCGCCCGGACGTGGTGGTCGACGGCATCGTCGGCATCGGCGGACGACCGGGCCTGCGACCGGACGCGCAGGCCGCGCTGGCCGCGCTGGCCGGCGTCCCGCTGGTCGCGGTGGACGTGCCCTCGGGCGTCGACGTCGACACCGGCGAGCTCGACGGGCCGCACGTCGCCGCCGACCTCACCGTCACCTTCGGCACCCTCAAGGTCGCCCACCTCGTCGACCCCGCGGCCCACGCCAGCGGGACGGTCCACCTCGTCGACCTCGGGCTCGACCTGCCGGAGGCGCCGGTCGAGGCGCTGCAGCCCGAGGACGTCGCCCGGCTGCTGCCGCGGCCGAGCCAGGACGCGCAGAAGTACGTCCGCGGCGTCGTCGGCGTCCGCGCCGGGTCGGCGCAGTACCCCGGCGCCGCGCTGCTGAGCGTCGCCGGCGCGTCCACCGGCCTCTGCGGGATGGTCCGGTACGTCGGCCCGGCGGCCGTCGCGGACCGGGTGCGGCAGGCGCACCCCGAGGTCGTCGGCGCGGGCCGCGTGCAGGCCTGGGTGGTCGGGTCGGGCGGCGGCGAGGACGCCGGCGCCGAGCTGGCCCGCGCGCTCGAGGACGGCGTGCCGACCGTCGTGGACGCCGACGCCCTCGCGCACGTGGCGGGGACGCTGCCCGCGACCACCGTGCTCACCCCGCACGCCGGCGAGCTGGCCGCCATGCTCGACGCGGAGCGCGCTGCGGTCGAGGCGGCGCCGCTGGCGCACGCCCGGCGGGCGGCGGCGGCGTACGGCTGCGTGGTGCTGCTCAAGGGCCGGCACACGCTGGTCGCGACCCCGGCGGGCCGGGTCCGGGTCACGACGACGGGGGTGCCGTGGCTGGCGACCGCGGGCGCGGGCGACGTCCTCGGCGGCCTGGTCGGCGCGCTGCTCGCGGCCGGGCTCGACGCGTTCGACGCCGCGTCGGTCGGGTCCTGGCTGCACGGCGCCGCGGCGACCCTGGCCTCGGCCGGCGGACCGCTCGTCGCGGGCCAGGTGGCGCCGGCGGTCGCGGACGCCGTCCGCGGGCTCCCCGACCCGTGATGGGAGAATCGGGCCCATGAGCCCCGCGCGCGCCGAGATCGTCGTCGATCTCGCGGCGCTGCGGCACAACGTCGCCCTCCTCCGCGAGCGCGTCGGCGTCGCGATGATGACGGTGGTCAAGGCCGACGGCTACGGCCACGGGATGGTCGAGTCGGCGCGCGCCGCCCGCGAGGCCGGCGCCGCGTGGCTCGGGGTCGCCACCCTCGACGAGGCGCTCTCGCTGCGCGCCGCCGGCGACACCGGCCGGGTGCTGTGCTGGCTGACCGTCCCCGGCGAGGAGTACGCCGCGGGCCTGGCCGCCGACGTCGACCTCACGGCGTACTCGCTGGCCGAGCTGGACGAGGTCGCCGCCGCCGTCCGCGCCACCGGCACCCCGGCCCGCCTCCAGCTCAAGATCGACACCGGGCTGTCCCGCGGCGGCGCCACCCGCGCCGACTGGCCCGCGCTGGTCGCGGCGGCGCGCGACGGCGAGCGCGACGGGCTCTGGCGGGTCACCGGGATCTGGTCGCACCTCTCCTCCAGCGACGAGCCCGACGACCCGGCCAACGACCAGCAGGAGGCGGCCTTCCGCGAGGCGCTGGCCGTGGCCGAGTCGGCCGGCCTGGCCCCTGAGGTGCGGCACCTCGCCAACTCCGCCGCCGCGCTGCTGCGCCCCAGCGCCCGCTTCGACCTGGTGCGTTGCGGCATCGCGTCGTACGGCCTGGACCCGGCGCCGGGCCACACCCCCGACCTCGGGCTGGTGCCGGTGATGACCGTCCGGGCCCGGCTGGCGATGGTGAAGGAGTTGGCGCCCGGCGACGCGGTCTCCTACGGCCACACCTGGACGGCGCCGGCGCCCACGACGGTGGGCCTGGTGCCGTTGGGGTACGGCGACGGCGTGCTGCGCTCCGCGAGTGGTCGGGCCGAGGTCCTGGTCGCAGGACGGCGCCGCCCGCTGCGCGGACGCGTGTGCATGGACCAGGTCGTGGTCGACCTGGACGGCGACGAGCCGGCCGTCGGCGCCGAGGTCGAGCTGTTCGGCACCGGCCGCGACGGCGGCCCGACCGCCCAGGACTGGGCCGAGGCCTGCGGGACGATCAGCTACGAGGTCGTGAGCCGGATCGGCGGCAGCCGGGTGCCGCGCCGGCACGTCGACAGCGCGGCTGACGGGGGGAGCGCCCGATGACGCTCGCGCGCAGGCTCGCCGCCGCGGGCGTGGCGGGCGTGGCCGGTCTCGCCGCGGCCGGCCTGGCCGTGGGCGTCACGCAGCGCCGCCGGTCGATCGGGCGCCGCGACCCGGACAGCACGGTGCTCGGCAGCCTGCGCTCGCCCCCGACCACGGTGGTCGCCGACGACGGCGTACCCCTGCACGTCGAGGTCGACGAGCCGGCGGAGCCGACCTCGCCGGTCACGGTGGTCTTCTGCCACGGCTACGCGCTGAACCTCGACTGCTGGCACTTCCAGCGCGCCGCCTGCCGCGAGGCCGGCATCCGGGCGGTCTTCTACGACCAGCGCTCGCACGGCCGGTCCGGGCGGTCCTCGCGCGAGAACGCGACGATCGACCACCTCGCCCTCGACCTCGTCCGGATCCTCGACGAGATCGTCCCCGACGGGCCGGTGGTGCTCGTCGGCCACTCGATGGGCGGGATGACGGTCGTGGGCCTGGTCGAGGCGCACCCCGAGCTGGTCGGCGACCGGATCGTCGGCGTCGGGCTGATCGCCACGACCGCCGGCGGCCTCGACCCGAGCCGGATCCTGTTCCCGCTGATCCCCGCGCGGATCGGCGGCGAGCTCACCGACGGCGCGATCCGCACCCTCGCGCGCCGCCACCGCACCGTCGACGGCCTGCGGCGCGCCGGGCGCTCGCTCGCGACGGTCGTCACCGACCTGTTCGCGTTCGGCGACGCCGTGCCCGCGTCGTACGTCCGGTTCGTCGACGACATGCTCTCCGCGACGCCGTTCGAGGTGGTCGCGGAGTTCTTCCCGAGCTTCCGCGGGCTCGACAAGTTCGACGCCGTCGAGGTGCTCGGCCGGGTGCCGGCCTCGATCGTCTGCGGCACCTCCGACCGGCTGACGTCCATCGGGCACAGCCGCAAGCTGCACGACCGGATCGCCGGCTCGCGGCTGCTGGAGTGCGAGGGCGCCGGCCACCTGGTGCTGCTGGAGCGGCACCACGAGGTGGACGCCGAGCTGTCCCGCCTCTACGCCGCCGCCGCGGCGGGGGTCGTCCGGTGAGCGGACGTCGACCGGCGCCCGTCGTACGCCGGGTCGGGCCGGAGGCCGCGGCCGAGGTGCTCGCCGTGGTGCGGGAGGCCTTCGCCGCCCGGCCGCCGCTGGACCCGCCCGCCGAGGCGCTGACCGAGACCGAGGAGAGCATGGCGGCGCTGCTCGCCAAGCACGGCGGGCTGGTGGCCCGGCTGGGCGACGAGACGGTGGGCGCTCTGGTCCTGGACCCGGTGGGCGGGTCGATGTACCTGCGTCGGTTCGGGGTCGCGCCGCAGGCCCAGGGGCACGGCGTGGCCGCCCGGCTGATCGACGCCGCGGTCAACGCCTCGGGCGGCTTCGACGACCTCACCGTCGTCGCGCGCGAGGAGCTGCCGCGCACGATCCGGTTCTGGCAGCGGCAGGGCTTCCGGGAGGTCCGCCGCTTCTCGCCGAACGTCGAGCTGCGCCGACCGCTCAACACCTTCGTCTTCGACGCCCCGGACGCCGAGGCGATGCGCGAGATCGGCGAGGCGCTCGCCGGGCAGCTGGTCCCGGGCGACCTGCTGGTGCTCAGCGGCGAGCTCGGCGCGGGCAAGACCACGTTCACCCAGGGCATCGGCGCGGGCCTGGGCGTGCGCGGCGACATCACCTCGCCCACCTTCGTCATCGCCCGCGTCCACCCCTCGCTCGCCGACGGGCCGCCGCTGGTGCACGTCGACGCCTACCGCCTCGGCGGGATCGACGAGCTCGACGACCTCGACCTCGACACCTCGCTGGAGGAGTCGGTCACCGTCGTGGAGTGGGGCGAGGGGGTCGCCGAGGGGCTGGCCGAGTCGCGCCTGGAGATCCGGATCATCCGGGCGCTCGCCGACGACGAGCCCGACGCCGACGCCGAGCTCGACCCGCGCCGGGTCCTGATGACCCCGGTCGGGCCGCGCTGGTACGAGCTCGACGTCCCCTCCAGCCACCGGCCCCCGCTCGCCGAGAAGCTCAACGAGAACCTGCTGCTCGACTTCCGCCGCTGCCCCGAGGAGGAGCTCGGGCACCTCGACCCCGAGATCCCGCTGGTCCTCTCGCTGACCGTGGCCGAGCACGAGGGGCGCACCCTCATGGTCCGCAACCACTGGAGCCGCGAGTGGGAGCTGTCGGGCAAGGAGGTCGACGACGAGGAGGGCGAGACCCCCCGCGCGGCCGCCGTCCGCGCGTTCCGCACCGAGACCGGGTCCGAGCCCGCCGACCTGGACTTCGTCGGCGTCGCGACCGTGCAGCTGGGCCACGAGCGCCGCATCGAGCACGCCGCGATCTACCACACGGTGCTCGTCCACCCGCCCGAGACGCCGCCCGGCGGCGAGGTCAAGCAGATGACCTGGTGGGACCTGGAGTCCGACCTCCCGGCGCTCTCGCCGATCGACGCGCACCTGGCCAGGCTCGCGCACGGGCTGACCTGACCCGTCTCGTAGGCTCGCCGGGTGCTGCTCGCGTTCGACACCGCCACCCCGCTGGTCTCCGTCGCGGTCCACGACGGCGCCGACGTGGTCGTCGAGCTCTCGTCCGACCGGCCGATGAAGCACGGCGAGCAGCTCGCGCCGCTCCTCGCCGAGGCCCTCGACCGCGCCGGGATCGTCCGGCAGGACCTCACCGCGATCGCGGTCGGCGTCGGGCCCGGTCCGTTCACCGGCCTCCGGGTCGGGCTGGTCACCGCCCGCACCCTCGCCCACGTGCTCGAGGTCCCGGTGTACGGCGTGTGCTCGCTCGACGTGCTCGCGGTCGAGGCGGCCGGGTCGGGGCTGCTGGGCGACACCGACTTCGCGGTCGCCACCGACGCGCGCCGCAAGGAGGTCTACCTCGCGACGTACGCCGCGTCCGGGGAGCGGCTCGCGGGGCCGGTCGTCGACAAGCCGGCGGCGCTCGCGACCGGCGTACCCGTCGTGGGGGAGGGCGCCGTGCTCTACCCCGACGCGTTCCCGCACGCCACCGGCCCGACCCGGCCGAGCGCCGGCTGGCTGGCGCGGGCGGTCGCCGAGGAGCTCGCCGAGATCGTGGACCCCGACCCGCTCTACCTCCGGCGCCCCGACGCGGAGACGCCGCGACCCCCGAAGAAGGTCTCGTGATCCGGGAGGCCACCGTGGCCGACGTCGAGGACGTCGCTGCCCTGGAGGCCGAGAACCTCGGCGTCGACGCCTGGTCGCCCGGCCTGGTCGAGGCGGGGATCGCCGGCGACCTCCCGACCGTGCACTACCTGGTGGCCGAGGTCGACGGCGTCGTCGTCGGGCACGCGGTGGTGAGCGCGGTCGCCGACATCGCCGAGCTGCAGCGGATCGCGGTCACCCCCGCCCACCGGCGCAGCGGCCTGGCCACCGCGCTGCTCGACGAGGGCTGCCGGCTGGCGCGCCAGGAGGGCGCCGACCGGCTGCTGCTCGAGGTGCGCGAGGACAACCTCGGCGCGCTCCGGTTCTACGCCGCGCTCGGGTTCGTCGAGGTCGACCGCCGGGCGCGCTACTACCGCGACGGCACCACCGCTGTCGTCCTGCGCCGTGCGCTGGTCAGCGGCTGCGGCGCGAACGGCATGATGGACCGGTGAGCGACGAGCCCCTGGTCCTCGGCATCGAGACCTCCTGCGACGAGACCGGCGTCGGCATCGTGCGGGGCCGGACCCTGCTGGCCGACGCGGTGGCGAGCAGCGTCGACGAGCACGCCCGCTTCGGCGGCGTGGTGCCCGAGGTCGCGAGCCGGGCGCACCTCGAGGCGATGGTGCCGACGATCGACCGAGCCTGCGAGACCGCCGGCGTACGTCTCCACGAGGTCGACGCGATCGCCGTCACCAGCGGCCCCGGCCTGGCCGGCGCGCTGCTGGTCGGGGTGGCGGCGGCCAAGGCGCTCGCGCTGGGCCTCGGGAAGCCGCTGTACGGCGTCAACCACCTCGCCTCCCACGTCGCGGTCGACCAGCTCGAGCACGGGCCGCTGCCCGAGCCGTGCGTGGCGATGCTGGTCAGCGGCGGGCACTCCAGCCTGCTGCGCGTCGAGGACGTCACCGGCGACATCGACCCGCTGGGGTCCACCATCGACGACGCCGCGGGGGAGGCCTTCGACAAGGTCGCCCGGCTGCTCGGCCTGCCGTTCCCCGGCGGCCCGCACATCGACCGGGTGGCCCGCGACGGCAACAGCGTGTACGTCGACTTCCCGCGCGGGCTCAGCTCGCGCCGCGACCTCGAGCGGCACCGGTTCGACTTCTCCTTCTCCGGGCTGAAGACCGCCGTCGCGCGCTGGGTCGAGGCGCGCGAGCGGGCCGGCGAGCCGGTGCCGGTCGCCGACGTGGCGGCGTCCTTCCAGGAGGCGGTCTGCGACATCCTGGTGCGCAAGGCGCTCGACGCCGCGTCGTCGGAGGGCATCGACGACCTGCTCATCGGCGGCGGCGTCGCCGCGAACTCCCGCCTCCGCGCGCTCGCCGAGGAGCGCGCCGCCGGCCTCGGCATCCGGGTCCGCGTCCCCCGGCCGGGCCTCTGCACCGACAACGGCGCGATGGTCGCCGCCCTCGGCGCCGAGATGGTCCGGCGCGGCCGTACGCCGTCCTCCCTCGACCTGCCCGCCGACTCCAGCCTGCCGGTGACCGAGGTCCTTGTCTGAGCCGCTGCGTGGCGCCCCGCCCCCGGACGTCATACGTCCTGGTCGCGATAGCCGCCACGTCGTACGACGTCCCGCGGGACGTCAGACGAGTCGGTGCCGATAGCCGCCAACGCGTATGACGTCCCGCGCGGCGACCGGTGCCCTATCAGGACGGCCCAGCGTCACTCCGCGAGCAGGTACTCCTCGACCATCTCGGGGTTGCCGCCGGGCGCCGGACCGTCGACCACCTCCGGCTCGGAGCCGTCGAGCGGCACCCGGACCAGCGACCACGCCCGGCCGGAGAGGTCGGTGGTGCTGACCAGCAGGTGCCCCGCGTCGCCCCAGCCGGCCCGGCTGACGACCACCTCCGACTCGGGGGGCGACGTCGCTCCGGCAGAGGGGGACGCGACCGGCTCGGTCCCGTCCGGGAAGGTCAGCACCGGCCGCAGGTCGAGGTCCAGCACGACGACCTCGCCGGACATGTTGTTGTCGCCGCGCATCCCGAGCAGGTGCCGCCCGTCGGGGGAGAACCGCAGCCCCGACGTCTCGCAGGTGCGCGCGACGAGCTCGCCGGCCACGGCCTCGTAGAGCGCCGCGCAGCCGAACTGCTCGGCGGGCCCCGGGGGGAGCTCCACGGCCCAGAGCTGCCCGTCCGGGGAGACGTCGCTGATGCTCGCGAACGGCCACAGGTCCTCCGTGGCGTCCGAGGCCCGGTCGAGGGAGACGTCGTACGTCAGCGCGTTGCTGTCGCCGACCAGCACCCGGCAGCCGCCGGCGGCGCACGAGTGCCCCAGCACCGCCTCGATCGTCGGCAGGGTGAGGTCGTCGACCGGCACCCGGGCCAGGTCGGTCGGCGCGGACTGGTCCGACTCCAGCACCTGCACCTGCCCCTCCGCCCCCACCCAGGCCACGGTGCGGCCCTCGTTGCCGGTGGTCAGGTCGTTGACGAGGACGGGGTACGACGTCGGCTCGGCGCCGGCCGGGTCGAGCACCACGGCGCGGCGGGGGAGCATCAGCACGACCCGGCCGTCGGTCAGGGTGGCCAGCTCGGTGACCTCCCCGACGTCCGGCGGCAGGGCGACCGTTCCCCCGTCGGGCAGCGTGACGACGCCGTCGTGGAGGACGGCGGCCGACGGGGACACAGGCGGACCGGCGGGGTCGACGGCGCGGTCGGAGCGGTCCTCGCCCGGCCCGGCCAGCAGCGCGACGGGCAGCGCGACGGCGGCCACCGCGGCGGCCGCGCACGCGGCGACGCCTCGCCGGCGGCGCCGGATGGAGCGCGCCCTCCCGCGGATGTCGTGCACCGTGAACGGCGCGTCCTGCAGGGCCTCGGCCCGCTCGTCGAGCGTGCGGGCCAGCCTCGACTCGAGCTCCTGGGTGCGGTGGTCGGTCATCGCTGCTCCTCCCTCGGGTCGAGCTCGGCCGGGGTGCGCTCGCGCAGGAGCGCGAGCGCCCGGCTGGACTGGGACTTCACGGTGCCGACGCTGATCCCGAGCACCTCGGCGGTCTCGGCCTCGGTGAGCTGCTCGTAGTAGCGCAGCACGACCACCGCCCGGGCCCTGCGGGGCAGCGTCTGCACGACCTGCCACAGCGCGTCGCCGAGGCCCTCGTCGTACGCGTCGTGGTGGGGGCTGCCCTCCGGCAGCACCTCGGTGGCGTGCTCGCGGCGCTTCCAGCCGCGGCGCCACACCGAGTTGTTCTCGTTGACCATGATCCGGCGGACGTAGGCGTCCACGGCGCCGCGGTCGCGCACCTTGTCCCAGGCCAGGTACAGCTTGGCCAGCGACGTCTGCAGGACGTCCTCGGCCTGGTGCCGGTCCCCGGTGAGCAGGTACGCCGTGCGCAGCAGCGCCGGCTGTCGGGCGGCGAGGTACGCCGTGAACTCGGCGTCGCGTGCCGCGGACCTGCCCATGGCCCCAGTCTCGGCGCCGGTCCTCTCGATGAGCTGCATCTGCTCACTCCCGTCCGTGTCGAGGGCAAGACGCGAACGCGGGCAGAAGGGTTGCAACCGCGCGGTGGGTGCCTCCCTCTACGGTGGTCCTGGTCGGACCGGGTGGCGGTCCGACGTCGGAGGAGGACGCACATGCAGCAGGTGAAGGCCGTGGTCGCACGGGCGAAGGGCGCTCCCGTCGAGGTGGTGACGATCAACGTCCCCGACCCGGGTCCGGGCGAGGCGGTGGTGCAGGTCCAGGCCTGCGGCGTCTGCCACACCGACCTGCACTACCGCGAGGGCGGCATCAACGACGAGTTCCCGTTCCTGCTCGGCCACGAGGCCGCGGGCGTCGTGGAGGCCGTCGGGCCCGACGTGACCGACGTGGCGCCGGGCGACTTCGTCGTCCTCAACTGGCGCGCGGTGTGCGGCGAGTGCCGCGCCTGCAAGCGCGGCGACCTCCAGTACTGCTTCAACACCCACAACGCGACGCAGCGGATGACCCTCGAGGACGGCACCGAGCTGTCCCCGGCGCTCGGCATCGGCGCGTTCGCCGAGAAGACGCTCGTCGCGGCCGGCCAGTGCACCAAGGTCGACCCCTCGGCCCGCGCGGCCGCGGTCGGCCTGCTCGGCTGCGGCGTGATGGCCGGCATCGGCGCGGCGATCAACACCGGCGCGGTCACCCGCGGCCGCTCGGTCGCGGTCATCGGCTGCGGCGGCGTGGGCGTGGCGGCGGTCGCCGGCTCCGCGCTGGCCGGCGCGAGCCCGATCATCGCCGTCGACATCGACCCCAAGAAGCTCGCCAAGGCCCAGGAGATGGGCGCCACCCACACCGTCGACTCCTCGCAGGTCGACCCGGTGGAGGAGATCAAGCGGATCTGCGCGGAGACCTACGACGGCGCGGACGGCGCCGACGTCGTCATCGAGGCGGTCGGCCGGCCGGAGACCTGGAAGCAGGCGTTCTACGCCCGCGACCTCGCCGGCACCGTCGTCCTGGTCGGCGTGCCCACCCCCGACATGAAGGTGCCCGACCTGCCGCTGATCGACGTCTTCGGCCGCGGCGGTGCGCTCAAGTCGAGCTGGTACGGCGACTGCCTGCCCTCGCGCGACTTCCCGATGCTGGTCGACCTCTACCAGCAGGGCCGGCTCGACCTCGACGCGTTCGTCACCGAGGAGATCGGCATCGACGACGTCGAGGCGGCGTTCGACAAGATGCACCACGGCGACGTCCTCCGCTCGGTCGTGATCCTGTGAGCGCCCGCGTCGACCACGCGGTGGTCAGCGGCACCTTCTCGCTCGACGGCGAGACCCACGAGGTCGACAACAACATCTGGGTGGTCGGCGACGACGCGGAGTGCGTGGTCATCGACGCGCCCCACGACGTCGACGCGATCATGGCGGTCGTCGGCGACCGTGCGGTGCGCGCGATCCTGCTCACCCACGCCCACGACGACCACAGCCGGATGGCGCCGGCCCTGCGGGAGCGGGTGGTCGCGCCGATCATGCTGCACCCCGACGACCGGCCGCTGTGGGAGCTCACCCACCCCCAGGACGAGGACGGGGTCCTCTGGGACGTCGACCTCGGCGAGGGCTTCGAGATCGTCGTCGGCGGCACCCTGCTGCGGGCGCTGCACACCCCGGGGCACGCCCCGGGCGCGGTCTGCTTCTACGCCCCGTCGCTCGGCTGCGTCTTCACCGGCGACACGCTCTTCCAGGGCGGGCCCGGCGCGACCGGTCGCAGCTTCAGCGATCGGCCCACGATCGAGGCGTCGATCCGCGAGAAGCTCTTCGCGCTGCCCGACGAGACCGTGGTGCACACCGGTCACGGCGACGACACCACGATCGGCGCCGAGAAGGCCGCACTCGCATAGCGCATCCCTCCGGGCGGGACGTCGGCGGGGAGGTCCCGCCCGGAGACGGGACTTCAGACCCGGAGGGTCGAGCACCTTCGCCTCTGATCGAGCGCCGGCGGATGGGCGAAGGTTGGTGACATCAAGGCGGAACGGGCACCAGGTCCCCGCCGGTCACCGAAGGAACGTCATGCGCGCAGCACTCGACAAGTTGATCTCGTGGACAGGGCTTGCCCTGGCCGTCGTCCTGCTCATCGCCGGCGGACTGCTGTTGTGGGCCAACACCTTCATCGCGGACCAGGTGGACCAGCAGCTCTCGGACCAGGACATCATCATGCCCGAGGGTCCGGCGCTCGAGTCGCTTCCCGAGGCTGACCGCGAGGCGATCGAGGAGTTCGCCGGCAGCCCGCTGGACACCGGCCCCGAGGCTCAGGCCTACGCCGACCACTTCATCCTCGCCCACATGAACGCCAGCGGCGAGGAGCTCGCCGGTGAGCCGGTCACCTACCAGGAGGCCAGTGGCAAGGGCCGCGAGCTGTCGGCGGCCCTGGCCGAGAACCCGGACGCCACCCAGGAGCAGATCGACGAGGCAGCGGCCTGGATGGATCTGCGCGAGTCGCTCTTCCAGGGCAACACCCTGCGCGGCCTGCTCCTCTACGGCTACGCCTTCGCGACCATGGGCACCATCGCCGGCATCGCTGCCATCGGCTCCTTCGCCGGTGCCGCCGTCCTGCTCGTCCTGGCCGGCCTCGGGATCCGGCACGCTCGCCGCGTCGCCCGGTCCGAGGGTGTCGGCACCGGCGGCAAGGTCGCCCAGACCGTCTGAGCAACCGTCCGCCCCGTCATCTCCCGGAACCCGCACAGGGTTCCGGGAGATTCGGCGTTCCCGGGACGGGGGCGCCGGCGCGGGCGTCGCTCAGAGCGGGCGGACGAGCAGCGCCGTACCGCTCCCGGCGACGCGGGTCATCACGAGGGTGGCCTCGTCGTCGCCGTGCAGGTCGAGCCGCTTGCGCAGCTGCTCGGGCACCACGTCGACCCCACGCTTCTTGATCGTCAGCCGGCCGATGCCGCGCTCGCGGAGCGCCGCGCGCAGCGGCTTGTCGCGGTAGGGGAGCTCCTCGAGCACCTCGTAGCCGCGGGCGAACGGCGTCGTGACCGCCTCGGCCGAGGTCACGTAGGCGATGTGCTCGTCGACCAGGCCGCCGCGCACGCCGGCCGCGACCGCGGTCACCAGCCCGGCGCGGATCACCGCCCCGTCCGGCTCGTAGAGGTACCGGCCGACCGGGAGCACCCCGACGGCGTCCGCGCCCGGGTCGTCCTCGTCGGTCATCGTCGCCAGCCCGCCGTCGCCGATCACCGTGGCGCGCCGGGCGGTGGTGGCCAGGCTCCCGGACCAGAGCGCGGCCTCCTTGACCTCGCCGTGGTCGCTGACCCACTCCGCCTCGACGCCCGGGGGCACCAGCGAGTGCGGGATCCCCGGCGCGACCTTCACGCAGGCGTCGTGCCGCAGGAGCTTCTCGACGAACGGCCAGGGCGGCGTCCAGTCGGCGGCGTCGAAGGTCCGTCCCCGGCCGGTACGCCGCGCGGGGTCGGCGTACGCGACGTCGAAGGGGGAGGGGTCGATCGTGGTGGCGTCGGCGACCTGCACCGCACCGGGCAGGTCGAGCGCGGCCAGGTTGGCGCGGGCCACCTCGACCCGCACGGGGTCGAGGTCGACGCCGGCGCAGGTGATCCCGGCCCGGGCGGACGCCATCAGGTCGCCCCCGATGCCGCAGCCGAGGTCGATCAGGCTGCCGGTCCGGAAGGCCTCGAGCCGGGCCGCGCGGTGGGTCGCCACCGACAGCCGGGTGGCCTGTTCGAGGCCGTCGGGCGTGAAGTACAGCCGGGCGGCGAGGTCGCCGAACTTCGCGGCCGCCCGCACCCGCAGGGTGGCCTGGGTGAGCGCGGCGGCCACCTGCTCCGCGGAGGCGTCGCGCCGCAGTGCGGCCTGGGCGCGCAGCGGGTCGTCGTCGGCCACCTCCTCGGCGCGGGCGAGCAGCCGCTGCCCGTCGTCGGTCAGCAGCCACCGGAAGGCGTCGAGGTCCACCGCCCGATCCTCGCAGGTCGCTCGCGCGCGGGGGGCGCTGGCACTCAGCGCAGGGGAGTGCTAGTTTCAGTACTGGCACTCTCCTCGTGAGTCTGCCAACGCCCGCACCCCGGTACGACCCCCGCGACGGCGCCCCGGGACGCAGGCACCCAGACGTGAAACACCCGCCATCCGAAGTTCGAAAGTGGAGGTCGACATCGTGTCGGTCAACATCAAGCCCCTCGAGGACCGCATCGTCGTGAAGACGCTCGAGGCAGAGCAGACCACGGCCTCCGGCCTGGTCATCCCGGACACCGCCAAGGAGAAGCCCCAGGAGGGCGAGGTCATCTCGATCGGCCCCGGCCGCATCGACGACAACGGCAACCGGGTCCCGCTCGACGTCGCCGTGGGCGACAAGGTCATCTACAGCAAGTACGGCGGCACCGAGGTCAAGTACGCCGGCGAGGAGTACCTCATCCTCTCGGCGCGCGACGTCCTCGCCGTCGTTTCCTGATTCTTCTGAGCTAGTCCGGCACGTTTCGGTCCTCGCACTCACGTGCCGACGACCGGAGCGTGCCGGACTACTCGTTTTCTAGGTTCGTTTCAAGGAGAGCAATGCCCAAGATCCTGGAGTTCGACGAGAACGCCCGACGCGCCCTCGAGCGCGGCGTCGATGCCCTCGCCAACGCCGTCAAGGTGACGCTCGGCCCCAAGGGCCGCTACGTCGTCCTGGACAAGAAGTGGGGCGCCCCGACCATCACCAACGACGGTGTCACCGTCGCGCGTGAGATCGAGCTGGACGACCCGTTCGAGAACCTCGGCGCCCAGCTGACCAAGGAGGTCGCCACCAAGACCAACGACGTCGCGGGTGACGGCACCACCACGGCCACCGTGCTCGCGCAGGCGATGGTCCACGAGGGCCTCCGCGCGGTCACCGCCGGCGCCAACCCGATGGGCCTCAAGCGAGGCATGGACGCCGCGGCCGAGGCCGTCGGCGAGGCGCTCCGCGCCGCCGCCCGGGAGGTGGACTCCAAGGAGGACATGGCCTCGGTGGCCACCATCTCCAGCCGCGACGCGCACATCGGCGACCTGCTCGCGCAGGCCTTCGACAAGGTCGGCAAGGACGGTGTCATCACCGTCGAGGAGTCCAACACCATGGGCACCGAGCTCGACTTCACCGAGGGCATGCAGTTCGACAAGGGCTACATCTCGGCGTACTTCGTGACCGACCCGGAGCGGATGGAGGCCGTCCTCGACGACCCCTACATCCTGCTGCACCAGGGGAAGATCTCGGCGATCGCCGACCTGCTCCCGCTGCTGGAGAAGGTCATCCAGGCCGGCAAGCCGCTGTTCATCCTCGCCGAGGACGTCGACGGCGAGGCGCTCTCGACCCTGGTCGTCAACAAGATCCGCGGCACCTTCAACGCCGTCGCGGTGAAGGCCCCGGCCTTCGGCGACCGCCGCAAGGCGATGATGCAGGACATCGCGACCCTGACCGGTGGTCAGGTCATCGCCCCCGAGGTCGGCCTCAAGCTCGACCAGGTCGGCCTCGAGGTCCTCGGCCAGGCGCGCCGTGTCGTCATCACCAAGGACAACACCACGATCGTCGACGGCGCCGGTGACACCGCCGAGGTCGAGGGGCGCGTCAACCAGATCAAGGCCGAGATCGAGTCCACCGACTCCGACTGGGACCGCGAGAAGCTCCAGGAGCGCCTCGCGAAGCTGGCCGGCGGCGTGTGCGTCATCAAGGTCGGCGCCCACACCGAGGTGGAGCTGAAGGAGAAGAAGCACCGCATCGAGGACGCCGTCTCCGCGACGCGCGCCGCGATCGAGGAGGGCATCGTCGCCGGCGGCGGCTCCGCCCTCATCCACGCGGCCTCCGTGCTCGACGACAACCTCGGCCTCACCGGCGACGAGGCGGCGGGCGTGCGGATCGTGCGCAAGTCCGTCGACGAGCCGCTGCGCTGGATCGCCGAGAACGGCGGCGTGAACGGCTACGTCGTCATCACCAAGGTCCGCGAGCTCGGCGTCGGCAACGGCTACAACGCCGCCACCGAGGAGTACGGCGACCTGGTCGCCCAGGGCGTCCTGGACCCGGTCAAGGTCACCCGCTCCGCGCTGGTCAACGCCACCTCGATCGCGGCCATGCTGCTGACGACCGAGACGCTGATCGTGGAGAAGCCCGAGGACGAGGACGAGTCCGCCGGGGCCGGCCAGGGCCACGGCCACGGGCACGGCCACTGAGCTCCACGCTCTGAGCCTCACGCACCACCCGCACGACGTACGACGGCGCCGGTCCCCTCGGGGGCCGGCGCCGTCGGCGTTTCGCGGGGGATCCGGGCTCAGCCCAGCTCGGCCAGCCACTGCGTCGCGCCGTGGCCGCGGTTGACCGGGGTGTGCCACATCGCCAGGTCGGAGCCGTGCGGGACCGGTCCGCCGAGGCCGAACTTCGACCAGCTCTCGCTGAGCTGGACGAGGTCGCCGGTCTCGGGCCGGAACGCGTAGGTGCCGCCGTCCTCGCGGCTGAAGCCGGTCACGAGCACCGCCGGGCCGCCCGCCCAGCCGGCCTCGACGCCGTCGCCGCGGACGGTGACCACCTGCTCGCCGTCGGTGCCGACGACCTGCACGCGGTCGTCACGGACGCCGTCGCGCGTGCCGCAGTACTGGCTGAGGACCAGGAGGTCATCGACGCGCTGCAGGCCGAGCTGGTTGCAGCGGTCCCCGGACAGCGGGTCGAAGTCCCGCTCCTCGCCGGTGGCGAGGTCGCGCACGTGGACGCGGTCGTTGGGCTCGTTGTGGGTGGCGGTGAAGGTGAGCTGGTCACCGGTGACGTCGAAGTCGCCGACGACGGTCTGCTCGTCTCGGACGTCGCCGGGGTCGGTGAGCGAGACCGACCACAGGTCGAACTTCCGGATCTCGCCCCCGGTGTCGAGGGAGACGTAGAGCCGGTCGCCGCCGGCCTCGACGCTCTGGACCTCCGCGCGGGGGAGCGAGGGCCACTCGATCGTGGACCACGTCTCGGTCGTCCGGTCGAAGACGCGCGCGGAGACGTCCTTGGCCCCCTGCCGCAGCCCGCGGAAGACCAGCCGGTCGGTGCCGAGGGAGATCGGGCCGTCGATCTGCTGCGGCCCACCGGGGAGCCAGCGGGGCTCGTCCTCGGCCGGGTCGAGCAGCCCGACCCGGGTGTGGTTGCGGACCGTGTGCGGGCCGTCGGTCACCAGCACCAGCCCGTCGTCGGTGACGCCCGAGAGGTAGCGGCCGTTGGCGCGGTCGAGGTTCTCGTTCGTCAGCGACGTGAGCACCCGGAAGTCCTCGCCGGGCACCCCGGCCCGGGCATCTGCCAGCGTCAGGACCCGGCCCACGGGTTCCAGCTCGCGGTCGGCGGCGTCCGGCCCGGACCCGCCGCCGACGTCGGTCAGCAGCGAGCCGGTCACCAGCACGCCGGCGACGACCGCAGCGGTGCCCCCGGCGACGGCGACGCGGCGGCGGCGTACCCGGCCCCGCCCGGTGCGGACCACGGCGTCGAGGTCGAGGTGGTCGGGGGGCGGGGACGCGACGTTCTCCCGCATCAGCTGCTCGAGGTCGTTCACCATGACGGGCTCCCTGCACTGTTGACGGTGAGCTCGTCGCGTGACGCGCTCTCGAACATGGACCGCAGCGAGCCCAGGCCCCGGGAGGTCTGGCTCTTGACGGTGCCCTCGCTGCACCCGAGGGCCAGCGCGGTCTCGCGGACGTCGAGCTCCTCGAAGTAGCGCAGCACGACGCAGGCCCGCTGCCGCTCCGGCAGCCGGGCGAGCGCCGCCATCAGCGCGGCCCGGTCGGCGACCGCGGACGCGACGTCCTCGGTCGAGGCCCGGGACGGGTCCGGCTCGACCGGCACCTCCCGGCTCGACCGGCGCCGGCTCGCGTCGAGGAACGCCGAGACCACCGCCTTGCGGGCGTAGCCGAGCTCGCCGCCCTGCTTCACCAGCCGCGGCCAGGCGACGTACACCCGGACCAGCCCCTCCTGGACGTGGTCGGAGGCCCGGTCCCAGTCCCCGCACAGCAGGTACGCCGTGCTGCGCAGCCGTCGCCGGGCGCCGGCGGCGAACTCGGTGAACGCCGCGTCGTCCGCGGCGTCCCGGCGCCTCATGCGTGCCCCTCGTGTCGTCCCATGCCCTTCGGAACGGGGTGGGCGGCCGATCGGTTGCACGCCGGCACGGGATTTCCCGCCTCGGTCAGGAGCAGTCGGGGCGCACCGGCGCCCGGTCGACCCCGCGGAGCAGGTACACCGGCCGGTCGTCGCAGCCGGTCCCGTGCTCGACGTACCGCTCCTCGACGACGTCGGCGAACCGGCGGCCGGCGTCCTCGTCCCAGAGGTCGAAGTCGACCCACTCGACCAGCCAGGTGGGCGCGTCCGGGCCCTCGACCAGCGCGGTGAGCTCCTCGAGGTCAGGGTCGAGGGTGCGCATCGGGAGGCTCCACAGGTGCTGGTACGGCGACCGCAGGCCGCTCGCGAGCACCAGGTCGGCGCGGCCGCCGAAGACGACCAGCGTGTCGTCGGGCTCGGCGACCTCCGCGATCGCCGCGCCGGTGTCGTGCTCGTGGAACTCCTGCATCCCCAAGGCGTTGTACGCCGTCCAGCCGACCAGGCACGCGACCGAGGACAGGGCGGCGCCGACGATCACCCCGCGCATCGTGCGCCCGCGCCGGTCGCCGTGCCGGACCAGCAGGGCGGCGGCGAGCGCGGTCGCCGGCAGCAGCGGGAAGAGGTAGTCGCGCCAGAAGCTGCCGCCGATGAGCAGCGCGGTCGCGTCGAAGGCGAGGAGCGCGCCGGTGGCGGCGGTGATGGCGCGGTCGTGGGCCCACTCGTCGCGGATGTGCACGACGAACCCGCCGAGCACCACCAGCATCCCGGCGACCACGGCGGCGGTCAGCAGCACCCCGAGCCGCCAGACGGGCGCGCTGGGGCTGGCCATCGCGATCACCGCGGACGCGTCGGAGCGGAAGCCGGCGACGGCGTACCACAGCGTCTCGAGGCGTACGCCGGCCGCGAGCGCCCAGCCGATCGTCACCGCCAGCGGGATCGCGGCGCCCGCCAGCCCGGCCGCGGACAGCCGGAGCAGGTCGCGAACGGGCAGCTGGCGGGTGGCCGCGGAGACGAGCAGCAGGGTGCCGGCGAAGACCAGGCCGCCGAGGAGGTTCTGCTTGATGTGCGGCGCGGTGCCGGCGAGCAGGCCGGCGAGCAGGGCGAGCGGCACCGAGCGCCGCCGCAGCGCGAGGATGGCGAGCGCGCAGCCGGCCATCACGAACGGCAGCCCGAGCAGCTCGCCCTTCACCGCGACCGCGTCGATCACGGCGTTGGTGGTGATCGCGGCGACGCAGACCGCCGTCCAGCGGGCGGCGCGGACGCCGGCGACCAGCCGCGCGGCCCACGCGGCGGCGAGCACCAGCGCCGCGCACGCGATCGCCCCCAGCACCCGGATGAAGTGCGGTCCGCCGATCGCGTCGGACGCCTCGAAGATCGCGATCAGCAGCGGCGGCCGGTCGACGAAGTAGTGGCCGAAGACGCTGTCCGGCATCGGGTCCCAGGAGCGCCCGACCAGCAGGAACCCCGCCTCGTCGGCGCGCACCGGACGGGTCAGCCCGGGCATCCGGAGCAGGAACGCCGCCGCGGCGGCGAGGACGACGGTGTACCGGGAGTCGACCCGGTCCGTGAGCCCGCGACCGATGCGGAGCAGGAGGTCGCCGAGCCGCTGCATGGCGACACTGTCTCAGACACCCCACCGGTCCCGTTCGTTGCACGCACGCAACAGCGCTGACGTGGTCCCGCAACGTCGGCGGGGCACGCTCGGCGGATGCTGTGGAGAGTGCGCACGACCCTGCCCGACCGCCCCGGCGCGCTCGCCGCCCTCGCGCAGCACTGCGGGGAGGCGGGGGTGAACATCCTGGGTCTCCAGGTCTTCCCCGGCGCCGAGGACGGGCCCGGGACGGTCACCGACGAGCTCGTGGTGCGGACGCCCTCGGACTGGGGGCCCGGCGAGATCGCGCGGCTGGTCGAGGCCTCGGGCGGCGTCCACGTCGTCTCGGTGCCGTGCACGGAGGCGGCGCTCGGCGACCAGCCGGTCCGCTACGTCCGGGCGGCCCGCCGGATCCTCGCCCAGCCGGCCGCGTTCCCGGAGCTCGTGGCGCTGCTGCTGGACGCCGAGGCGGACCCGCCGGACGGCACCGGCCGGCCCCAGGACGTGCTGACGATGACCGTCGGCGACGTCGAGGTGCAGGTCCGGCGCACCGCGCCGTTCACGGCCACCGAGCGGGCCCGCGGCGCCGAGGTCGCCGGCCTCGTGACCGACGTCCTCCAGCGCGACCGCGAGCCGGACGGCGTCGCGGCCCCCGCGCCGGGCCGGCGGCTGGGCGGCGGCCAGGTGCCCGAGTACGTCGCGGAGGGCAGCTCGGTCTCGGCGGTCGTCGGGGACGCGGTGGTCGGGCTGGCGACGGTCGGTGCGGCCTCCCCCGACGAGGCCGGCGCGCGCTCGCTGGTGCTGCGGGTCGACCCGGCCTGGCAGCGCCGCGGCATCGGGACCCGGCTGCTGGTCGAGGGCGCGCGGCTCGCGCAGCTGCTGGGGGCCTCCGAGGTGGTGCTGACCACCCGCGCGGACAACCGGGCGGTGCTGCCGATGGTGCTGGCCGCCGGCATGCGCGGCCGGATCCGGATGGCGGCCGACGTGCTCACGGTGCGGGTGCCGCTGGCGCCGGGTCTCACGCGCAGCCGGGTGACTCCCTGAGCCGCGGCCACTGCTCCACGTCGGCGGGCGAGCGGCCGACGTACACCGCGTCGGGGGTGCGCCACAGCCGCCGGCCCTCGCGGACGAGGCCGGTGTCGGTCGCGCCGTCCGGCAGCGTCGTGCTCGGCTCCCACGGCACCACGAGCTGGTCGCGCAGCCAGCGCTGCGGGTCGCGGACGTACGTCGGGCCCGGCCGGCGCTCGCCGAACCGCAGGAACGTCATCGACTGCCAGTCGCAGTGCTCCGGCCCGCGCCAGGCGGAGAGCTCGGTGGTCGGCACCGGTCGCCCCTCGCCGTCGGTCCACACCTCCAGGCCGATCGCGTCGGTGTGCTCGCGCGGCAGCTCGGCGGGGTCGCACTGCGCCCAGGACTCGAGGTACCAGCCGTCGCCGCCCGCGCCCTCGGTGCCCTCGCCGTCGTGCACGACCAGCGCCTGCTTCGCGACGCCGTCGACCTCGAGCACGTAGAGCACCCGGTCGTCGGTGCGCGCCGCCACCGTGAGGCCGTCCTGGAACTGGAAGGTGCCGGGCACGTGCTCGCTGGCCGCCGTCTCCAGCGCGCCGGCCGGACTCCCGGACGTCGCGCCCTCGGCGTACACCTCGGCGTCCTCGAAGCCGCCGTCCCCCCAGGTGTCGCACCGCACCACGTCGCCCGCCGCCCCCGCCCGCGGGTGCCGGGCCTCCGCCCGCGAGACGTGCAGCGGCCCGTCGTACGCCGTGGCCGCGGGCGGGGCGCCCACCTCGCCCACCTCGCCCTCCGTGCCGTCCCCGACGTCGGTGCTGGAGCCGCACGCGACCAGCACCGGGACCAGCACCGGGACCAGCAGGCCGGCGGCCAGCAGAGGATGACGCACGTCCGGTAGGACGTCCCCCGCCCACCCCCGGTTCCGCCCGACTGTGGAAATCCCCGCCGAGTCGGCGCACATGTGCGCCGACTCGGCGAGGTTCTCCACAGCTGGGGTGGGTCAGCCGAGGGCGCGGTCCAGGTTGAGGGCGGCGCTGATCAGGCTGAGGTGGGTGAAGGCCTGGGGGAAGTTGCCGAGCTGGTCGCCGGTGAGGCCGACCTGCTCGCCGTACAGGCCGAGGTGGTTGGCATAGCTGAACATCTTCTCGAGCGCGAGCCGGGCGTCGTCGAGCCGGCCGATGCGGGTCAGCGCCTCGACGTACCAGAACGAGCAGATCGAGAAGGTGCCCTCGGTGCCGTCGACGCCGTCCGGGCTGCGGCCGAGGTCGTAGCGGAACACCAGGGTGTCGGAGACCAGCCGCTCCTCGATCACCCGGAGCGTGGAGACGAAGCGCGGGTCGTTCGGCGCCACGAACTTCACCATCGGCATCAGCAGCACGCCGGCGTCGACGGTGTCGGCGCCCTCGTGCTGCATGAAGGCCCCGACCTCCTCGTCCCAGCAGTGCTCCATGATCCGGTGGTAGACCGCGTCGCGGACCTCGGCCCAGCCGGCCAGGTCACCGGGCAGCCCGCGCTGCCGGGCGATCCGCATCATCCGCTCGATGGCGACCCAGCACATCAGCCGGGACGTCGTGTGCGCCCGCGGCTGGTCGCGGATCTCCCACATCCCGGCGTCCTCGCGCTCCCAGTTGGCCAGCACCCACTCCAGCAGCCGGGTGAGGTCCGCCCACGCGTCGTGGCTGAGGCCGGGGCCGTACTTGTTGAACAGGTAGACCGAGTCGATCAGCTCGCCGTAGATGTCGAGCTGGAGCTGGTCGACCGCACCGTTGCCGATCCGCACCGGGCGGGAGTCGGCGTACCCGCGCAGGTGGTCGAGCTCGGACTCGTGGGGGATGTCGCCGTCGATCGTGTAGAGCACCCGCAGCGGCCCGAGCTCGGGGTTCTCCTCGCGGTCCTCGCCCATCCGCTGGGAGAGCCACTCCATGAACGCCGCCGCCTCGTCGGTGAACCCCAGGCGCAGCAGCGCGTACAGGCTGAACGCCGCGTCGCGGATCCAGACGTAGCGGTAGTCCCAGTTGCGGCTGCCGCCCCGCTCCTCCGGGAGGCTCGTGGTGGGCGCGGCGACGATCGCGCCGCTCGGCTCGTGGGTGAGCAGCTTGAGGGTCAGCGCGGAGCGGTTGACCATCTCCCGCCACCGGCCGGTGTACGTCGACTGGGAGAGCCAGCCGCGCCAGTACGCCGCGGTCTGGTCGAAGAGTCGCTCGGTGGCGTCGCCGTCGTCGGGGCGCAGGTCCTCCCCGTCGCCGAGCACGTGCAGGACGAAGAGCGCCTGGTCGCCGGGGCCGAGCGTGACCTCGGCCGAGACCGAGCCGTCGCTGGTGTCGAGGTCGGCGGTCGAGGTCAGGCCGAGGCGTACGCCGTCGCCGGCGATCAGCACCCCCTGGTCGACGACCTCCGTGGTCGGGTGGCACCGGCCGTAGTCGGGCCGCGCGGTGAGCTCCATCCGGATCCGGACGCGTCCGCGCACCGCGACGACCCGGCGGGTGAGCCGCTGCCGGTGGTCGGGGTCGTGGGCGCGGATCAGTGGCATGAAGTCGTGCACCTCGGCGACGCCCTCCTCGGTGAGGAAACGGGTCACGAGGATCGCGGAGTCGGGGAAGTAGAACTGCGTCGTCGTGGTCGCGCCGCCGACCGGGCCGAGCCGCCAGGCGCCGCCCTGCTCGGGGTCGAGGAGCGCGCCCAGCACGCTGGGCGAGTCGAAGCGAGGGGCGCAGAACCAGTCGATGGTCGCGTCCGCGCCGACCAGCGCGCAGGTGCGCAGGTCGCCGATCAGCCCGTGGTCGGCGATCGGCAGGAAGTCGCCGTCCGGGTCAGTCACCGAGCCGCCACCCGCCCCGGGGCAGGTCCAGCGCCGCCTGCGGCCCCCAGGACCCCTGCGGGTAGGGCTGCACCTCGGGCCGGTCGTCGAGCACCGGCTGGCAGACCTGCCAGAGCCGGTCCACCTCGTCGCCGCGGGTGAACAGCGTCTGGTCGCCGCGCAGCACGTCGAGCAGCAGCCGCTCGTAGGCCTCGAGCGGCTCCTGGTCGGTCTGCTCCCCGAGGTCGAGCCGCAGCGTGGCGTCGGTCAGCACCGGGTCGGGGCCGGGCCGCTTGGCCCGGATGTCGACGGTGACGACCGGGTCGTCGGTGAGCTCCAGGACCAGCTCGTTGGGTCCGGGGTCGCCGCCGAAGAGCCGGTTCTCCGAGGGGCGGAAGCGCAGCGTGATGGTGCGGCGGCCCTCGGGCATCGCCTTGCCGGTGCGCAGGTAGAAGGGGACGTCGCGCCAGCGCTCGTTGTCGACGTACGCCTCGAGGGCGACGAAGGTCTCGACCTCGGAGTCGTCGGCGACGTCCTCGTCGTCGCGGTAGCCCTCGAACTGGCCGAACACCACCCGGGCGGGGTCGAAGGGGCGGAGGTCGGCGAAGACCGCCGCCTTCGCGTCGCGCAGCGACGGGGCGTCGAGGCTGCCGGGGTCCTCGAGGGCGACGAACCCGAGCAGCTGGCACAGGTGGGTCGAGATCATGTCGCGCAGGCAGCCGGTGGACTCGTAGAAGCCGCCGCGGCCCTCGAGCCCGAGGTCCTCGGGGACGTCGATCTGCACGCTGGCAACCGAGCGGCGGTCCCAGGCCGGCTCGAAGAGCCGGTTGGCGAAGCGCAGCGCGAGGATGTTCTGCACCGCCTCCTTGCCGATGAAGTGGTCGATGCGGAAGACCTGGTCCTCCTCGACGACGTCCTTGAGGGCGGCGTCCAGCTCGCGCGAGGACGCCAGGTCGAGGCCGAACGGCTTCTCGACCACCAGGCGGGCGCGCTCGACCAGGTCCTCGCGGCCGAGCATGGCGACCATGTCGCCCATGATGGCGGGCGGCAGGGAGAGGTACACCAGCCGCCGTACGTCGTCGGTCGCGCCGTCGCCGAGCTCCTCCTCCGCCTCGCGGACGGCGGCGGCCAGGTCGGCGCCGTCGTCGGCGTCGGAGGTCCGGAACGACACCCGCTCCAGGAGCCCGTCGACCACCTGCTCGTCGAGGTCGTCGACCGACTCGGCCAAGGCCTCCCGCACCTGGTCGCGGAACTCCTCGTCGGAGCCCGGCGAGTGCCGGCCGCTGCCGATGACGGCGTACCGCTCGGGCAGCCGGCCCGCGGCCGCGAGGGCGTAGAGGCCCGGGAACAGCTTGCGGCGGGCCAGGTCGCCGGTGGCCCCGAAGAGCACCAGGACGTGGGGGGCGAGGTCGTCGACGTCGTGGGTGGGCACGCCGGGTCGGTGCCCGCACCGGGTCAGTGTCACTCCCTTCCGTTGGTGGAGCAGCGAAGGCGCTCTGGCGCCTGAGTGTGTCGAAACCCGGTGACCCGACGTACGGCGGTGACCGCGGTCGCTGGTGGGCTGCGGGGGTTTCGACACGCTCGTCGCTGGCGCTCCTCGCTGCTCAACCACCGGTCTGGGCGACAGTGGGCGGCCAGTACGCTGGAGGAGTGGAGCTCCCCGACAAGTTCGCGGCCCTGGGCCTGACCTACGACGACGTCCTGCTGCTGCCGGGCCACTCCGACCTGGCGCCCTCCGACATCGACCTGACCTCGCGCCTGACGCGGGAGATCTCCCTGAAGGTGCCGCTGGTCAGCGCCGCCATGGACACCGTCACCGAGTCGCGGATGGCGATCGCGATGGCGCGCCAGGGCGGGCTCGGCGTGCTGCACCGCAACCTCTCGATCGAGGACCAGGCCTACCAGGTCGACCTGGTCAAGCGCACCCAGACCGGCATCATCTCCAACCCGGTCACCATCGGCCCCGACGCGACCCTGGAGCAGCTCGACAAGCTCGCGGGCGAGTTCCGCATCTCCGGCTTCCCGGTCGTCGACGGCGAGCAGCGCCTGATCGGCATCATCACCAACCGCGACCTGCGGTTCACCCCCGTCGCGGAGTGGGCGACCACCAAGGTCGACGAGGTGATGACGCCGATGCCGCTCATCACCGGCCCCGCCGACATCAGCCGCGAGGACGCCACCCTGCTGCTGCGCCAGCACAAGCGCGAGCGGCTGCCGCTCGTCGACGACCAGGGCCGGCTCACCGGCCTGATCACCGTCAAGGACTTCGTGAAGTCCGAGCAGTTCCCGAACGCCTCCAACGACGCCGCCGGGCGGCTGATGGTCGGTGCGGCGATCGGCTACTTCGGCGACGCGTGGCAGCGGGCCACGACCCTGATCGAGGCCGGTGCCGACGTCCTGGTCGCCGACACCGCCCACGGCAACGTCCGGCTGCTGCTCGACATGGTGCGCCGGCTCAAGACCGACCCGGCGACCAAGCACGTGCAGGTGGTCGGCGGCAACGTCGCGACCCGCGAGGGCGCCCAGGCGTTCGTCGACGCCGGCGTCGACGCGGTCAAGGTCGGGGTCGGTCCCGGCTCGATCTGCACTACCCGCGTGGTCACCGGCGTGGGCGTCCCGCAGGTCAGCGCCGTCTACGAGGCCTCGCTCGCCTGCAAGCCCGCCGGCGTCCCCGTCATCGCCGACGGCGGCCTGAAGTACTCCGGCGAGATCGCCAAGGCTCTGGTCGCCGGCGCCGACACCGTGATGATCGGTTCGCTCCTCGCCGGCTGCGAGGAGTCGCCCGGCGACCTGGTCTTCGTCAACGGCAAGCAGTTCAAGGCCTACCGCGGCATGGGCTCGCTGGCCGCGATGTCGAGCCGCGGCAAGAAGTCGTACTCCAAGGACCGCTACTTCCAGGCCGAGGTCGCCAGCGACGACAAGATCGTGCCCGAGGGCATCGAGGGCCAGGTCGCCTACCGCGGGCCGCTGGCCGCGGTCGCCCACCAGCTCATCGGCGGGCTGACCCAGTCGATGTTCTACGTCGGCGCCGCGACCGTCCCGGAGCTGCAGGAGAAGGGCCGGTTCATCCGGATCACCTCCGCCTCGCTCCAGGAGAGCCACCCCCACGACGTGCAGATGACCGCCGAGGCGCCCAACTACAGCGGCCGGTAGATCAGCAGCGCGCCCCGCGTGACCGGCCCGTTTCCGGTGATCCGCACGTCGTAGTCGTCGCCGCGCAGCAGGACTCCGGCGGTCATCCAGGCCACCCCCTCGGGGCTGCCCAGGGACGCCGAGCCGCCGCGGTCGAGCCGCCCCTCCCACGTGGCCTGCACCATGGCGCCCTCCGCGACGAGCCCGATCAGCAGGTCGGTGTCGGACGCCTCGACCCGGGTGCCCCAGTCGTCGACGTCGCCGAAGGACTCGGGGGTGCGGTCCAGGCGCCAGGTCCGCCCGGCGTACTCGATCTGCGACTCGACGCGCGTGCCGAACACCTCCACCGGCTCGGCGGGCTGCTGGTAGACCGCGACGCCGAGGTCGGTCCCCGGCGAGTCCACCACCGGGCCGCGGGCGCCCCGGGTGAGGTAGGCGCGCACGGTGTGGTCGAGGACCCGGGCCCCGTCCTCGAGGACGCCTCCAACAATGCCGACGCTCGCGCTGTCCCGGGCCTGGCAGGAATGGCCCCGCGGACCCAGGTCGTCGATCTCGAACTGCAGCCACAGGCCACGCTCGGCGGCGGCGCAGTACGACGCGAGGCGCACCTCGGGCAGCCGCCCGCGGAACGTCACCGCGACCGCCGACTCGTCCTCCGCGAACGCCGCCGCGAGCAGCGGGCCGCCGGCGACGGTGTCGCGGAAGACCACCTCGCCGTTGTCCACGCCCGGCGCCAGCCCGGCGCTCTCGTAGATCGCGACCCCGGTCTCCGCCCCGTCCGGGGCGCCGTCCAGCCGCACCCGCAGCGTGGCCCCGGCGTCGCCGACCGGCACCGGCTGCTCCAGCCCCTCGCCGCCGACCACCCGCGCGACGGCCGTGCCGTCGACGAGCAGCGTGGCCGACCCGGAGCCGAGCCCGCTGGCCGCGAACGCCACCGCGCGCTCCTCCTCGGAGCCCCGCAGCCGGAGCCGGTCGTCCTCGCCCTCGATCGGGTCGCCGCCGGTGAGCTCGTAGGGGACGCCGTGGACCGCCACCCGCTGCGGCACGTCGACGCCGACCACGGTCGGGGGCGCCGCGGCCTGGGGCCGCTCGGGGCGGTCCAGCGAGGCGACCACGGTCGCGCCGGTCGCCACGACCAGCACGGCCGCCACGGCACCCGCGGCGGCCCGCCGACGGCGTACCACCCGGATCCGCTCGCGGACGGCGACCGGGCGGGCCCACCGGTCGGCGTCGTCGATCGCCGCGGCGTGGTCGTCGAGGGTCTCGCGCAGGTCACGCAGGCTGGTCATGAGCGGTCCTCGCTGGTGCGGGTGGTGGGGCTGAGGTCGGGGCCGGCGGCGAGCGCGGGGTCGATCCGCAGCTTCGCGAGCGCCTTGCTGGTCTGGCTCTTCACGGTGCCGGCGGTGACGCCGAGCAGGCGGGCGGTCTCGGCCTCGCTGAGGTCCTCGACGAAGCGCAGCACCACGACCGCGCGCTGACGGCGCGGCAGCCGGCCCATCGCCGCCCACAGGTCGTGGCGCTGGTCGGCGGCGTCGTGCTCGCCGCTCGCGGGCGGCGGCTCCGGCGGGTCGGCGTACGCGTGCTCCCCGTTCCAGCGGCGCCGCCACCAGGAGGCGTAGGTGTTGACCAGGATCTTGCGGACGTACGGCTCGGGCCGGTCCTCGATCCGGGACCAGGCGAACCAGGCCTTGGCGAGCGCGGTCTGCAGCAGGTCCTCGGCTAGCGCGTGGTCCCGGGTGAGCAGGTACGCCGTGCGCAGCAGGCCGCTGGAGCGCCCGGCGACGAACTCGTCGAAGTCCGCGCGTGCGTCCACCAGGGCTCCTGGGATCGTCGACCGCTCTCCGGTCAGGGCTTCCATACCCTGCCCGACCGATCGGGCCGCCGGTTCGGTTGCCCGTCTTCTCGATAGAGTTCGTGGGTGACCGAGATCGAGATCGGGCGGGCCAAGCGAGCCCGCCGCGCCTACGCCTTCGACGACATCGCGATCGTGCCGTCCCGGCGCACCCGCGATCCCGAGGAGGTCAGCATCGCCTGGCAGATCGATGCCTACCGCTTCGACCTGCCGGTGCTGGCCGCCCCGATGGACTCGGTGATGTCGCCGGCGACCGCCATCGCCCTGGGGCGGTACGGCGGGCTCGGGGTGCTCAACCTCGAGGGCATCTGGACCCGCTTCGAGGACCCCACCGACCTGCTGGAGGAGGTCGCCGGCCTGCGCGGCACCGAGGCGACCCGCCGGATGCAGGAGATCTACCGCGAGCCGGTCAAGGCCGAGCTGATCACCGAGCGGCTGCGCGAGGTCCGCGAGGCCGGCGTGACGGTCGCGGGGTCGCTCTCCCCGCAGCGCACCAAGGAGTTCGCGAAGACCGTGGTCGACGCGGGGGTCGACATGTTCGTCATCCGCGGCACGACGGTCAGCGCCGAGCACGTGTCCTCGCAGGCGGAGCCGCTGAACCTCAAGGAGTTCATCTACGAGCTCGACGTCCCGGTCGTGGTCGGCGGCTGCGCGACCCACCAGGCCGCGCTGCACCTGATGCGCACCGGCGCCGCCGGGGTGCTCGTCGGCTTCGGCGGCGGGGCGGCGCACACCACCCGCACCGTCCTCGGCGTCGCCGTGCCGATGGCCTCCGCCCTCGCCGACGTCGCAGCGGCCCGGCGCGACTACCTCGACGAGTCCGGCGGGCGCTACGTCCACGTGATCGCCGACGGCTCGATCGGCAAGTCCGGCGACCTCGCCAAGGCGATCGCGTGCGGCGCCGACGCGGTGATGGTCGGCTCGCCGCTCGCCCGGGCGACCGACGCCCCCGGCCGCGGCTTCCACTGGGGCACCGAGGCCCACCACGCCGACCTGCCCCGCGGCCAGCGGGTCGAGTTCGACACCGTCGGGACGCTGGAGGAGATCCTCTTCGGCCCCTCCCGGGTCGCCGACGGCACCATGAACCTCATCGGCGCCCTCAAGCGGGCGATGGCCACCACCGGCTACACCGACCTCAAGGAGTTCCAGCGGGTCGAGGTCGTCGTCGGGTGATCGTCGCCGCCGGGCAGGCGGTCGCCGTCGCCGGCAACCTCGCGGCCAACGTCGCGACCGCGGCCCGGCTGACCCGGCTCGCCGGCAGCCAGGACGCGGCGCTGCTGGTGCTCCCGGAGGCGTTCCTGACCGGGTACGACGAGGCGGTCTTCGCCGGGCCGCTCCCCACGCCCGACGACCTGACCGGCCCGCTCCTCGACCCGCTCCGCGCGGCCGCGGCGGCGAGCGGCACCACCGTCGTGGCGAGCGCGGCGCTCCAGCGGCCGGCGTACCGCACGCTGAGCTCGGTGGTCGTCGGCCCCGACGGCCGCACCGGCGCGCCGTACGACAAGCAGCACCTCGACGGCCTCGAGCGCACGTACTTCACCCCCGGCGACCACGGAACCTCGATCACCGTCGAGGGACACGAGCTCGGCCTCAGCATCTGCTACGACGGCTGCTTCCCCGAGCACGCGCGGGCGGCGTCCGACGACGGCGCGGTCGGCTACCTGGCCTCGGTGGCGTTCTTCCCGGGCGGCGCGCACCGCCGCGACCTCTACTACGCCGCCCGCGCGCTCGAGAACGGCATCTACGTCGTCGTCGCCGGCCTCACCGGCCGCTGCGGGGCGTCGTCGTTCATCGGCGGCTCGGCCGTCTACGACCCCGAGGGCCGGCCGCTCGCGCGGCTCGACGAGGAGGAGGGGCTGGCGCTCGCCGAGCTGGACGCCGGCCTGGTCGCCGCCACCCGCGCCCGGCACCCCATGCACCACGACCACCGGCCCTCGCTCGGCACCCGCGTCCGCGCCTGACCCTGCGCGGTACACCTGCCGTTTGGTCACAAACCGCAGGTCTCGGAGGTGTTTTCGTGCGGTGTGTGACCAAACGGCGGCAGGGCGGGTGCGCCGAGGCCCGCCGTCTTGGTCGCGGCGGCGTGCTCGTCCCGCCGGGCCGCCACGTCGTATGACGCTGCCGTTTGGTCACAAACCGCAGGTCTCGGCGCCATTTTCCTGCGGTTTGTGACCAAACCGCAGGGGTCAGGCCGGCGGACAAGACCGCGCCGCCGAACTCGTTGACAACTAGAACACGTTCCACCCATGCTGACAGGCGTCAAGTTGAGAGCCACGTCACACAGGAGGTCCCGTGACCCAGGCATCCGCAGCGCCGCCGCCCGACATGAAGATCCAGGTCTCCAGCCGCGACGCGTCCACCGTTCCCGGGTTGCTGGCCGACTGGCTGGCCACCCTCCTCCCGGCGGACGCCGCGCCCGAGGTCGTGCTGCACAGCGGGGTCGACGCCAACGGGATGTCCTCGGAGACGCTGCTCTTCGACGCGACCTGGACCGAGGACGGCGAGCGCGAGCTGCACCGCTTCGTGGCCCGGGTCGCCCCGACCGCGGCCGACTTCCCGGTCTTCGCCAGCTACGACCTCCAGCACCAGTACGACGCGATGCGCCTGGTCGGCGAGCTCACCGACGTCCCGGTGCCCGGGGTCCGCTGGATGGAGCCGACCGGCACCGTCCTCGGCAGCCCGTTCTTCCTGATGGACCGCATCGACGGCGTGGTGCCGCAGGACGTGCTGCCCTACACCTTCGGCGACAACTGGCTCTTCGACGCGAGCGCCGAGCAGCAGCGGCGGGTGCAGGACAGCACCACCGCCACGCTGGCCGCGCTGCACGCGATCCCCGACGCGGCGAGCACCTTCGCCTTCCTCGACCCGCCGTACGACGGGGCGAGCCTGCTCGAGCGCCACCTCGCCCGGGCCCGGGGCTGGTACGAGTTCGCCGTCCCCGACATCGGCCGCTCGCGCACCGCCGAGCGGGCGCTGGCCTGGCTCGAGGCGAACCTCCCCGAGGGCGGCGACACCGTGCTGTGCTGGGGCGACGCCCGGATCGGCAACGTCATGTACGCCGACTTCGAGCCCGCGGCCGTCCTGGACTGGGAGATGGCGGCGATCGGCCCGCGCGAGCTCGACGTGTCCTGGATGCTCTTCGCCCACTGGGTCTTCCAGTCGATCACCGACATGCTCGAGATGCCCGGGATGCCGGGCTTCATGCTCGAGGAGGACGTCGTCGCCGCCTACGAGGAGGCGTCAGGGGTGCCCCTCGGCGACCTCGGCTGGTACCACGTCTTCAACGCCCTGCAGTGGTGCGTGATCTTCATGCGCACCACCGCCCGCTCGATCCACTTTGGGGAGATGGAGCGCCCCGAGGACATCGAGACCGCAATGCACCACAAGCCGCTGATGGAGCGGATCATGAACCAGGTAGGGGCCTAGACCATGGCGATCACCGAGCTCGACGAGTACCCGATCCACCAGGCGCCGCTGCCGATCTCCTGGCCGGCGTCCAGCGACCGGAACTTCTACGACCGCAACTACTTCAACTGCCACGACCGCAGCGGCGAGATCTTCGTGATCACCGGGCTCGGGTACTACCCGAACCTCGGCACCAAGGACGCCTACCTGCTCGTCGCCCGCGACGGCAAGCAGACCGCGCTGCACTTCTCCGACCTCTGCGACAACGACCGGCTCAACCAGTCTGTCGGTGGCTACCGCGTGCAGGTCGAGGAGCCGCTCCAGCGGATCCGGATCCAGGTCGACGAGACCGAGGGCATCGCCGCCGACCTGACCTGGCAGGGACTCTTCCCGGTGATCCAGGAGGAGCACCACATCCTCCGCTCCGGTGCCCGGACCACCCTCGACGCGCAGCGCTTCGCCCAGCTCGGCAGCTGGACCGGCCACCTCGACATCGACGGCGAGCGGATCGAGGTCACCCCGGACCGCTGGCTCGGCAGCCGCGACCGGTCCTGGGGGATCCGCCCGGTCGGCGAGGCGGAGCCTGCCGGCGCGCCGAGCGACCCGCCGTTCGAGGGCATGTGGTGGCTCTACGTGCCGCTCGCCTTCGACGACTTCGCGATCGTGCTGATCCTCCAGGAGGACCCGAACGGCTACCGCACCCTCAACGACTGCCACCGGGTCTGGCCCGACGGCCGCGTCGAGCAGCTCGGCTGGCCGCAGGTGAAGGTGCACTACGCCTCCGGCACCCGTACGCCGAGCGGCGCCACGATCCGCTGCACCTCCGCCACGGGGGAGACCCTCGAGCTCGAGGTCTCCTCGCTGCTGGCCGCGCCGCTCCACGTCGGCGGCGGGTACGGCGGCGACCCCGACTGGACCCACGGCATGTGGAAGGGCGAGAAGTTCGTCGAGCGGCTGACCTACGACATGGCCGACGACGCGGTGCGGGGCCGCTTCATGTTCGGCTGCGTGGACCACGTCGGTCGCGGGCTGCTCACCGAGGGCGGCCGCACGGTCGAGGGGTGGGGGCTCTTCGAGCACTTCTGCATCGGCCGCCACGACCCCAGCGGCTTCGCCGACTACTTCACCCTCGCCCCCTGAGCTACCACCCATCCACGGAGACCTGACATGAGCCTCGACCGCGATTCCTTCTTCATCGACGGCGGCTGGGCCGCGCCGGCGACCTCGGCGACCATCGAGGTGGTCTCGCCGCACACCGAGCAGGTCGTCGCGACCGTGCCGGAGGGCAGCGCCGCCGACGTGGACGCGGCGGTCGCCGCCGCGCGCCGCGCCTTCGACGAGGGCCCCTGGCCGCGGATGTCGCCGGAGGAGCGGATCGACGTCATCCAGGCGTTCTCGCACCTCTACGCCGGCAAGCTCGCCGAGATGGCCGAGCTGATCACCGTGGAGATGGGCTCGCCGACGTCGTTCTCGAACCTCGCCCAGTCGCCCGCCCCGTGGATGCAGATCGAGTCGTTCCTCGGCATCGCCCGGGCGTTCTCCTGGGAGGAGACCCGGCCCGGCGCCCTCGGTGCCGACGTCGTCGTACGCCGGGAGCCGGTCGGCGTGGTCGCGGCGATCCCGCCGTGGAACGTCCCGCAGTTCACGACCATCTCCAAGGTCGTCCCGGCGCTGCTCGCCGGCAACACCGTCGTGGTGAAGCCGGCCCCCGAGACGCCGCTGGACGCCTACCTGATGGCCGAGCTGCTCGCCGAGGCCGGCGTGCCCGCGGGCGTGGTCAACATCGTCGCCGCCGGGCGCGAGGTGGGGGAGCACCTGGTCGCCCACCCCGGCATCGACAAGGTGGCGTTCACCGGCTCGACCGCGGCGGGCCGCAAGATCGCCGCGGTCTGCGGCGAGCAGCTCAAGCGGGTCTCCCTGGAGCTGGGTGGCAAGTCGGCCGCGATCGTGCTCGACGACGCCGACCTGGCCGCGACGATGGAGGGGCTGAAGTTCGTCGCCCTGATGAACTCCGGGCAGGCCTGCGTCGCCCAGACCCGGATCCTGGCCTCGCGGCGCAACTACGCCGCCGTGGTCGACGCGCTCGCCGAGACCGTCGCGGGCATGAGCGTCGGCGACCCCGCCGACCCGGCGACCGAGATCGGCCCGATGGTCGCCCAGCGCCAGCAGGAGCGGGTCGAGAAGTACATCGCGCTCGGGCAGGAGGAGGGCGCCCGCCTGGTCGTCGGCGGCAACGGGATGCCCGAGGGCCTGTCCTCCGGCTGGTACGTCCGCCCGACGGTCTTCGCCGACGTCGACAACCGGATGCGGATCGCCCAGGAGGAGATCTTCGGGCCGGTGCTCTCGGTGATCCCGTTCGACGACGTGGACGACGCGGTGCGGATCGCCAACGACTCCGACTACGGCCTGGCCGGGACGGTGTGGACCGCCGACCAGGACGCCGGCATGGACGTCGCCCGCCGGGTCCGCGCCGGCACGTACGGCGTGAACACCTACTCGATGGACTTCGCGGCGCCGTTCGGCGGCTTCAAGGCGTCCGGCATCGGCCGCGAGTTCGGCCCCGAGGGGCTCGCGCAGTACACCGAGCTGAAGGCCATCTACCCGACCGCCCCGGCGATGTGAGAGTTACCTCCGGGTAGTCGCGGAGACAGCCGTCACATACTCTCGGTACATGAGTGCCTCGAACCCCACCTCCGCCGGCGGCCCGCTGCTCGAGGGTCCGCACGACCCCGAGCACGACCCGACCGCGGCGTACGCCCTCGAGCCGGAGTACGTCGCGGCCCTCACCGCCCGCCTGGTGGCCACGTCGGGACGCACCGTCCCGGTGCGGTCGCCGCTGAGCGGGGCGCCGCTGGCGCACGTGCCGCAGTCGAGCGACGAGGACGTCGAGGAGGCCTTCGTCCGGGCCCGGCGCGCGCAGGAGTCGTGGGCGCGCACCTCCCTGGAGGAGCGCTCCGCCGCGATGCTGCGCCTGCACGACCTGGTGCTGGACCGCCAGGACGAGATCATCGACCTGATCGTGTGGGAGTCCGGCAAGGCGCGCAAGCACGCCTTCGACGAGCCGCTGCACGTCGCGCTCACGGCCCGGTACTACGCCCGCACCGCCCACGAGCACCTCGACACCCGGCGCCGGCTCGGCGTCGTCCCCGGCCTGACGCGCGTCGAGGTCAACCGGGTCCCCAAGGGCGTCGTCGGGATCATCTCGCCGTGGAACTACCCGTTCACGATGGCGATCTGCGACGGCCTGCCCGCGCTGCTCGCCGGCAACGCGGTGGTCGCCAAGCCCGACGCCCAGACGATGCTCTCGGCGCTGCTCGCCGCGAAGCTGCTCGAGGAGGCCGGCTTCCCGCGCGACCTGTGGCAGGTCGTCGCCGGCCCGGGCTCCGCGGTCGGCCCCGCGATCATCGGGCGCGCCGACTACATCTGCTTCACCGGCTCGACCGCCACCGGCAAGCGGGTCGCCCAGGGCTGCGCGGAGCGGCTGATCGGCTGCTCGCTCGAGCTCGGCGGCAAGAACCCGATGCTGGTGCTGCGCGACGCCAACCTGGAGAAGGCCGCCGAGGGCGCCGTGCGGGCGTCGTTCTCGAACGCCGGCCAGCTGTGCGTCTCGATGGAGCGGCTCTTCGTGGCCGACCAGGTCTACGACCGGTTCATGGAGCGCTTCGTCGCGCGCACCGAGGCGATGACCCTCGGCGCGACGCTGGAGTGGGGCAACGACATGGGCTCGCTGATCTCCCAGGAGCAGCTCGACGTGGTCACCCACCACGTCGAGGAGGCGGTCGCCAAGGGCGCCCGGGTGCTCACCGGCGGCCGGGCCCGGCCCGACCTCGGCCCGTACTTCTTCGAGCCCACGATCCTCGAGGGCGTCACGCCCGACATGGCCTGCTTCAAGGACGAGACCTTCGGCCCGGTCATCTCGGTCTACCGCTTCCACGACGAGAGCGACGCCGTCGCCCGCGCCAACGAGGGCGAGTTCGGCCTGAACGCCGCGATCTACAGCCAGGACGGCACCCGCGCCCGGGCGATGGCCCGGCACATCAAGGCCGGCACGGTCAACATCAACGAGGCCTTCGGCGCCACGTTCGCCAGCGTGGACGCGCCGATGGGCGGCATGCGCCAGTCGGGCCTGGGCCGCCGCCAGGGCAGCGAGGGCATCCACCGCTACACCGAGTCGCAGTCGGTCGCCACCCAGCGGCTGATCCGGTTCGCGCCGATGCTCGGCATGTCCGACGCGGCGTACGCCAAGGTGATGACCGCCAACCTCCGCCTGATGAAGAAGCTGGGTCGCGCCTGATGGGCGCGCACGAGTCGTTCGACTTCGACGTCCTGGTCGTCGGGTCCGGGTTCGGCGGGTCGGTCACCGCGCTGCGGCTGACCGAGAAGGGCTACCGCGTCGGCGTCCTCGAGGCCGGCGCCCGGTTCGGCGACAAGGACTTCGCCGAGACCTCCTGGGACCTCAAGCGGTACCTGTTCCAGCCCGCGGCCGGGATGTACGGCATCCAGCGCATCGACCCGCTCCGCGACTGCCTGATCATGTCCGGCGCGGGCGTCGGCGGCGGCTCCCTGGTCTACGCCAACACCCTGTACGAGCCGCTGCGGGCGTTCTTCACCGACCCGCAGTGGAGCCACATCACCGACTGGCGCGACGAGCTCGCGCCGTACTACGACCAGGCGAAGCGGATGCTGGGCGTGGTCGAGAACCCGCTCCGCACCCCGGCCGACGACGTGATGGAGAAGGTCGCCTCCGAGATGGGCGCGGCCGACACGTTCCACCCGACCCCGGTCGGCGTCTTCTTCGGCGGGCCCGAGCAGCCCCAGGGCGAGACCGTCGCCGACCCGTACTTCGGCGGCGCCGGGCCGGAGCGCAAGACCTGCATCGGCTGCGGCTCGTGCATGAGCGGCTGCCGGCACAACGCCAAGAACACCCTGGTGAAGAACTACCTCTACCTCGCCGAGGAGAACGGCGCCGTCGTGCTGCCGCTCACCACGGTGACCCGGGTCAGCCCGCGCGACGGCGGCGGGTACGACGTCCAGGTCCGCTACACGAAGGCGAAGCGGCCCGGCAAGGGCTCGCGGCGCACGCTCACCGCCGAGCAGGTCGTGTTCTCGGCGTCCGCGCTCGGCACCCAGCGGCTGCTGCACCGGATGCGCGACGAGGGCCACCTGCCCCGGCTCTCGGAGCGGCTCGGCTTCCTCTCCCGCACCAACTCCGAGTCGATCCTCGGCGCGATCGCACCGGACATCTCGATCGACTACAGCCAGGGGATCGCGATCACCTCGAGCTTCCACCCCGACGAGGACACCCACGTCGAGCCGGTCCGCTACGGCAAGGGCAGCAACTTCATGACGCTGCTGCAGACCGTGCTCACCGACGGCGACGGCCCGTTGCCGCGCTGGCGCACCTGGCTGCGCGAGATGTGGCTCCAGCGGGCGAGCATCAAGGACTTCTACGACCTCAAGCACTGGTCCGAGCGCACGGTGATCGCGCTGGTGATGCAGAGCCTGGACAACTCGCTGACGACCTACACGCGGAGGATCCCCGGCACCCGCAAGCGCTACCTCACCACCAAGCAGGGCCACGGCGTCCCGAACCCGACCTGGATCCCGGCCGGGAACACTGCGGTGCGGCTGATGGCCAAGGCCATGGGCGGCACCCCTGGCGGCTCGATCGGCGAGCCGTTCAACCGGCCGATGACCGCGCACTTCCTCGGCGGCTGCGCGATCGGCGACTCGCCCGAGACCGGCGTGATCGACCCGTTCCAGCGGGTCTACGGCCACCCCGGCCTGCACGTCGCCGACGGCTCGGCCGTGACCGCCAACCTGGGCGTGAACCCGTCGCTGACGATCACGGCCCAGGCCGAGCGCGCGATGGCGTTCTGGCCCAACAAGGGCGAGCCGGACCGCCGGCCCGACCTCGGGGCGCCGTACACCCGGATCGAGCCGGTCTCGCCGGTCGCGCCGGTGGTGCCCGACCACGCCCCTGGGGCGTTGCGGCTGCCGATCGTCGGGGTCAGCTGACCGAGGCCGGCAAGTTCTCCGGGGCGGCCCCGTAACCCGTCCGCGGGGCGCCTCGTTGAACCCTGCAGACCCGGTCCACTCTGTGCTCCCTCCCGCGACCGGGTCGCGCGGTCCTGCACTGTCCAACAGCGTGCACGGACGGTCAGGGCCCGGCTACCTCCCTCCTCGGCCGGGCCCTGACGCGCCGCGTCGAGCGTGCCGAGGTCCCCGCCGGTGGTTGAGCGATGTCGAAACCCGGTGACCCGACAGGCAACCCCGACCCGGCGCATCGAGACCCCGCGAGTCGGCGCTTGTGTTCGCAGCCTGGCGGGACACAAGCGCCGACTCGGCGAGTGCTTCGGTGGTCGAGAGGCCCTGCGTCTACTCACCGGGTCTCGACAACGCTCAGGCGCAGAGCGCCTTCGCTGCTCAACCACCGGCGGAGCGCGGGTCGAGCGGTCGGTGCGCCACGGATAGGCTGGGGACATGACCCAGCAGCCCGACCATGACCTCGTGCTGGTCGTCGACTTCGGCGCGCAGTACGCCCAGCTGATCGCCCGCCGGGTGCGCGAGGCGCGGGTCTACTCCGAGATCGTGCCGCACCACGTGCCGGTGGCGGAGATGCTCGCCCGCAAGCCGAAGGCGATCATCCTCTCCGGCGGCCCGTCGTCGGTGTACGCCGAGGACGCGCCGGGCATCGACAGCGCGATCTTCGAGGACGGCACCCCCGTCTTCGGCATGTGCTACGGCTTCCAGCTGATGGCCCAGAGGCTGGGCGGCGAGGTCGCCCACACCGGGGCCCGGGAGTACGGCCGCACCCAGGTGACCGTCGGCGAGCCCGGCACCCTGCTCGCCGGCGTGCCCGGCGAGCACCGGGTCTGGATGTCCCACGGCGACTCGGTCACCGCGGCGCCCGAGGGCTTCCAGGTGCTGGCGTCGACCGAGTCGACGCCGGTGGCGGCGTTCGAGGACGTCGGGCGCGGGATGGCCGGCGTGCAGTGGCACCCCGAGGTGCTGCACTCCGAGCACGGGCAGCAGGTGCTCGAGCACTTCCTGCTCGAGATCGCCGGCTGCCGGCCCACCTGGACGATGGTCAACATCGTCGAGGAGCAGATCGAGAAGATCCGCGCCCAGATCGGCGACCGCGGCCAGGCGATCTGCGGCCTCTCCGGCGGCGTCGACTCCGCCGTGGCCGCCGCGATCGTGCAGCGCGCGATCGGCGACCGGCTCACCTGTGTGTACGTCGACCACGGGCTGATGCGGCAGGGGGAGACCGAGCAGGTCGAGCGCGACTTCGTCGCCGCGACCGGGGTCGACCTCAAGGTCGTCGACGCCGAGAAGCAGTTCCTCGACGCGCTGGCCGGCATCTCCGACCCCGAGGAGAAGCGCAAGACGATCGGCCGCGAGTTCATCCGGGTCTTCGAGGCGGCGGAGGCCGAGGTGCTCGGTGCCGCGGCCGCCGAGGGGGACAAGGTCGCCTTCCTGGTCCAGGGCACGCTCTACCCCGACGTCGTGGAGTCCGGCGGCGGCGCCGGCGCCTCGACCATCAAGTCCCACCACAACGTGGGCGGCCTGCCCGACGACCTCGAGTTCGAGCTGGTCGAGCCGCTCCGCGCCCTGTTCAAGGACGAGGTCCGCCTCGTCGGCGAGCAGCTCGGCCTGCCCGCCGACATCGTCTGGCGCCAGCCGTTCCCGGGCCCCGGCCTGGGCATCCGGATCATCGGCGAGGTCACCCGCGAGCGGCTCGACATCCTGCGCGAGGCCGACGCGATCGCCCGCGAGGAGCTCACCCGCGCCGGCCTGGACCGCGACATCTGGCAGATGCCGGTGGTGCTGCTCGCCGACGTCCGCTCGGTCGGCGTCCAGGGCGACGGCCGTACGTACGGCCACCCCGTCGTCCTCCGGCCGGTCACCTCCGAGGACGCGATGACCGCCGACTGGGCCCGGCTGCCGTACGACGTGCTGGAGCGGATCTCGACCCGGATCACCAACGAGGTGCGCGAGATCAACCGGGTCACCGTCGACATCACCTCGAAGCCGCCCGGCACCATCGAGTGGGAGTGACGCACCCCCGCTGACCTGGGCATAGAGATCAGCAGGAACGTTCAAGGCCGCACCCGCGACCCTGCAGCAGAGTCCTGTCCATGAACTCACTGATCCGGCTCGCCGCTCTCGCTGCCGCCGCCCTCACCACCACCGCCGCCCTCGCCACCTCCGCCGCCGCCATGGTGCCCGCGCCCGAGCACTCCCCGGTCGCCGCCAAGCCCGCCACCCGGACCGCCGCCCAGGCCCCGAAGGCGGAGCGGATCGACTTCGTGCGCTACTGCGACGACGGCGGGATCTACCACACGCACAAGCGGACGGACAACGGTCCGGCGTTCATCGAGGGCACCCGCGACAAGTTCATCAACGTCGACGGGAGCTACGACGGGCCCCGGCGCGTCTACACCTGCGGCTACATCGTGCTCCAGGACCCGACGTTCACCGGCTCGGTGCAGAGCATCCGCGTCAAGCGCTGAGCCGGCCCGGCACTCGGCCCTGACCCGGTGCCGCCCTCATGGGGTGGGCGGCACCGGATCTCAGGGGCAGGCGGACAACCACTCCCGGAACGGCATCTTGGTGGGCGTGAACCCGTTGACGGTGCGCGCGGTCCGCGTGAAGTGGGCGCTGTCGGCGAAGCCCGCGGCGTGCGCGGCCTCGGTCGCCGTGGCGCCGGCGGACAGGTGCCGCATCGCCACCATGTAGCGGTGCCAGAGCAGGTAGCGCCGGATCGGCACCCCGACCTGCTCGCGGAAGACGTGCTGCAGCCGGCTCTCGCTCAGGTGGGAGATGCGGCACAGGTCCTCGACCGTCGGCGGGGGCGAGGGTACGGCGCGCAGGTGGTCCAGCACGGCCCGGATCCGCGGGTCGTGCTCGTGCTCGTCCGGTTCGCGCGAGCCGAGCACCTCGAGCGCCGACCGCCACTGCCGGTGCGCGGTGTCGCAGTCGGCGTCCGCGACCCCGTCGAGGCGCGCGCACAGCGCCGCGGTGACGGCGTCGTCCAGGACTGCCCAGTCCCGGTTGCGGAGCAGGTGCTCCCGGAGGAACCGCCCCGTGGGGCTCTCCGACTCCACCCACCCGATCGCCGTCAGCGCTCCCGCGCAGTCGAACCCGTGCTCGGCAGCCGTGTCCACGATCAGCCCGGCCGCCTGTCGCCAGCTCCCGTCCAGCCATACCCGGGGGGCTCCCTGGAGTCCCACGGAGAGCTGGAGGGCGCCGTGGGAGTGCGGCTCCGCCTCCAGGAAGTTCGTGACCACGAGGAACTCGGTGGGCCACAGGAACCCGCGGATCCGCGGCTCAGCCGGCACCGGCCCGCACCGGGTCGATGACGTCGGCGGCGAAGCGCGCCATCCCGTCGAGCTTCTGCTCCAGCGTCGCGTCCATGCCGGAGTAGTAGACCCACGGCATCGTCATGCACTCGGTCACGCCACCCTCGCGGGCCCGGGCGAAGTGCTCGGGCAGGAACGCGTCGGTGAGCGCGACGATCACCTCGAAGTCGCCGGTGGCACCCTGCTCCGCGCGGACCTCCGCCAGCCGCGTCGCCCACCCGATCGCCGTGTCGGTCCGGAACATGTCGCCGACCCAGCCGTCGTGCCGGGCCGCGCGGGCGAAGGCGATCTCGGACAGGCCGCCGACGTAGATGGGCGGCTGCTCGGTCGGGGTCGGCTCCATCACCAGGCGCGGCGCGTCGTAGAACTCGCCGTGGAACTCCGTCCACCCGGGCTCCCACAGCGCCTTCACCAGGGCGAGGCCCTCGTCGGTACGCCGGCCGCGGGTGCGGAAGTGCTGCTCGAGCAGGTCGAACTCCTCCTCGCACCACCCGATCCCGATCCCGAGGCTGACCCGGTTGCCGGACAGCACCGCGGCGGTGCCGACCGACTTCGCCACCTGGAACGGGTTGCGCATCGCCGGCACGTAGACGGAGGTGAAGAACCGCAGCCGGGTGGTGACCGCCGCCAGCGCGCCGACGAGGACCCACGGGTCGGGCCACTCCGCGGAGTGGTCCCAGCGACGCGCCCCGTCGGGCGTGTAGGGGTACGGCGTCGCGAGGGTCTCGAGGTCGACGACGTGGTCCGGGATCGCCAGGCTGTGGTAGCCGAGGTCGTCGGCCGCCCGGGCGATCGGCAGCAGCTGGTCGGTGGGCAGGAAGGCGGTGCTGATCGAGAAGCGCACGCCGTCACGATAGAACGTGTTCTCGTTTCGCGCGGGAGACCGGCCTATCGTGGGCCGCATGATGCGCGCGCTGCACCACCTCGACCTCTGGGTGAGCGATCCCGACCTCGCCGCCGAGGAGTGGGGGTGGCTGCTGGGCGAGCTGACCTGGGAAGCCGATCCCGCCACCCGGAGCTGGACGCACCCCGACGGCACCTACCTCTTCCTGGAGCGGTCCGAGGACCAGGTCGACGCCCCGCACGACCGGCTGCGTCCCGGGGTCAACCACCTCGCGCTGCACGCCGCGGACCGGCCGTTGCTCGACCGGCTCCGCGCGGAGTCCTCGGGCCACGGCTGGCACGAGCTGTTCGCGGACCGCTACCCGCACGCGGGCGGGGAGGAGCACGTCGCGCTCTACCTCGCGAACAGCGAGGGCTTCGAGGTCGAGGTGGTCCTCGCCCGGGAGCCCGACGCCGACTGAGCCGCCGGCGTACGTCGCCGAGCGGTAGCCGGCCGCGACGCGGGGTTCGACGAGCTGGTCGCCGACCTCCGCGTCGCGCCGCCGTGCTGGGTGCTACCTGAGGACGCTCGAGCCGCCCGGGGGGTCGGTCAGTTCAGGTCGTCGTCGAGGGTGTCGTCGGTGACGATGTGGACGGCGGCCTCCTCGGCCGACGCCGCGGCGCCGTCGATGCCGACGTCCTCACCGACCAGCTCCGGCTCGGTGTCCTCGCCGAGGCCCTGGTCGGGCGCGACCAGCCGGCCGGCGCGCTCGTCGCCGACCTGGTCGTTCGGCGTCTCGGTGACGAGCGCCTCGACCTCCGCCTCGGAGACGTCGTACGGGTCCGGCTCCGGCACCTCCTGGCGCACGCGCTGGTCGATGGTCTCGCGGTGCTCCTCCTCCCAGGGCGTGTTGCCGTAGCCCTGGGCGGCGGAGTAGCTCTCGGGCGGCGAGTAGCCGCGGTCCGCCTCGTCGGCGACGTCGCTGTCGAGGAGCAGGTCCTCGGCAGCCGGCTGGTCCTCGTCGTCGACGCTGTACTCCCCGTAGACCTCCTTGTCGCCCGGGTCCGGGTTTCCGCCGTCGATCGTCATGGGTCCTCCTGGGGTCGCGAAACAGTGCAACCGAGTCGGTACCCGGCTCGAACGGGCCGCATGCCCGGGACCCTTGACATTAGTTCGAGTCCCGCACTTAATGGCGGGGTGACTCTCGTGCTCGGCGTCGACTCCTCGACGCAGTCGACCAAGGCGGTGCTGGTCGACGCCGCGGACGGCACCGTCGTCGACAGCCGTACGGCGCCGCACCCGCCGGGCACCGAGGTCGACCCGCGCGCCTGGCTGACCGCGTTCGACACCGCCACCGCCGGCCTGCTCGAGCGCGCCGACGCGGTGGCCGTCGCCGGGCAGCAGCACGGCATGGTCGCCCTCGACCACGCGGGCGACCCCGTGCGCGACGCCCTGCTCTGGAACGACACCCGCTCGGCGTCCGCCGCCCGCGCGCTGGTCGACGAGATGGGCGGCCCGCAGGCCTGTGCCGACGCGGTCGGCAGCGTCCTGGTCGCGTCCTTCACCGCGGCCAAGCTCCGCTGGCTGCGCGACCACGAACCCGAGAACGCCGCCCGCGTCGCCGAGGTGCTGCTGCCCCACGACTACGTGTCGCGGCACGCCGCGGCGCCCGGCACCGCCTCGTTCACCGACCGCGGCGACGCCTCCGGCACCGGCTACTTCGGCACGGCCACCGGCGCGTGGCGCCACGACCTCCTCGAGCTGGCCCTGGGCCGCGGCGCCGGCCTGCCCGCCGTGGTCGCGCCGGGCGCGGTCGCGGGGCACACGCCCGGGGGAGCGGTGCTCGCCGCGGGCACCGGCGACAACATGGGCGCCGCGCTCGGCATGGACCTCGCGCCCGGGGACGTGCTCGTCTCCGTCGGCACCTCCGGCGTCGCCTCCGCCGTGAGCGCCACGCCCGTCGCCGACGGCACCGGCGTGGTGACCGGGTTCGCCGACGCCCGCGGAAGGTTCCTGCCCATGGTCACCACGATGAACGCCGCCGGGATCCTCGACCTCCAGGGCCGGCTGCTCGACGTCGACCACGACCAGCTCGCCGCGCTGGCGCTCGCCGCCCCCGCCGGCGCGCACGGCGCCGTGCTGCTGCCCTACTACGGCGGCGAGCGCAGCCCCGACCGGCCGGACGCCGTCGGCACCTGGACCGGGCTGACCGGCGACACCACCCGCGCGGACCTCGCCCGGGCGGCGTTCGAGGCGCTGCTCTGCTCGCTCGCCGACGCGGTCGACCGGGTCGCGGCGGTCACCGGCGACACACCTCGACGGGTGCTGCTCGTCGGCGGCGCCACCCGCAGCCCCGCGCTGCGCGCGCTCGCCCCCGCCGTCCTCGGCCGCCCCGTGACCCTCCCGCCGCCGGGGGAGTACGTCGCGCGCGGCGCCGCCCGGCAGGCCGCGTGGGCGCTGTCCGGCGCCGCCGAGCCGACGGCGTGGCCGCTCGACGGCGGCGAGGTCCTCGAGGCCGAGCCGACCCCGCAGGTCCGCGCGGCGTACGCCGCCCTCCGCGACCGCACCGAGTCCTGGTGACCCACCCCCGCCCGCGCACCCGACGAGAGGCCCGACCATGAGCATCGAGATCCCCACCCCCGCCCCCGAGGACAAGTTCTCGTTCGGTCTCTGGACCGTCGGCTGGCAGGGCGTCGACCCGTTCGGCAGCGCGACCCGTCCGCCGATGGACACCGTGCACGCGCTCGAGAAGCTCGCCGGGCTCGGCGCCTACGGCGTCAACTTCCACGACGACGACGTGATCCCGTTCGGCAGCGACGACGCCACCCGCGACAAGATCATCGCGCGGTTCAAGCAGGGCCTCGCCGACACCGGCCTGGCCGTCACGACCGCCACCACCAACCTGTTCTCCCACCCGGTGTTCAAGGCCGGCGCGTTCACCGCCAACGACCGCGACGTACGCCGGTTCTCGCTGCGCAAGGTGATGCGCAACATCGACCTCGCCGCCGAGCTCGGCGCGCAGGTGTACGTCGCGTGGGGCGGCCGCGAGGGCGCCGAGTTCGGCGCCTCGCAGGACACCGCGGTGGCCCTGGACCGGATGAAGGAGGCCTTCGACCTCCTCGGCCAGTACGTCGTCGACCGCGGCTACGACCTCCGCTTCGCGATCGAGCCGAAGCCCAACGAGCCCCGCGGCGACATCCTGCTCCCGACCGTCGGTCACGCCCTGGCGTTCATCCACGAGCTCGAGCGCCCCGAGCTGGTCGGCGTGAACCCCGAGATCGGGCACGAGGAGATGGCCGGCATGAACGCCGCGGCCGGCTACGCCCAGGCGCTGTGGTCCGGGAAGCTGTTCCACATCGACCTCAACGGGCAGAACGGCCCGAAGTTCGACCAGGACCTGCGCTTCGGCGCCGGCAACGCGCGCGGCGCCTTCTGGGTCGTTGACACCCTGCTCGCGGGCGGGTACGACGGCCCGGTGCACTTCGACTACAAGCCCTCGCGCGTCGAGGACGAGGACGGCGTGTGGGTGACCGCCGCCGCGAACATGCGCAACTACCTCATCCTGCGCGCGAAGGTGCAGGCGTTCCGCGCCGACCCGGAGGTGCAGGAGGCGCTGGTCGCCGCCCGGCTGCCCGAGCTCGCGCAGCCCACCCTGTCCGACGGCGAGGGCTGGGAGCAGCTGCTGGAGTGGCCGCTGCCCGACGTCGAGGCGCTGGCCCAGCAGGGGGCCGCCGTGGAGCGGCTCGACCAGCTGGCGCTCGAGCACTTGTACGGCGTCCGCTGACCACCCCGGTGGTCGGCGACCGGCCGGCGAGCACGGAGCGGCTGCGCCGGCAGAACGCCGCCCTCGTGCTGCGCAGCCTGCGCCGGCTCGGGCCGGCCACCCGGGCCGAGCTGGCGCAGCGCACCGGGCTGGCCAAGGCCACCGTCGGCGTCATCGTCGCCGGGCTCGAGGCCGCCGGTGCCGTGACCGAGGAGGAGTCCCGCAGCGGTGCCCGCGGGCGTCCGGGTCGCCCGGTCGCCCTGAGCGGCGAGCGGTGGGTCGGCGTCGGGCTCGAGCTCAACGTCGACTACGTCGCCGCGGTCGTCGTCGACCTCGCGGGCGGGGTCGTGCACCACGAGGTCCGCCCCGTCGAGGGCGGCCGCACCGGGCACGAGCGCGCCCTCCTCGGGCTCGCCGAGGCGGTCCGCGACCGGTGCCGCGCGGCCGGGCAGGTCAGCGTCGGCGCCACCGTCGCCGTGCCCGCGCTGGTGCGCGGCGACAACCGCACGGTGGCGTGGGCGCCCAACCTCGCCCTGGAGGGGCCCGACCTCGCCGACCGGGTCGCCGACCTGCTCGGCACCCCCGTCCGGGTCGGCAACGACGCCAACTGCGCGGCGTACGCCGAGGCGCGGCACGGCGCCGCCGCCGGCGTCCGGCACGCGCTCTACCTGACCGGCACCGTCGGCATCGGTGCAGGCATCGTGGACCGCGGCGAGCTGGTCCGCGGCGGCGCCGGGTTCGCGGGCGAGGTGGGGCACATGCCTGTCGGTGACCCGACCGCCCGCTGCGGCTGCGGCCGGGTCGGCTGCTGGGAGGCCTCGGTGGGCCTGCACGCGATGCTCGCCGCCGTCGGCATGCCCGAGCTGGCCACCCCGCTGGAGACCGCGGCGGCCGTCGCCCAGCGCGCGGCCACCGACGCCGAGGTCCGCGCCGCGCTCGGCCGGGTCGGGGAGGCGGTCGGCCTCGGGCTCGCGATGCTGGCCGGCGTCCTGGACCCGGAGGTCGTGGTGCTGGGCGGCTACTTCGTGCCGCTCGGCGACCTGGTCCTCGAGCCCGCCCGGCGGACCCTCGACGCCCGGCTGGCGTCGGCGGCGCAGGTCCGGCCCGAGCTGCGGCTCAGCACGCTCGGCATCGAGGCGGCCGCCCTCGGGGCCGCGGAGCAGGCGTTCGCCGACGTGCTCGCCGGCGACGTCGACCTGACCGCCGGGACCTGAGGACCGGCCCCGCTCAGCCCGCGAGCCCGACGCGGACGTCGAGCAGCGCCGTACCGAGGGCGGCGACGGGGTCGACGAACAGCGGCGCCAGCGCCATCTCGGCGGCGCCGAGCAGCACCGAGTCCTCGCCGAGGCCGGGCAGCGCGAGGGTCACCGACTCCAGGGGGGCGGGCAGGGCGCGGTCGGCCATCCCCGCCGCGATCTCTGCGCCGACGAGCACGTGCAGGCTGCGGAAGTACCCGCCGAGCACCACCAGCCGGGGGTTGAAGGCGTTGACGATGCTGGCGAGCCCGTGGCCCAGGGCGGTGCCGGTCGCCCGCAGCTCGCGGGTCGGCTTCTCGAACCCGTCGAGCACCTCGCCCAGCTGGGCGACCTTGTCGGCGGGGCACTGGATCGCCTCGGCGATCGCGTGCGCCCCGACCTCGGTCTCCCAGCAGCCGAGGTTGCCGCAGTGGCAGGGGCGCCCCTCCGGGTTGAAGCGGAGGTGGCCGATCTCGCCGGCGTACCCGCCCGCGCCCTCGAGCCGGTGCCCGCCGGTGATCACGCCGGCCCCCACACCGACGTTGCCGGAGACGAAGATCAGGTCGTCGATGCCGACCCCGACGCCGCGCTGGTGCTCGGCCAGGGCGCCCAGGTCGGCGTCGTTGGCGATCGCGACCGGGATGTCGAGCCCGAGCGCCGCGAGCAGGATGCCGCCGAAGGAGACGTCGTGCCACTCCAGGTTGGGCGCCAGCCGGACCAGCCCGTCGGAGCGCCGGATCAGGCCGGGCACGCTCACCCCGATGCCGACGAGCGGGGCGGTGGCGGGGGCGTCCTCGACCACGCAGCGGATCAGCGTGGCCACCGAGGCGCCGACCTGCCAGGCCTCGCCACCGCCGACGATGGGCGCCTCGGCGCGACGCTGCACGACGCCGCCGAGCCCCACCCGGGCCACCACCGCCCGGTCGACCCCGAGGTCGACGGCGATGACGTAGGGACCGCCCGGGGCCAGGCGCACCCCGGCGGAGGGTCGCCCGGCCCCGGAGCGCGCGCCGACGGGCAGCGCGCGCTCGGTGACGGCGAGCGACTCCAGCTCCGCGACCAGGCCCGCGATGGTGCTGCGGTTGAGCCCCATCAGGCTGGTCAGCTCGGCCCGGGAGATGTGCCCGGCGCGGTGCACGTGCCGCAGCAGGGTGCCGAGGTTGTGGCGCCGCACGGACTCCTGGTTGGTGCCGAGGCCGGCGCTCGAGCGGGTCATGGGATCAGTTTCCGGTACCGCCTAGACGCCGGCTGCCGAGCGGCGACGGCGTGAGATCGCGTCCACGCCCGCGGCCAGCAGCAGTACCCCGCCGGTCACCAGGAAGTTGATGTAGCTGGCCTGGTTCAGCAGCCCCAGGCCGTTGGGAATGGTCGCGATGACCAGCCCGCCGATCACGGCGTCCATCGCCCGGCCCCGGCCCCCGAAGAGGCTGGTGCCGCCGATCACGGCCGCGCCCACGGCGTACAGCAGCTCGTTGCCGCCGCCGGAGCCCGGCGAGACCTTGCCGGTGTACGACGCGGCCAGCAGGCCGCTGACCGCCGCCATCGAGGAGCAGATCACGAAGGCCAGGATCTTGATCCGGGTCACGTTGATGCCGGCGCGGCGCGCGGCCTCGGCGTTGCCGCCCACGGCGTACAGGTGCCGGCCGAAGCGCGTCCGGCCGAGCACGAAGGTCCAGAACAGCAGCAGGGCGACGACGACCGGCAGCACCCAGGGGATGCCGCTGATGACGAAGTTGGGGTTCGGCGCGCGGTTGGTGCTGAGCAGCGCCGTGAGGCCGAGGACGACGGCGGCGAACACCGCGATCTGGATGACCACGACCGCGAGGGGCTGGTGGACCAGGCCCCGGGCCGAGCGCGAGCGGTAGCGCCAGAGCCGGAGCGCGGCGAAGCCGAGGACGATCACCACGGCCGCGATCCAGCCGGCGGTCACCGGGACGTTCTTGATCGACAGGCCGCGCAGGATCTCGTCGTCGTACCGCAGCGAGCCGCCGGAGCCGATCAGCTTCAGCGGGACGGCCTGCAGCGCGAGGAAGAAGGCGAGGGTGACGACGAACGAGGGGATGCCCAGCAACGAGACGAGCGAGCCGATGGACAGGCCGACCGCGGCGCCGACCGCGATGCCGGCCAGCGTCGCCACCCACCAGGACAGGTCGTAGTCGATCATCGCCAGCGCGGTGATGGTGGCGGCGGCGCCTCCTGTGAAGCCAGCCGAGAGGTCGATCTCGCCCAGCAGCAGGACGAAGACCAGGCCCATCGCGAGGACGCAGATGCTGCCGGCCTGCACGACCAGGTTCGCCATGTTGTACGTCGTGAGGAAGCCGTCGTGGAGCGAGGAGAAGACCAGGAACAGCACGACCAGGCCGAGGATCGCGGGGAGCGAGCCCATGTCGCCGCCCCGGAGGCGGTTGAGGTAGTCCCGCGCCGAGCCGCTGATCGACGCGGCCTGACGTTGGTCCTGGTCGAAGCCGCCGTCGGCGGGCTTCGTGGGGGTGTCGGATCCGACGGTCATGAGGGTGTCTCCGGTCCTGGTCAGACGGTCACGGTCACGGGGTTCTCGGCGATGCCGAGGTCCCCGGAGCGGCCGGCGGTGATGAGCTCGACGACCCGGTTGGGGGTGACGTCCTCGGTGTGCACGTCGGCCGCGACCCGGCCGAGGTAGAGCGCGGTGATCCGGTCGGCGACCTCGAAGACGTCGCCCAGGTTGTGCGAGATCAGCACGACGCCGAGGCCGCGGTCCGCCAGCCGGCGGACCAGGTCGAGGACCTGCCGGGTCTGCGCGACGCCGAGGGCGGCGGTCGGCTCGTCGAGGAGCACGACCTTGGAGTTCCACAGCACCGCCTTGGCGATCGCGACGGTCTGGCGCTGCCCGCCGGACAGGCTGGCCACGCTCTGCCGCACCGACTTCACGGTGCGCACCGACAGGGAGGCGAGGGTCTCGCGTGCGCGGGTCTCCATCGTGACCTCGTCCAGGCCGATGCGCGTGGTCTCCTCGCGGCCGAGGAACATGTTCTCGACGATGTCGAGGTTGTCGCAGAGCGCGAGGTCCTGGTAGACGACCTCCACGCCGAGGCGGGCGACGTCACGCGGACCGTGCACGGTGACCTGCTCGCCCTCGAAGAGGTAGTCACCGGAGTCGCGGCCGTAGATGCCGGCGATGATCTTCACCAGCGTCGACTTGCCGGCGCCGTTGTCGCCCACCAGCGCGGTCACCTGACCGGGGTGGACGGCGAAGTCGACGTCGTGCAGGACGTGCACGACCCCGAAGCTCTTGTTGACCCCGCGCAGCTCGAGCAGCGGTGCTGCCATGACGTCCCACTTCCTCAGCGAATTGTTGTTCGGATGGACGAAAGGCGCCCGGGCGGGCGAACCGCCCGGGCGCCCCCCTCGTGCGGGTCAGGAGACCCCGGCCTCCTCGCAGAACTTCGCGAACTCGCCGGCGCACACGTCGGCGGCGGACTGGCCCTCGTCGTCGATGACGACCTGGACGTTCTCCTGGGTGATCGCCTCCGGCTCGAGCAGGATCGAGGGGACCTCGCGGCCGCTCTCGGAGTCCATCGTCATGCCCGTGGTCTCGGCCTCCTCGCCTCTGGCCAGGGCGATCGCGGTCTTGGCCAGGGCGTCGGCCTCGAGCTTCGCGGACTTGTAGACCGTCATGCACTGGGTGCCGGCGAGGACGTTCTGCAGGCCCTCGACCGTGGCGTCCTGCCCGGTGACCGGGACCTCGCCGGCCTGGCCGTTGCCCTCGAGCACGCTGATGACGGCGCCGCCGAGACCGTCGTTCGCGGCCAGCACGCCGTCGACCTTGCCGTCCGCACCGGTGTAGAGCTGCTGGAAGATCGTGACGGCCTCCTCGTTGTCCCACTCGGGGACGGCCTGCTCGCCGACGATCGTGTAGCTGTCGATCCCGTCGAGGACGCTGTGGGCGCCCTCGGCGAAGAGAGTGGCGTTGTTGTCGGTCGGCGAGCCGTTCAGGTAGACGATGTTCGCGTCCTTCTCGCCGAGGCAGTCCGCGAGGCCCTGACCCTGCAGCTCGCCGACGACGGTGTTGTCGAAGGAGACGTAGTACTCCGCCGAGCCGCCCAGGGTGAGGCGGTCGTAGTCGATGGTGGCGACGCCCTGCGACGCTGCCTTCTCCTGGATCGCGGCACCCGACTTGGAGTCGAGGTTGACGATCGCGAGGACCGTGACGCCATCGCCGATCATCGAGTCGGCGATCTGGGTCATCCGCTCCGCGTCGCCCTCGGCGTTGTCGATGGCGTACTCGACCCCGGCCTCCTCGAAGGCGGCCTCCAGGGCCGGCCGGTCCGCGCTCTCCCAGCGGACCGACGACTCCGTGTCGGGCAGGATGACGCCGACCTTGCCGGCGGCCTCGCTGCTGGTGCTCTCGCCGCTGCTCCCGCTCCCGCTGTCCGAGTCGTCCCCGCACGCGGCGAGCGACATCGCCACCCCGAGCATCCCGACCACGACCATGCTGTTCTTCCGCTTCACGCGAACCGCCTCCCAGCGACTAGGTGCGCCCGCTCGCCCGCCGTCCGACCGGAGATCCGCTGCGCGTTTGTTGTTCGCCACAACATAAGCAGTGATGGAGGTCACGTCTAGGGGGTCACGGCGACGTGTCGCATTCGTGACCTGTCAATCGCAGCGGGCGCGCTCTACCCCGCTGTCACGCGGTGTCCGGTGCTGTTCCGCGGTCGTGCAGCACCGCAGAGGAGCGGTGGACACCGCGTGACAGCGGGCGGAGGCTCAGCGCAGGGCGTACGTCGTGGTGCGCTCGCGGACCGGGCGGTCGATGCCCGCGCCGATCTCCACGAGCTCGGCGACGGTCTTCGCGGAGCCGTGCTCGGAGCCGGCCATCCGCGAGATCGTCTCCTCCATCAGCGTGCCGCCGACGTCGTTGGCGCCGGCGCGCAGCATGGCGCGGGTGCCCTCGACGCCGAGCTTGACCCACGAGGTCTGGATGTTGCGGATCCGGCCGTGCAGCAGGATCCGCGCCATCGCGTGCACGGCGAGGTTGTCGCGCAGCGTCGGCCCGGGGCGGGCCACGCCGGCGAGGTAGATCGGCGCGGAGGTGTGCACGAACGGCAGCGGCACGAACTCGGTGAAGCCGCCGGTCTCGTCCTGGATGCGGCTCAGCACCCGGAGGTGGCCGACCCAGTGCCGCGGGTTGTCGACGTGCCCGTACATCATCGTGCTGGTGGTCGGCAGCCCCACGCGGTGGGCGGTGGAGACGACCTCGATCCAGGTGCGGGTGGGCAGCTTGCCCTTGGTGAGCACCCAGCGCACCTCGTCGTCGAGGATCTCGGCCGCGGTGCCGGGCAGCGAGCCGAGACCGGCCTCGCGCGCCTTGATCAGGAAGTCCTCGATGGAGAGGCCGGTGCGGGCGGTGCCGTTGACGACCTCCATCGGCGAGAACGCGTGCACGTGCATCTCCGGCACCCGCTGCTTGATCGCCGAGGTCAGGTCGAAGTACGCCGTCGCGGGGAGCTCGGGGTCGATCCCGCCCTGCATGCAGACCTCGGTGGCGCCGAGGTCCCAGGCCTCCTGGGCCCGGTCGGCGACCTCGTCGAGGGAGAGCGAGAAGGCGTCGGCGTCGGTGCGGCGCTGGGCGAACGCGCAGAACCGGCAGCCGACGTAGCAGACGTTGGTGAAGTTGATGTTCCGGTTGACCACGTAGGTCACGTCGTCGCCGACGGTCTCGCGGCGCAGCGCGTCGGCGAGCCGGGTGACCTCGTCGAGGAGCGGTCCCTCGGCGGTCATCAGCGTCAGCGCGTGCTCGTCGGACAGGTTGCCGGGGTCGGCCTCGGCCGCGGCCATCGCCTCGCGGCCCTCGGCGTGCAGGACGGCGGGGGCGCCGTCGATCAGCGAGGTGCCGGACGCGGCGTCCTTGACCGTCTCCCAGTCGCCGTAGACGTCGGCGAAGTCCGAGCGCCGGTCGTCGGTGCGGCCCTCGGTGTCGACCGCGGCGTGCAGGTCGGTGCGACCGAGGGACTCGAACCCGCCGTCCGGCTCCTGCCACGGCAGCCCGACAGGTCGTACGCCGGGGCGCGCGAGCCCGTCGTCGGTCGCGAGCGCGGCGACGTGCCCGGCGACCCGCGGGTCCAGCCAGGGGCTGCCGTCGCGGAGGGCGGCGCGGACGTACTCGGGGTGGATCGTGAGCCGGGCGATCAGCTCGAACCCGCACTCGGCGCTGACCTCGCGCAGCCGCTCGAGCGAAGGCCAGGGCCGCTCGGGGTTCACGTGGTCGGGGGTGAGCGGCGAGACGCCGCCCCAGTCGTCGACGCCGGCGGCCAGCAGGGCCCGGCACTCCGCGAGGTCGACCAGGTTGGGCGGCGCCTGCACGCGCGCCTTGGGGCCGAGCACGATGCGAGTGACAGCCAGCGCGGCGCGGTACTCGTCGAGCCCGAGGTCGTCGGTGTGCCGCATCGCGGTGTCCGGCTTGGCCCGGAAGTTCTGGACGATGACCTCCTGCACGGCGCCGTACGCCCGGGACGTCGCGCGCAGGGCGAAGATCGTCTCGGCGCGCTCCTCGAGCGTCTCGCCGATGCCGACCAGCACGCCGGTGGTGAACGGGATCGAGAGCCGGCCGGCGTCCTCGAGCACCCGGAGCCGGACCTCGGGGTCCTTGTCGGGCGAGCCGAAGTGAGCCTCGCCGCGGGTCTCGAAGAGCCGCCGCGAGGTGGTCTCCAGCATCATCCCCATCGAGGGGGAGACCGGCTTGAGCCGGTTCATCTCCTCCCACGACATCACGCCGGGGTTGAGGTGGGGGAGCAGGCCGGTCTCCTCCAGCACCCGCACCGCCATCGCCCGCACGTAGGCGAGCGTGGAGTCGTACCCGCGCTCGTCGAGCCACGCGCGCGCCTCGGGCCAGCGGTCCTCGGGCCGGTCGCCGAGGGTGAACAGCGCCTCCAGGCAGCCGAGCGCGGCGCCGTCGCGGGCGATCGCGAGGATCTCGTCGGGGGAGAGGTACGGCTCGCGCCCCTCGCGGGCGGCCTGGCCCGGGGTCTCCACGAACGTGCAGTAGTGGCAGCGGTCGCGGCACAGCCGGGTGACCGGGATGAAGACCTTGGGGGAGTAGGTGACGACCCCCGGGCGGCCGGCCGCGACTAGGCCCGCGTCGCGGACCCGGGCGGCGACGGCCGTGAGCCGGTCGAGGTCGTCGCCGGTGGCGGCGAGCAGCACCGCCGCCTCGGAGACGTCGAGCGCGGCCCCCCGCTCGGCCCGGGCCAGTGCCCGGCGTACCTGCTGGGGGGTCGGCTGCGTCACCTCGCCAGGCTAACCGCGTCCTGCTCGGCGCCCACCGGGGGCTCGCCCCGTGGTCCGCGGTCCAGGCTGCTGGGCCACCAGATCCGGCCGCCGAGGTCGAGGTTGAGCGCGGTGACCAGCACCGAGCGCACGACCAGGGTGTCGAGCAGCACGCCGAGCGCCACGGTCACCCCGATCTGGGCGAGGGCCACCACCGGCAGCGAGCCGAGCACCAGGAACGTCGCCGCCAGGACGAGCCCGGCCGAGGTGATCACGCCGCCGGTCGAGGCCAGCGCGAGCAGCGAGCCGCGCCGGGTGCCGTACACGGCGGTCTCCTCCCGCACCCGGGTCATCAGGAAGATGTTGTAGTCGATCCCGAGCGCGACGAGGAAGACGAAGGTGTACAGCGGGAACCCGGGGTCGGCGTGCGCGAACCCGTCGTTGCTCTCGAAGAGCGGCAGCCGCGTGAACACCTCGGTGAACAGCAGCGTGGAGATGCCCATCGCGGCGCCGAAGGACAGCACGACGGTGGCCATCAGGATCAGCGGCGCGACCAGCGCCCGGAGCAGGACCACCAGGATCAGGAGCACCACCAGCAGCACGATCGGGATGATCACCAGGTTGTCGCGCTCGGCGGCGATCTTGGTGTCGAGGTAGATGGCGGACCCGCCGCCGACCAGCGCGTCGGCGCCCTCGACGCCGCCCGCGGCGTCCCGGGTGTCCTCGACGATGGTGAACGCGGCGGGGGAGGAGATGTCGGCCTCGATCGGCGCCTCGAAGTAGGACCGGCCGTCGCCGACCTCCTGGGGCTGCGTCGGCTCGGCGAGGCCGTCGACCTGCCCGACCGCCTCCGCGACCGCGTCGACCCGGTCGGCGTCGGTGACCACCTGGACGGTGTTGGACGTGTCGGCCAGGCCGTGGTCCACGAGCAGCGTCTGGCCCTCGATGGAGTCGAACCGCTGGGTGTAGGTGTCCTCGGCCGACAGCCCGGAGGTGTCGAGCTTGAGCAGGCCCAGGCACGCGACGGCGAGCAGCAGGGCCGTGGTCGTCCAGACCGCGCGCGGGCGGGGGCGGATCCGCTCGCCCACCTTAGCCCAGAAGCCGGTGCCGGTGGGCTCCGGCGAGCCGTACGACGGCCGCTTGGGCCAGAAGATCCAGCGGCCGCAGATCACCAACAGGGCCGGCAGGAGCGTGACCATGACGACGAAGGTGACCGCCACGCCGACGGCGAGCACCGGGCCGAGCCCGGCCGTGGAGTTGAGGTCGGCGAAGGCGAGGCAGAGCATGCCGAGCACGACGGTGGCCGCGCTGGCGAGGATCGCCGGGGCCGCCCGGTGCAGGGCGAACGCCATCGCCTCGTGCCGGTCCTCGTGGCGGCGCAGCTCCTCGCGGTAGCGCGCCACGAGCAGCAGGGCGTAGTCGGTGCCGGCGCCGATCACCAGGATGCCGAGGATCGACTGGCTCTGGCCGTTGACGGTGAGGTCGGCGTACTTGGCCAGCAGGTAGACCACGCCGCCGGAGATCAGGTAGGCGACGACGGAGGAGATGATCGGGAGCAGCCACAGCAGGGGGCTGCGGTAGGTGATCAGCAGGATCACGATCACCACCGACAGCGTGATCAGGATCAGGTTGGTGTCGATCCCCTCGAACGCCGCGGACGCGTCGGCGGCCTGCCCGCCGTACCCGGAGAGGCGGACCTCGCCGCCGTCGAGGTCGGCGATCTCGCGGATCTCGTCGGCCGCGTCGGGGATCTCGACCCAGCCGTCCTCGCCGAAGTTGAAGGTGAAGGCGAGGTAGGCAACCTCGCCGTCCTCGGAGACCAGGGGCGGCACCGGCGTGCCCTGCGCGGCCAGCGCCTCGGCGGCGTTCGGCGAGACCACGCCCTCGGCGGTGATCCCGTCGACCTCGGCGATCTCCTGGGCGTGCTCGTCCATGGTGGCGAGGTCGTCGTCGGTGAGGCCGCCGTCGCGGTGGTAGACCAGCAGCGTGGGGATCTCGTTGGGGTCGACGGTGCCGGTGAGCTCCTCGACCACGCGGGTGGACTCGGCGGAGCCGGGCAGCCAGGACGACGCCTCGTTGTTCTGGACGTCGGCGAGCTGGGCGTTCAGCCCGCTCATCAGGGCGGCGATGATGAGGGCGACCGCGAGCACGATCCACTTCGTGATGCGGCCGGTGAGTCGGCCGGCGATCTGACGGTGCATCTCAACACTCCAGCAGAAAGAGGGGGTCGTCGTCATCGGGGTTTCCCTGAGACAGACCCGCAGCCCCGCCGGGACTCATCGGTCCGGGGCTAGGCCGATTCCTCCGCACCGGCCCGGCGCCGCTCCCACAGCGAGCAGCCGACCAGCACCGCGAGGGCGACCAGCGCCCCGGCGATCGCGTCGACGACGTAGTGCTCGGCGAAGTAGACCAGCGCGAGCGACATCGCCAGCGGGTAGGCGAGCAGCAGCCACCGGGCGGGGTGGCGCAGCCGCTGCACGGCGTAGAAGGCCACGAGGAACGCGAAGCCGGCGTGCAGCGAGGGCATCGCCGCGACCTTGTTGGCCATCCCGTGCAGGACGATGTTCTGCCGGTGCAGGTCGAGCTCGGACCACCCGCGGCCGGTGATCCGGGCGACCTCGCCGATGAACCCGTCGCGCGAGGCCATCCACGGCGGCGCCATCGGGTAGGCGACGTAGATCGCCAGCCCGGCGAGGTTCATCGCGACGAACCGCCGGATCCAGCGCACCCACTCGTGCCGGGCCCGCACCCACAGGACGCCGGCGAGGCCGAGCGAGACCAGGAAGTGGCTGGCGTAGACGGTGGTGAGCGCGGTGTCCCACCAGCGCGGCGGCGTCCCCTTGGCGCACGGGTCGCCGCACCAGGCGGACTGGAGCTGCTCGGTGGGCGTGGTCCCGCCGCCCAGCCACTCGTCCATCCGGATGGGCGCGGTGACGTGGACGGGCATCCCGGTCTGGTCGGCGAGGCCGCGGCCGACCCAGTAGAGGACCAGCAGCAGCATCGGCCAGCGCCAGTCGCGCCACCAGGCGAGGCTGACCTCGCGCGCGGACTCGGCGTACCAGGCGACGGTGCCGAGCCAGACCCACAGGCAGACCCCGATGGTGTCGTTGGGGATGCCGATCAGCAGGCTCCAGGCGACCAGCGCCACGGCGTACAGACCGACGGCGCGGCGGCGCGCCTCCGGCCGCGTGGGGGGTACGGCGGCCGGCGGGGCGGCGGTCGCGGACGTCACGGTGCGGGGTCCTTCCGGTGGTAGATCGTGAAGCGGCCGGGGCTCCCGACCAGCTCGTAGTGCTCCTCGACGTGGCCCTCGGCGAGGGTGGCGTCGATGCCCCAGGTGTCGAGCGAGCGGCCGGTGACGATCAGCCAGGTCGGGCGGTCGGAGCCTGCCAGCACGGCGGCCAGCTCCTCCAGGTCGGGGTCGCGCACCCGCACCGGCAGGCTCCACAGGTCGGGGTAGGGGCTGTGCAGGTCGACGGCCTCGAGGATGTTGGCCGCGCCGAAGGCGACCATGCCGGTGTCGCCGGGCTCGACCCGGTCGCGGAGGTACGCGATCACCGGCTCCTCGGGCCGCTCCACGGGGTGGACGGCCACGAAGCCGACCACCGCGAGCGAGGAGGCCGCCGCGAAGCCGTAGCTCCAGGCCAGCGCCCGCCGCGGCAGGACCGGCCGCTGCGCCGCCGCCGCGGCCAGCAGGACGATGCCCGGGACCAGCCCGGTGAGGTAGTGCAGCCAGTAGCTGCCGCCCAGGTAGACCGCGACCAGCTCCCAGGCGAGGACCGCGACGGCCGGCCACCGCAGGTCGACCGGTACGTCGTCGCGCGCGGGCCGCCGTACGGCCCGGCCGAGCGCGAGCACCAGGAACGGCGCGCCGCTGCCCACGAAGGCGCCGACCAGGCCGAGCAGCCGGCGGGTGGTCGTGTCGGTCGCCGAGGAGACGATCGTCGCGGCCGCGGCGCCGCGGAACTCGACCACGGCCTCCCAGAGCGCGACCGGGTCGGTGCCGCGGAGCGCGGCCATCCCGACGGCGGCCGCGACGGCCGCCAGCCCGCCGGCGAGGAAGCCGAGCAGCACCGGCGCGGCCAGGCCGCGCAGGCGTCCCTCGGCGCGCCACCGCAGCACGGCGAGGACCACCACCAGCACGCCGACGTCGACGAGGTTCTGCTTGACCATCGCGGCGCTCGCGCCGGCGACGCCCGCGAGCACGCCCCAGCCGAGACCGGTGGCCGTGGAACGGGCCGCGGTGGACCGCAGCGCCGCCGCGAAGCCGGCGAGGAGGAACGGCGTGCCGAGCAGCTCGCCGTTCACGGCGCCGCCGCCGAACAGCGGCGTCGCCAGCAGGACCGCGGCCGCGCCGGCCGCCAGGAGCGGTGCCCGCCGCGCTCGCGGGACGGCGAGCCGGCCGACGGCCGCGGCGAGCAGCACCGACGTGACGACCGCGAGCACGCCCATCAGCCGCAGGGCCCACGGCCCGCCCAGGGCGTCGGCGATCGCGAACAGCCCGATCAGCACCGGAGGCCGGTCGACCCAGTAGTCGCCGTACAGCGAGGAGCCCTCCGCCCACTGCGCGGCGACCACGAGCATCCCGCCCTCGTCGGGGGAGAGGGTGCGCCCCATGAACGGCACCCAGCCCACGCACGCCACGGCCGCGAGCCCCGCCACGGACAGCCAGGCCGACCGGACGTACCGGGGCGCAGGGGCGCGGCGGAGCATCGGGGACCTCGATCCTGAAGAGCGGGCTCGCTCAGCACTCTAGGATGAGGAGTCCTCTTGACGTCAGGCCGTTTCGCCGATGCGCGCCGGGATCAGGGAAGGACCAGGGTCAGATCCCCAGGCCGCGGCCGATGATCTCCTTCTGGATCTCGGTGGTGCCGCCGTAGATGGTCTGGATCCGGCTGTCGACGTACGCCTTGGAGATGGGGTACTCGTTCATGTAGCCGTAGCCGCCGTGCAGCTGCACGCCCTGGTCGGCGAACTTCTTCTGCAGCTCGGTGGTCCACCACTTCGCCATCGAGGCGAGCGAGGTGTCGACCTGGCCCGCGTTGAGCTTCAGGACGCAGTCGTTGACGAAGAGGCGCGCGATGTGCGCCTCCGTAGCCATCTCGGCGAGCAGGAAGCGGTTGTGCTGGAACTTGCCGATCGGCTTGCCGAACGCCTCGCGCTCCTTGGCGTAGTCCAGGCACAGGTCGAGGATGTGCTCGATCGCGGCGATGGCGATCGCAGCGATCGAGATCCGCTCCTGGGGCAGGTTGACCATCAGGTTGATGAAGCCGGCGCCCTCGTCGCCGAGCACGTTCTCCTTGGGCACCACCACGTTGTCGAAGAACAGCTCGGCGGTGTCCTGGGCCTTGAGGCCCATCTTGTCGAGGTTGCGGCCGCGCTCGAAGCCGGCCATGCCGCGCTCGACGACCAGCAGGCTGATGCCCTGGTGCTTGGCGTCGGGGTCGGTGCGGGCGACGACGATCACGAGGTCGGCCAGGATGCCGTTGCTGATGAACGTCTTCGAGCCGTTGAGCAGGAAGTGGTCGCCCTGGTCGACGGCGGAGGTCTTGATGCCCTGGAGGTCCGAGCCGGCGCCCGGCTCGGTCATCGCGATCGCGGAGATCAGCTCGCCGCTCACCAGGCCCGGGAGCCAGCGCTTCTTCTGCTCCTCGGTGCCGAGCTGGCTGATGTAGGGGACGATGATGTCGCTGTGGACCGGGAAGCCGAGCCCGCTCGCGCCGACCTTGGAGATCTCCTCGGCCAGCACCATGTTGTAGCGGAAGTCGCGGATCCCCGGGCCGCCGTACTCCTCCTCGACGTCGAAGCAGAGCAGCCCCGCATCGCCGGCCTTGGTCCAGACGGCGCGGTCGACCTGGCCGTCCTTCTCCCACTGCTCGTGGTGGGGGACCACCTCGCGCTCGAGGAACGCGCGGGCGGTGCGGCGGAAGTCTTCGTGCTCCTGCTCGAGGATGGTGGGACGGTCAGGCATGAGGGCTCCTACGAGTCGTGGATGACGACGTAACTGTTACAGCAACGCTGTCAAGGTTCAAGGTCTACTGTGCCAGTCGTGACCGAGGAAGACCTGCTCACCGTCGACGAGCTCGCCGCAGCCGTCGGCCTGACGGTGCGCACGACGCGGTACTACGCGGGGCTGGGGCTGCTCCCGGCGCCGGTACGCCGCGGGCGGGTGGCCTACTACGGGCCGCTGCACCGCGCCTACCTCGAGCTGGTGCGGGCGCTGCAGGACCACGGGTTCACCCTCCAGGCCGTCGAGCGGTACGTCGCGTCGCTGCCGGACGACGCCACCGTGGAGGACATCGCGCTCCAGCGGACGATGCTCACCTCCTGGACCTCCTCGCCGGCGCGAGAGGTCACCAAGCGCGAGCTGGAGGCGGAGGCGGGACGCAAGCTCTCAGCCACCGACCTCGACCTGCTCGTGCGCCTGGGCCTGCTGACCCGCCACGGCCGCGGCTGGCGTGCGATGCCCAACCTGCGGATCGGCCTGGAGCTGCTCGACCTCGACATCGCCCCCGAGGGGATCGGCGCCGCCGGCGACGCGATCACCCGCCACATGGACGCCCTCGCCGACGAGCTCACCGAGATCCTCCGCGCCGAGGTGCTCGCGCCGTACCGCCGAGACGCGCACACCCCCGAGGAGGCCGCTCGGCTCGAGGCCACGCTGCCGTTGCTGCGGCGGCTCACGCTAGAGGCTGTGGTCGCGGGTTTCCAGCGGGCTGCGAATGCCGTGATCACGCGTTCGCTGGCTCGGTAGACGGGCTAGCCCCTTTCGCCGCTTTCGGGGCCGCGTGACGCCGCCCGCTCATGCCCGACGGGAGTGCGCTTCTTTTATTACGCGCGAGCGGCTCGTCATACGAGTCCCAGCAGACCTCAAGTTGGCCGTCTGGGACGGTTCCTCCGCAAAGAACCGACCATCGCTTTACGCTCCAGGTATGCCGGACCCATCAGCCGGGTGGTACCACGACCCGCACGACTCAACGAGGTTGCGGTACTGGAACGGCGCCCAATGGGCCGAGCACTTCCATCCGGTCCCGCCGCAGCCGGCCCACACGACCCCGCGGACCGGTGCGGCCCGGACCGGCAAGCCCTCGGCGTGGATAACCAGCGGCCAGCGCTCCTGGTTCTCACGGCACAAGATCCTTACTGCAGTCCTGGCCGTCGTTCTGCTCTTCACCGTATTGAGCACAATCGGTGGCGCCCTAGAGGAGACCCCTGAAAAGGGTGAGAGGTCAGGGAAGCCGGAGCCGAAAACTTGGACGGTGCCGAAGCTCGATGGCCTAAGGCTGGACAAAGCGCAAGCTGAGCTCAAGGACGCGAACCCGGACGCGAAGACCGACCTTCGCGATCTCGCACCACGGCGCCGCAAGATCGGTGGTGCCGAGCACTGGAATGTGATCAGGACGGTCCCAGCCGGAGGCAGCTCGCTCGACCTCGACGAGACCCTCACCGTCTTCCTCCTAAGGGACCGCGAGTACCAATGGTTTCGCAACCACCCCCGGATGCCGGAGATCCGCAAGAGATACGGCGGCTACTACGAGGAGAACCTCGGCTACGGCGACGAGTTCCTGCAGTACCACCCCACGTTCGACAAGATTCGAGAATTGGTGCTCGTCCGATACCCGCGCGGCTACGAAACGCGAAGGTCGAAACGGATCGAGTCGGTCCCTCCCTACCGGACGGACCTGAAGTTCGACCCCTCGATCGAGCCCCGCGCTGAGGGGCAGGCCCGCAGGGGACTCCTCGCTCCAAGGAACGGGACAGACCTTCGGAACACGAAGCTTGCCTGGCCAGTCGCGGGAACCCGACTTCGCGTCGGCCAACTTTTCGTCTACTACGTGCTGGATGAGGATAAGGAGTGGGCTCGGGAGCAGGCGCAGGTGCAGGACGACGACTTTGACGTGTATATCGACGGTGATGATGACGACGACGTCAATGTCCCTGGCTGGCTCTGCCCGACCCGCTTCTGCTGACCACCCCTGGGGCCGCGCGCCGCAGCGTGCGTCTGTCCGTCTCAACGGCAGCAGGGGCTCATTGCAACCTCGGTGCCGATGGACGACCCGCTCGCGCGTGCAAGACACTCGCTGAACTCCCCAAGCACGGGAGGTCTTGCACGTCTCCTCGAGTCGAACCCTCCTCACAACCGCTCGCGAACCCGGACGCGTGATCAACGCGCCCTCCGATGCCCACGAAGCGCTACTTGCACCCATTCGACATCGCAGTCCGTACTGGCCCTACCGGATCGCCCCGATCCGTGCGGCCCGGAAATGTCTCTCCACCGCCTGTGGCCGTAACGACCCTGCTGTTGCCGGTGTGGTGTGCCTGTCCGCGCCCTCGCCATCGCCGCGGTCCGTGCCTCGCGCAAACACACGGCTTCACAGTCCACCACAACCGACACCGGTAGCACGGGTAACGCGCATCGGTTTGGTCCGGCGCGGTCGGCTGGCTTAAGGCCTGGGCAACTGCGGCAGCGTAGGTAGAGCGGGCGGCACAAATGTGAGCGCGGGATCCTCGAGGTGGTCCTGCAAAACCTCGATCACCCCGTCGCCATAGCCAGCGAGCGCCTTCTGGTATCCCTGCACGACTGGATACGTGGACGTCAACTCGTCCGCCGTCACCAAGAACTGCGAATCACGGACCCACTGCCGCCAAGCGAGGGACGTGTCGTAGAAGTCGTGGACCACGCGATAGCTGGGATAGCCGCCCAGTGGCACGTAGGTAGTGAACAACGCATTACGCATGCGCCACAGCACTGCCGTGCCCGCCAAGCCCCTCCTACGTCCGCAGACATCGTCGCGAAGATTGCTGACTTCGACCATGAGCTGAGCAGCGGCGGCAGCGCGCTCGTCCGCTGCCTTCCGTGCGTCGGCTTCTCGCAGCTCGTCGCGGCGGGAGCGCTCGCCGTACCGGTACGCCAAGAGCACGCCAAGTACCACAGTAAGGGCCCCCAGAACTGCGCCGAGAAGCGTTGATGCCCATCCCGACCATGCGTCGGCCGACTCCATCTGCATGATGCGACGTTACTGCCGCGGTCGTGCGACCCGCGTCCTTCCGCTGCATCAGCCGCCACATTGACGCGTCACAGACGCAGCAGCGTCGCGAGGACCGGCTCGGCGCAGCGACCCTATGACGGCACGATCACGACCTTGCCGAGCGCCTGCCCTTCTCCGACGTACGCGAGCGCGGCAGGGGCTTCCTCGAGGGAGAAGGTCCGGTCGATGGGAATCGCTATCTCCCCCTGAGCGCACAGGTCGGCGAGCGGCTGGAAGCGGACCGGGCCCGCCTTCACGGCGAGCACCCCGATGGAGCGGCGGCTGAGGAGCCCGAGCACCGAACCGGCGGTGAGCACCCGGAGCAACGTGCCGACCGACCCACCGACACACCGGTAGCGGCCCCCACGATTCAGCGCGCGCCGGTAGGCGAAGACCGACCGATGCGCGACCAGGTCCAGGATCAGGTCGAAGGGCTGGGACAGGCGCGTGAAGTCGTCCGCGGTGTAGTCGACCACGTGGTCGGCGCCCAGGGACAGCATGAAGTCCAGCTTCTTGCCGTTGTCGACGCCGGTGACGTGGGCACCCGCTCGCTTCGCGAGCTGGATGGCGAACGACCCCGAGCCTCCGCCGGCGCCGTTGATCAGCACCCGCGACCCTGGCCGTGCCCAGCTGGTCCCTTGCCAGGCGATCGCTCCCGGCTGCAGGACGGTCGCGGCCTGCGCGAACGTCAACGCAGACGGCTTGCGGGCCAGCACCGACTCCGGTGCCACGGCGTACTCCGCGAAGCCGCCCTTGAGCGCGAGGTTGTCGCCGTACACCTCATCCCCAGCGCGAAAACGGGTCACCCCGTCGCCGGTCGCCTCGACCACGCCGGCGATGTCCGAGCCGAGCGTCGGGCGCGCCGGAGAACGCCAGCCGCCGATCCGCGCGTAGACGGGCGAGCCACGCAGGCACTCCCAGTCGCTGAGGTTGATCGAGGTCGCCGCGACCTTGATCAGCACCTGACCGGCGGCGGGCGAGGGCATCGGCACGTCCTCGATGCGGAGCACCTCAGGACCGCCGTACTGGCCATGGATGACTGCTCTCACTTCGCCGCTCCCGCCTTGGGGCCCTGCAGAACCCCCCAGCAGGGTAGGCGGCGAGCTTCGACTTGTCTGGCCTACGCGGCGCTCCAGCCGGTGCGTCTTACTACCGCTTGCGAGCGCACCCTGTTGGTGAAGGCAAAGAGCAACTCCCCGTCTTGCCCGGCCCACTGGCTGATCGTCAGGCGGCGCTTCCGGGTCCGTTGAAGGTTGGGCTTGAAGGGTTCAGACGCTCCATCGCCCGGCGTGCCTTATCGATGTGGTTCGAGGCGGCCGTCCACTTCGCTTGCATGGCGGGCTCGATGTCGTCGGTGTCGCAGCCGTAGTCGAAGATGCAGTCGTTCCAGTCGGACACGGTCGTTACGTACTGGTTGAAGGCGGACTCAAGGTTGGCGCCCGCCGTCAGACAGTCGTCCTTGCCCAGGCTCGGCACATCCATCTTGCTGTACGCCACCGAGACCTTGCCGACGAGGTCGGATAGTTCTTGCTGGCTGAGGCCGACGTCGAGACGGGCATCGACGATGTTGAGGGCGTTGAGGAGTGGCCCGAGTTGGCTGACACAGTTGTCGTAGATCCCCTGTACGCGCACTTGCTCGGCGGCTTCTTCGGCCGCTCGCTCTGCTTCTGCCTCGGCGGCCAGGCGCTCCTCCTCGGCCCTTTCGCGCGCCGCCTCGTCGCGCCGTTCCTGCGCAGCAACATCGGCTCGATGGTTGACGATGAGAACCGCGGCGACGGCCCCCGAGATCGCCAGCACCACGACGATGGCGACGAGGGTCGCCCAAAGGCCTTTACGGCTGCGGCGCGGCGAAACTGGAGCGGCGTAATCAGGTCGGCCCATGGGCGTCCAGGCAGGCGGAGATGACTGTTCCCCGACCTGATCGTCGGGTGCGGATGATTCCGCGTTGTGCTGGTTCTGCGAGTCGGTCACGGTTACTTTCCTGCCTGAGGTCGTGTTGCCTGTGCCGGTCAAGGAGATCAGAGGATCGGCGCGCACGTCCTGAGAACGAACAACCCCCACGTCTGGTGCGGCGAGATGACCGGACGCGCTCGTATGTACGAGTCATAGCTAGGAAGGGGAGGCTCGTTCGATGATGCCCGCCGTTCTTGGCGCCTGCCTGGGAGTCCGCTGGCTGCACTACGGTCCAGCCCATGCGAACTACGCTTGCGGCCTGTGCGGCCCTGGTCCTGCTTGCTGGTTGCGGCGGCGGTTCTGACGACTCCGCGGATGCGAGCAGCCCCACCGCCCAGAGCGCGGCGCTGGTCCTCCAGTCGCAGATCCCAGACGTCATTGAGTTGGTCAAGCTCGACGAAGACAACGACCCGAATGACCTCATCGGACGCCCGAACGGGTACTCGGCCGCGACCGTCATGTTCGACTCGCGAGTGTCCTGCGAAGGGGACGAGCCGGGGGTCGACTGCGGAGCGACTATCGAGGAGTGGCCTTCGGAGAAGGACGCTGAGAAGCGGTCCGACTACATCCAGGATCTGCAGTCCGGCAGCAGCCTCCTGGGAAGCGAGTGGAGCACCGTCCGCGACAACCTGCTCCTGCGCGTCACAGGGAACATGAACCCTTCTGACGCCGAGGCTTACGCCGACATCTTCAAGTCCGCGGACCTCGGGAAAGACGTCAGCGACAAGCTCCCCGACGCTGCGGGGATCGACGCAGGCAGCGGTGCTCCGTCACCTGAGGATGAGCCGTGGACCCTGGTGGACTCCGGCTTCGGCGCCCAGTACGGGTACGCCTGGACGATCGCTCGTGTGCAGAACAACGACGATCACGCCGGACAGACCGTCACCGTCAACTTCAACCTGCTGGACGAGTCCGGCGAGCTCCTTTCAAGCGGCTCCCAGGTGTCTCACTTCAGCTGGCCAGGACAGGTGCTCCCGGTCGCGACTCAGGTCGAGGTGCCGAAGGGAAAGAAGCCCGCAACCGTCGAGGCCTCGGTCCTCGTGGAGGACGAGGGAACCTTCGACGACCAGACCTCCGAGGACTGGGGCACGTTCCCCGGCAAGGTTTACCAGCCGGAGTACTCAGACTCCTACGGAGCGCGGTTCGAAGTCACCAACCCGACCGATGAGTTGCTCGAGGGGTCGTCGTTGCAGGTGGTCTGCACGAACAAGGCCGGCGAGATCATCGGCGGCTCCGGCGAGTATCCAGACCTCATCCCGGCATCGGGCCGCGTGATGGTCGACGTCTCCTCGCTCTACACCGCGACCAAGCCCGCCGAGTGCACCGGCTACCTCGCTCCTTGGATGTAAGGGACTCGAACTTCAGATCGCCGACACGAGCTGTCCTTTCCTCCATTGCGGAGCCGCCTACCTCGCGTCAGACCGTGCGCAGTGGGTGGCCCGGTGTGCCCCCTGGCCATTGACGGCGGCGAGTTTCCGTCATCCAGATCGCCGGCCGGCGGACCCGGGCGAGCCAGCGCTATGTGAGGCAAAGCTCCCGGTAGCGTCCGGGGGTGTCCAGTCCTCGTCGATCCAGCGCTGGTCGGCGCAGCGCGTCACCGCGCCGACGCGGGACGCGACAGCCGCAGCGGCCGTTGCCGACCGCCGGGCCGGGGGAGCGGCTGTGGGTGCTCGACGTCCCGTACGGGACAGCGGTCGACGGCGCCACCTGGCATCCGGCGGTCAAGGCCCACCTGTACGTCGGGCGCGCCGTGCCCGCGCACCTCGCGCCGTACGCCCCGGGGCCGCACACGCTCGGTCGGTTCGTCGAGAACACCCTCAACCCCGGCGATCCGACGCCCGTGCCCGAGCCGACCGAGGAGCTCGAGCCCCGGAGGATCCAGTTCGAGGCGGCCGACGCGATCGCGGAGCGCGCCGCGGCGGGCGGACGGCAGTTCCTGCTGGCCGACGAGCCCGGCGTGGGCAAGACGATCTCCGCGGTCCTCGGCGCGATGGCGGTGGGCGACCTCCGCGGCGCGCGGCGGGTGCTGGTCGTGGCTGATCGGCCCGCCGCGATCACCATCGGCCACTGGTGCCGCACGATCGCGGCGCTGGGCGACGGGGGCCTGGAATGGGTCGTGATCACGTGGGACCGGCTGGAGAAGGTCACGGCCCACGAGTGGGACGTGATCATCGCCGACGAGGCGCACGCGCTGCGACGAACGACGACGAAGCGGTGGAAGCTCTGGGCCCGCATCTCGGGGCACGGGAAGCCGCACGACAAGGCGCCGTTCGTGATCGCGACGACCGCAACGCCCGGGCACACGCCCCTCGAGCTGCCGTACCTCGCTCCCGCCTACGCGCAGGTGCTCGGCGAGCCGATGCGGGAGTGGACCTCGGCGTCGCAACCCGGGGTCGCGTTCGCCGCCGCGCTCGAGCGCCACGGCGTCGGGATGGAGCCGGGCCGGTACGGCGCGACCTGGACCACCGATCCGGGGCGCCGCGCCGCGGACCTCAAGCTGGTACGCGGCTGGCTCTCCGACGAGCGGCCGCCGGCGATGCTGCACCGCGCCGCGCCCTGGGGGCCGGTGCCGATCTCCGGCATGCCGGTCGCGCTCACGCCGGCGGAACGGACGGCGTACGAGGCCGAGTGGGGCGAGTTCTGTCGTGAGATGGACATCGCCCGACGCGGCCGCAACGTCGCGAAGGGCCGGGCCGCGCTGCTGCGCTTCCGGCAGAAGGCCGGGCTGATCCGCGTCGACTCGACGGTCGCCTGGATCGACCAGCAGGTCCAGTCCGAGCGACAGGTGGCGTGCTCCGTCGAGTTCGTCTCGACCGCCGCCGACCCGATCGCCGACCGGTTGCGTGACTCCGGCATCGAGGTGGCCTCGATCTACGGCCGCGACCGGTTCGACGCCGAGGCGGAGCGGCTCCGGTTCCAGACCGGAGAGGCGAAGGTCTGCGTCTTCACCACGGTCGCCTCCATCAGCCTGCACGCCGGCGAGACCCTCGCCGGCGGCCGCCAGGCGAGCACCGAGCCGCGGGTCGGCGTCTTCCACCAGGCCCGCTTCTCGGGCATCGCCGCCCGGCAGGTGACCGGTCGCACCCACCGCGACCACCAGGTCTCGCCGTGGCACATCGCGTACGCCGAGGGCACGGTCGAGGAGCAGGTCGGCAAGGTGATGGTGGAGCGGATCGCCGCAGCCTCCGACACGGTCGGAAGCGACACCACCGGCCTCGCCGACCTCGCGCAGCTCCTCGGGGCCGACTGGCTGCCGCCCACGACCCTGACCGAGAACGGCACCTGACCGGGGCTGGGAGGTGACGGGGGAGCGGCGCCGCGGATCCACCACACAGTCGGAGGCGGCTCACTGCGCCGTGTCGCGGACGCACTGATCTACCGACCATGTTCCTGGTGCACCGACGGTCACGATGGCTCGAGGTGGTCCCACCAGAAGCTGATCTTGATGTCGTTACCGGCGTCGGGATCGACGGTGCGGTGCAGCTCGAGCGCCGTGATTCGCCCGTCACGGGGGTCATCGTGCGCCTTAGTCGGCCGTGGCACTGTCCCAAGCAGTGGTCCGAGCGCGTCGATAGTCGGCTTCCATAGGTTCACCCACGTCCGCCGCGGCCCGAGGTCGTAGGCGACGATCAGGCGCACCGGTCCATGCCCTTCCGGGTCAAGACGATCGGCGGCGGCGCATGCGTCTTCGATTTGAAGAAGCCACGCTCGCTTCTCGTAGCTCCCGAGGGGTTCGACGAATAGATCGGGACCTCGCGGCGGCTCGGTCGGAGTAGTCGGCCCGACCGCGACGGTGGAGTGCTTTTCAGCGTGCTTTGTCCCGAACGCCGCCCAGAACCGGTTCGCGCCGAGGTTGCGCAGGACTGGTTCTAGGTAGTTGTCCAGATCACTCTCGTGCGCCAGCGGCCGCAGGCCCATACCGACCTGGAGCTCAAGTGCGAGGGGCGCGTCGGTAGTCATGTATCCGGCGGTCAGTTCGCGCACATGACTGAGGTAGACGTCTAACCGATCGCGTTCTGGGTCACCGACCTTGTTCCAGGATGCCAGCCGAGGGGGCATCTCGAGTTCGATCGGAGAGGACCCCTCGGGCCTCGTGCGCAGGGTGGCCATGTCCCAGTATCCGGCGAAACGCTGGATCTGCTCGGCGCAGGGAGGCCGTACGCGGCAGGCGGTTGGATGGTCGGGTCATCAGCTGCCTGACCGTCAAGCCCTGGTCGAGCGTCTGGAGTTCGACGCTGGTCCGAGTCATCCGGACCGTCCCTCGCCCCGACGGCAGGGACGCGTCCAGGTGAAGCGACCGACGACGAAGCTGGGGGCGCTTCTGGACACGTCACGCCGATCGAGATTGCTGTCCGTGGTGCCTACACGGGGGTCGGATCGAGGGCGATGTTGTCCACGGCGGCGGTAGCGATGCGGTTCAGGGTCGCCGCGTCGACTCCCGCCTTGGCGAGTGCCTCGAGCCCGCGATGCGTGGTGACGATCAGTCCGCCGAGTGCTGCGGCGTCGGCGTTCGGGTCGATGTGCCCGGCGGCCTGCGCCTGCTCGACCAGTTGCCGGCAGCTGTCGAACAGCGCCTCGAACGTGGCGAGCGAGCGTGCGGCGACGGCGTCGCTCTCCCACGCCAGCTCGGCGGTGCCCTTCGCCAGCAGGCACCCGCGCCGGTCGATGCCACCCTCCGGGAACGCGAGCCACGCGCGGATCCGATCGAGCGCCTCGTCTGCTGGGCCCTCGACCAGGGCTGCCACGCCCTCCTCGGCTGCGGTGCAGTACTCGTCGAAGACCCGCTGGAACAAGGCCTCCTTGTCGCCGAACGCGCCGTAGAGGCTGCCCTTGCTGAGCCCCGTCGCGCGGGAGAGGTCGTCGACGGACGTGCCGTGGTAGCCGGTCTCGTTGAACTGCCGGCGCGCGACCGCCATGACCGTCTGCTCGTCGAACTTCCTCGGTCGCGCCATGCCTCCATCCTAGCGAGTTCTGAACTTTTGGTCGAGAACTTCTGGACGAACGGTCCAGAACCTGTCATAGTGGACCGTATGTTCAGAACCCCTAGTCCAGCAGACCCCACCGAGCTCACCGGCAAGCGCGCCTTCGTCACAGGAGGCTCCCGAGGTATCGGGGCCGCCATCGTGCAGCGCCTGCTCGACGGCGGTGCCACCGTCGTCACCACGGCGCGGACCGCCACCGACGAGACGCCGAAGGCCGCCACCTTCATCCAGGGCGACATCAGCACGCTCGCCGGCGTCCTGGAGCTCACGGCCGCAGCACTCGACCAGCTCGGCGGTGTCGACATCGTCGTCAACAACGCGGGGGCCGCACGCACCCACCTCGGCGGCATCTCCTCCATCCCCGACGAGGAGTGGCTCGACGCCCTCGACCTCAACTATCTCTCCGCCATCCGGGTCACCAACGCGCTGTTGCCGGCCCTGCGCGAGGCCGGCGCGGGCGGGGCGATCATCAACATCTCCTCCGCCGCGGCGCTCATGCCGGTGCCGCCGCTGGCCCACTACGGCGCCGCCAAGGCTGCGCTCAACGCCTACGGCAAGGCGCTGGCCACCGAGCTCGCTCCCGCCGGGATCCGCGTCGCCACGCTCCTGCCGGGCCACGTGATCACCCCCGGCGCCGACGTAATCAACCAGACCTTCGCCGACGCGATGGACGTCTCCTTGGCCGACATCACGGCCGGCGTTCCCCTGGGTCGTCCCGGGGACCCGCGCGACATCGCCGAGGCCGTCGCCTACCTCGCCTCGGACCGCGCGCAGTGGGTGACCGGGGTGACCCTCACCATCGACGGCGGCCAGCTCCCCATCATCTAGATCCGAGTCAGACACCGGCGGCGCGAGGACTGTCTCGCGCCGCCGCGGTGTTCGACCGCAAGCTGGCATCCAGCCTCAGGACACGTCGAGGAACCCATGGACGCGAGCCAAGGCCTCGGTCCGACTCTGCACGCCCAGGCGGAGGAAGACGTTCTCGAGGTGCTTGCGCACCGTCGCCTCGGACAGCCCGAGGGTGGGGGCGATCTGCGTGTTGCTGGCTCCGGTGGCCACCTGGCGCAGCACCTCCCACTGACGTGCCGTCAGGTGAGGTTCGCCCCGAGACTCCCGGTCGCGCTGCGTGTGCAGCTCGGCCAGGTGCGGGCGAGCCAGCGCGAGCATCGCCTTCTCGCGGGGGGAGAAGTCGGGATAGTCCGTGGTGCGCCACAGCAGGAGGCGTCGGTCCGTGCCGCCGAGGGGCGTCATCGGCACGAGGACCTCGTCCTTGAGACCCAGCCCGTTGATCAGCGACCCGAACGGCGTGTTGTCGTGCGCCCGGCTGCGTGCTGTCTCCGCATGGTGGAGAACCGTCGTGTAGTCGCCGGTCTTCACCGGACCGGCGCAGCCGTGCTCTCCCCAGAACTGCTGCCAGAACAGCGTGTGCCACTCGTTGTCCATGCCGACGGACTCGGCGCGTTCCACTCCGGAGTCGGACGCGCACAGCACTCTGACTCGCTGTTCGGCCACATCCATGAGCTGGAAGGCGATCTCGTCGCACGGGATCAGCTCGCGCAGACCGGTGAGGACGTCGGCATAGAAGATGTCGTCCGAGGTAGCTGGCTGGTGTCGACCTAGTACGTCGAGCAAGGCGCCGACATCGGTGTCGGTGATGCTCCAGCGACCCGTCACGGCGCAACCTCCGCAGTCTGCGTTGCTCCAAACTACGACGACCGGGCCGGGTCGGACATACGCGTTCTGGCGTACGCGGATGTTCCACCGGCGAATGTCGCATTCCGCGCCAACGGCACCCGGCGGACCGTCGGGTCATGACCACATCGTCGATCAACCACCGTCCCGCCGCGGCACTCGTCGCCGCAGCTGCCACCTGCATCGGCGCGCTGCTGATCGTCACGGGGGACAGCGCGCAGGCCATCCCGGACCGCCGTGACCAGGCGCCCGCCGTTGACCGCACCACCGTCGCCGACATGCAGTACGTCGAGCACGCCTGCTTCATCAAGCCCTCCAACTGGGACGAGCGGACCGACGGCCCCCTACCCCGCTGCTACTCCCTGTTTCCCCGGTAGCTCGGAAGCCGTACCCGGGCGCCGGACAGCCCTGGCGCTGGTTCATACTGGGGACGCGTCAGGCTCGTCAGAGGCTGGCCACGCGGACGTGGTGTAGTTGCAGCGCGCTTCCCTTCCAGGGAAGAGGTCGAGGTTCAAATCCTCGCGTCCGCTCCAGATCCTCACGCACCGACCCGCTCAGCGGGTGGGGTCGATCATGGTCATCCCGGCCACCTTCGCCTGGTCGAATCCCGGCAGCAGGGACGCGGCATCGTCGAGTCCGATGGTGCGCTCGATGAGCCGGTCGGGTCGCAGCGATCCTGCCTCGATCAGCGCCAGCATCCCGGGATAGTCGGCCGCCGCCATCCCGTGGCTCCCCAGGACGTCGAGCTCCCACGCGATCACCCGGTCCATCGGCACCCGCGGGTGCCCGCCGATCGGCGGGAGCAGTCCGACCTGCACGAGGCGGCTCCGACGTCGCAGGCTGAGGATGGCGTCGGCGCAGGTCTGCTCGCTGCCGACGGCATCGACCGCGACGTCGGTGCCACCCGCGACGAGGTCGCCCACCGCCGCGGGGATGTCGGTCCCGTCGGCGAGGAGGGTGTGCTCGGCGCCGAGCTCGGTGGCCATGGCGAGCGCCTCCGGGTTGCGGTCGACCGCGACCACGCGGGCGCCGAGCGCGCTAGCGATCATCACCGTGCTGAGACCGACGCCGCCGGCGCCGATCACCGTGACCCACTCGCCCTCCGCGATCCGCGCGCGCCCGACGAGCGCCCGGTACGCCGTGGCGAACCGGCACCCGAGGCCGGCCGCGGTCGCGAAGCCGACCTGCTCGGGGATGGCGACCAGGTTGGTGTCCGCGGCGTGCAGCGCGACGTACTCAGCGAACGAACCCCAGTGGGTGAACCCCGGCTGCTGCTGGTCGGGACAGACCTGCGCGTTCCCGCCCAGGCACCAGGCGCAGCGGCCGCAGCCGCAGACGAACGGGACGGTGACCCGGTCTCCGACCGTCCACCGGGCCACGCCCGCGCCGACCTCCACGATCTCGCCGGCGAGCTCGTGGCCGGGTACGTGCGGGAACGCGACCTCGTCGTGTCCCGCCCAGGCGTGCCAGTCGCTGCGGCACATCCCCGTGGCGACCACACGCACGACCACGCCACCGGAGGGCGCCGAAGGCTCCGGCACATCTCGGACCTCGGGCCGCGACCGGGCGGCGTCCACCACCACTGCGCGCATCCGCACATCCTGGCAAAGTCCGCGGCGGTCCGGACGCGGGTCCGGCGGGCCGGTGCGTCTCGTCAGTACGGCGGGAGCGCGGGCTCGTCGGTGTCGGTGGCGCCGATCCGAGCAGCAGCCGATTCGCGTCCCCGGCCGACGGGGACCACGGCGCTGGCCGCGGCCAGCCCGTACGGCGGCATGTTGCCGTAGAGGGTCTCGATGTCCGCGGTCCGGACGCGGAAGGTCTCGTGCCAGACCCCGACGTCGCCGGAGTCCCCGACGCGCTTGTTGAACCGCCGCCAGGCCTCGAGGTGGGGGTCCTCGCGATCCCGCGCGAAGCGGGCCAGGTCGTCGAAGGAGCGCCAGTACTGGATGACGAGCGGCGACGGGAGGAGAGCCTGCTGGTAGCCGAGCAGGCCCTTGTCGGGGTGCTCGGCCAGGTAGCGGAGCATCTTCGGCATCGCGGTGAAGACCGGCCACCAGGCGCCGACCTTCCAGGGCTTGTTGATCCTCATCCCGATGAGGAAGACGACCACGTCGTCCCCGAGCGATCCGGCGTCCGCCGTGAAGCGGCCCTTCAGGATGTCTGTCATGACCGTGCGCGCCTCCTCGAGCGCTCACCGCGGCTGGCCGTGGACCGGGGGGCCGCCCTGCGCTGCTGGCGCCGCCGTGGGAGCAGCGGGCCGTCGATCAGCTTCTCGCTCACGTATCCGTAGTGGTGACCCATGGTCAACCTCCTCAACACCAGTCAACAAGCTACGCCGGTGTTCAGGTGGGTGCAACCACCAAATTGACTACACTGGTGTCGTGACGCGCGAGCGGGTGCCGGACGACGGTGCGCTGGAGGACCGGATCCCCCTGGCGGCCGCACTGCTGCGCGACTTCGTCAACACCCTCGACCGCGAGCTCGGGACCGACGAGCTGGACACCGCCGCGGGTTTGACGGGCTTCCTGGTCGGCCACGGGGTGCTCGACGAGGGCTCGGAGGCCGACGAGGCCGAGCGTCAGGCATCCGTGCGGCTGCGACAGGGCCTGCGCGACGCCCTCGAGCTCAACCACGCGGCCGAGCAGGCGCCGCTCCCCATGCTCGACGACGCGCTTGGCGCGCTCCCCATCCGCCTGCGGTGGGACGGTGGCGGCGTGGTCGCCGCTCCGACCGAGGACGGCGTCGCCGGCGCACTGGCCCGCATCGGGCTGGCCGCCCACGAGGCCCGCGCGGAGGGGTACTGGTGGCGGCTCAAGATCTGCGCCTTCGACGAGTGCGAGTGGGCGTACTACGACCAGTCGAAGAACCGCTCCCGTCACTACTGCGAGTACGGCTGCGGCAACAAGCTCAAGACGCGCGCCTACCGTGCGCGGCGTCGCGCCGACCGGAGCGCCGCTCGCTGAGGATCCGGTGCCGGCAGGCCGCTCAGCCGGCGAGCAGGGCGCGGAACCGGTCTGCGTCGCCGGTGCGCGGCAGGTTGTTGAACATGACGTACGGGGACGGGCGGCCGTCGACCAGGTCCCGAAGCCGGCGCAGCTCGTCATCGGTGTGGACGTGCCGCGAGCCCGTGGTGCCGTGCAGGCGGTAGTAGGTCTGCTCCGGCGTCACCGTCTCGGTCTGCATCGGGTCGACCACGTGGACGAGGTCCAGCTCGGCACAGAGCTCGGTGAGCAGCTGCGTGGGCCACTCCCCGCGGGGCTCCCACAGCAGCCGCCCGGTCGGCCGCTCCACCTGCGACAGGAAGGAGCGCAGCCGGGCGACGTTCTCGGTCGTCGGGCGAAAGCTCTTCGGGCACTGCAGCAGCACGGCGGTGGCCTGCAGGACGCGAGCGCACTCGAGGGTGCGCTGCCACCCGGCCAGGACGGGAGGCGTGGTGCGGAACGCCCCGACCTGTCCCTTGGCGCTCTCCGGGAGGGGCTGCTTGAGGCGCCGGTAGGTGGGGCTGTTGGACTCGTGGGTGACGACCTGCCACGCCTTGATCGTGAACTCGAAGTCGGAGGGCACCTGCGTCCGCCAGCGCGCCAGCAGGGCGTCCGCCGGTGGCTCATAGAACGTGTGCTGCACCTCGACGAGCGGGAAGCGACGCACGTACGACGCCTGCGAGATCGTCCACCCACACAGCCCTACGCGCACCGCCACGTACTCACCGTGCCAGGTGGGGCAAGCCGCGTCTCCGGGAGGGGGCCGGGCGCTACTTCTTCTCGCGCTCGAAGGTCAGGAGCAGGCCGTCGGTCCCGCCTGGTCCGATCCGCCCCTTGACGTCCACCGCGGACATCGTCTTGAACTGCCAACCCTGAGCCGCGTGCTCGTTGAGCACCTTCTCAAGCTTGTCGCCGGACAATGCGCCACCGAAGATCTTCGATCGCATCTCCACACACTTGTACTCGTACATGCTCGCGACGATAGCCCGGCCGACGGCGATCAGTCCTCGATGACGTCGAGCCCCTGCTCCCGCAGCCGCGCGAGGTTGTCGAGCATCGTCTGCAGCACCTCGGGGGAGTGGCCCTCCCAGTCCTCGACCTCGCCGACGACGCGCAGCGGGTCGCGGGTGCGGTAGGAGCGGGTGGGGTTGCCGGGGAACTTCTTGTCGGTGACGTTCGGGTCGTCCTCGAAGGGCCCCGTCGGCTCGACGACGTAGATGTGTCCCCGCCCCTCGATCCCGGCCAGCGCCGTCGCCAGCTCGGCGCCCCAGGCGGCGGTCTCCAGCAGGGAGGTGAAGTAGACGTGCCGCAGCACCCGGCCCTCCTGGAAGTTGGAGCCGTGCCCGGGCACCAGCTCGTCGCCGGGCGCGAGCACGGCCCTCGTCCCGTGGAAGAAGGGCCCCTCGGCGTTCTCGGGCTGCTGGCTCAGGACACCATCTCCTTGACCTGGGCGATGGTGGCCGCGGGGTCCTCGGAGGCGGGCACCAGCGAGAGGTTGGTGACGCCGGCCTCGCGGAACGCGGCGATCCGCTCCTCGACGTACGACTTGGGGCCGACGAGGTTGCCGGCCTCCAGCCACTCCATCGGCACCTTGGCCTCGGCGTCGCGCTTGTTGCCGCCGAGGTAGAGGTCCTGGATCTCCCGGGCCTCCTTCTCGTAGCCGTACTGGCAGGCGACGTCGAAGTAGAAGTTCTTGCCGCGCGCGCCCATGCCGCCGACGTAGAGCGCGTAGACCGGCCGCGCGAAGTCGAGCATCGCCTTGGTCTCGGCGCCCTCGCCGATCGCGACCATGCCGCCGGCGCTGATCTGCAGCGGGCCGAGGTCGGCCGAGCGCTTGGCGGCGCCGCGGGCGAGCGCGTCGCCCCAGACGTCGTTGGCCTTCTCCGGGTAGAACAGGTGCGGCAGCCAGCCGTCGGCGATCTCGGCGGTCATCTCGACGTTCTTGTCGCCGAGCGAGGCGATCCAGATCGGGACGTCCGCGCGCTCGGGCTTGGTGAGCAGCTTCAGCGGCTTGCCGAGGCCGAGGCCCTGGTCGGCCGGGAGCGGCAGGGTGAAGTTGCGGCCCTCGTGCACGAGGGTCTCGCGGCGCAGGCCCTGGCGGAGGATGTCGACGACCTCGCGGGTGCGGCCCAGCGGGCGCTCGTACGGCATGCCGTGGAAGCCCTCGATCACCTGCGGGCCGGAGGCGCCGAGGCCGATGACCGCGCGGCCGCCGGAGACGTTGTCGAGCCCGGCCGCGGTCTGCAGCAGCGCGCCCGGGGTGCGGGAGAAGACGTTGAGGATGCCGGCCGCGATCTCGACGGTCTCGGTCTTGGCGGCGAGGTAGCCCATCAGCGTGGGGGAGTCGAAGCCGTAGGCCTCGGCCACCCAGACGGTGTCCAGCCCGGCCTTCTCCAGCGCGGCGACCTGGTCGGCGGACTCGCGGGGGTTGCCGGCGTACATCAGGGGGGTCGAGAGCTTCATGGCGCGAGGTTACCAAGGGGTAATGACCGCCGTTCGGCCGTCGGCGCGGGCCGCGGGAGCGTGTGCCATCCTCGATCCGACCTCAGCAGCAGCACACATCGACAGGGAGCAACGTTGACGACCTACCGCATCGCCGTGATCGGCGGCACCGGGCCGCAGGGCAAGGGCCTGGGCTACCGCTTCGCCAAGCACGGCCACTCGGTGATCCTCGGCTCGCGTGCGGCGGAGAAGGCCCAGACGGTCGCCCAGGAGGTCGTCGAGCGGCTCGGCGGCGTCGAGGGCGCCGGCGAGGTCGCGGGCGCGGCCAACGAGGACGCCGTGCACGCCGCGGACGTCGTCGTCCTCGCCGTGCCGTACGACGGCCACGACGAGCTGGTCGCCTCGCTGCCGCTGGAGGACAAGATCGTCATCTCCTGCGTGAACCCGCTCGCCTTCGACAAGCGCGGCGCGCACGGCCGCGTCGTCGACGCCGGCGAGGGCTCCGCGGCCGAGTCCGCCCAGCGGCTGGCCCCCGGCGCGACCGTCGTCGGCGCCTTCCACAACGTCTCCGCGGTGCTGCTGTGGGGCGAGGACGACTACCTCGACGAGGACGTGCTCGTCGTCGGCGACGTGGTCGAGGCCAAGGAGGTGGCGATGGAGCTCGCGCAGGCCGTCACCAGCCGCCGCGGCATCGACGCCGGCAAGCTGCGGCTGGCCCGCCAGCTCGAGCCGTTCACCGCCGTGCTGATCTCGATCAACCGCAAGTACAAGGTGCACTCCGGCCTGCGCATCTCCGGCCTGGAGCACGCCGACGCCTGACGGGCACTGACCGCTGGAACGGCAAGCCTCAGTGCTTGCCGTTCCAGCTGTCCCAGAGGGCGGCGTACGACCCGCCGGCGGCGACCAGCTCGTCGTGCGAGCCGAGCTCGGAGATCCGGCCGTCCTCGACGACGGCGACCCGGTCGGCGTCGTGGGCGGAGAACAGCCGGTGCGCGATCGCGATCACCGTGCGTCCCTCGAGCACGGCGGCCAGCGACCGCTCGAGGTGGCGCGCGGCGCGCGGGTCGATCAGCGAGGTCGCCTCGTCGAGCACCAGCGTGTGCGGGTCGGCCAGCACCAGCCGGGCCAGCGCGACCTGCTGCGCCTGCGCGGCCGAGAGTGCACGACCGCCGGACCCGACCAGCTCGTCGAGCCCCTCGGGCAGCGCCTCGACCCACGCGAGCGCGTCGACCGCGTCCAGCGCCGCGCGTACGTCGTCGTCGGTGGCGCCGGGGCGCGCGAGCACGAGGTTCTCGCGGATCGTGCCCACGAAGACGTGGTGCTCCTGGGTCACCAGTGCGACGTGGCCGCGCAGCTCGTCGAGCGGCAGCTCGACCAGCCCGACCCCGCCGACGGTCACCGCGCCGGTCCGTGGCGGGTGGATGCCGGCGAGCAGCCGCCCGAGCGTGGACTTGCCGGCGCCGGACGGCCCGACCATCGCGATCCGCTCGCCCACGCCGACCTTCAGGTCGATGCCGTGCAGCACGTCGCGGCCCTCGACGTAGGAGAACCGCACGTCGCGCGCCTCGATCGCCTCGCCGTCCGGCCGGGCCCCGCTGACCTGGCGGTCGTCGGGCACCTCGGCGACGCCGAGCAGCCGGGCCAGCGACGCGGCGCCGAGCTGCAGCTCGTCGAGGATCGAGACGATCCGGTCGACCGGGTCGATGAGCATCTGGACGTAGAGCACCGCGGCGGTGACGTCGCCCAGCGAGACCCGCCCCTCGGCGTACAGATAGCCGCCGAGCAGCAGCGTCCCGACCGTCGGGATCAGGTAGGACAGCTCCATGCTCGGGAAGAACACGGTGCGCAACCGCAGCGTGTACTTCTCGGCGAGGAAGGACTCGTGGATGTCGTCGTCGATCGCGCGCACCCGCTCGTCCTCGAGCCCGAGGGCCTCGACGGTGCGGGCGCCCTCGACGGTCTCGGTGAGCGTCGCGTTGATCTGGGAGTACGACGCGCTCTCGCGCAGGTAGCCGTCCTTGGCGCGGGCGAGGTACCACCGCAGGCCGATGACCAGGGGCGGTACGCCGAGGAGGCACGGCAGCGCCACCCACCAGCCGACGCTGATCGCCGCGACGAACGTGATCACCGCCGTGACGACCGCGATCGTCCACTCCGGCAGCGCCCAGCGCACCGACCAGCCGAGCTGGTCGACGTCGCGCGAGGTGCGGGTGAGCAGGTCGCCGGAGCCGGCCGACTCCACGACCCCGACGGGCAGCGCGAGCGCGTTGCCGACGAAGTCCTCGCGCAGCTCGGCGAGCACCTCCTCGCCGAGGACCTGGCTGACGTAGCGGGCGTAGCGGGTGAGCACGGTCTGCAGCAGCACGAAGCCGGCGAGCAGCATCATCACCCGGTCGACGTGACCCAGGCTGGTGCCGGTCTCGACGGCCTCGACCAGCTCGCCGATCAGGCGGGGCGCGGCGAGCCCGGCGACGGCCGCGCTCACGTGCAGCGCGACCGCGCCGTACAGCATCCGGGGGTGGCGGCGGGCGAGCCGGCGGACGTACGCACGGAGCGACCGGGTGTCGGCGACCGGGAGGGCGGTGCTCACACCGGCACCTCCGTCTCGCGGGTGACCACGGCGCGGTAGTCGACGCAGCTCTCCAGCAGCTCGCCGTGGCTGCCGGTGGCCACCACGACGCCGTCACGCAGGAACGCGACCTCGTCGACCGCGTCGAGCACCAGCGGGCTGCTGGTGACCACGACCGTCGAGCGGCCGCCGCGCTGGGCGCGGAGCCGGGCGGCGATCCGCGCTTCTGTGTGGGCGTCGACGGCCGACGTCGGCTCGACCAGCACCAGCACCTCCGGGTCGGCGGTGAGCACGCGGGCCAGGACCAGCCGCTGCCGCTGCCCGCCGGAGAAGGTGCGGCCGCGCTCGGCGACCACGGTGTCCAGGCCGTCGGGCAGCGCCTCGAGGATGTCGTCGGCGGAGGCGGTGTCGAGCGCCGAGGTCACGTCGCCGGTGCCGGAGGCGTCCAGCCGATCGGCGAGCCGGCCGCTGAACAGCGTCGCGCCGGTGTCGGAGACGACGACCCGGCTGCGTACGTCGGAGCGCCGCATCGCCGAGAGGGGTACGCCGCCGAGCCGGACGTGGTCGTCGACCTCCGCGGCGCACATGCCGAGCCGGTCGGCCAGCGCCGCCGCCTCGTCGGGCCGCTCGCTGACGACGGCGACCAGCCCGCCGGGGCGCACCCGCAGGCCGGTGCGGGCGTCGTGCAGCTCGCCGCCGGGGGGCGGCGGCTCGACGGGCGTCGCCGGGTCGGTGTGGTCGGGGGTCAGCGCGAGCACGTGGCAGACCCGGCGCGCAGAGACGCGGGCGCGGACGAACTTGTTGGCGTACTCGGTCGCGGTGCGCAGCGGGATCATCAGGAACGCCGAGTAGCCGTAGAACGCGACCAGCTCGCCGGCCGAGATCCGGCCGTCGACGGCGTACCGGGCGCCGAGCCAGACGACGATCACCACGAAGACACCGGGCAGCAGCACCTGGAGGGCGTCGAGCAGCGACTGCACCTTGGCGACCCGGACGCCGGCGTGCCGGGTGGTCTGCGACTCGCGGACGTAGCGGTCGTGGAAGACCTGCTCGCCGCCGATCCCGCGCAGGACCCGGAGCCCGCCGACGATGTCGCTGGCGGTGTTGGACAGCGACCCCATCAGCTCGCGCTGGCGGGCGCTGCGGCGCTGGAGCGGGGCCAGCAGCGGGCCGACCAGCAGCATCAGCAGCGGGACGCCGAGCAGCACCACGAGGCCGAGCGTGGTCGAGGTCTGCAGCAGGATCACCGCGACGACGACGAAGGAGACGACCGCGCCGGCGAACCGCGCGGTCACGTCCATCACCTGGCCGAGGTGGGAGAGGTCGCTGGTGCCGATCGCGACCACCTCGCCGGTGGAGACCTTGCGGGGGAGGGTGCCGCCGAGGTGCACGGCGTGGCGGCCGACGAGCTGGACGGTGCGGTACGCCGCGGTCAGCCAGTTCGTCACGGCGTACCGGTGCCGCATGATGCCGGTGCCGGCCTGGACGAGGCCGAGCACGAGCATCACCGCGGCGTACTGCACCAGCGCGGTGCGGTCGCGGTCGGCGACCCCCTGGTCGATCGCGCGGCCGATCACGGCCGGCATCACCGCCTGGGTCGACATCCACACGACGCCGAAGAGCGCCCCGATCGTCAGGGTGTGCCACTGGCCCTTGGCCAGCCACCAGAGGAAGCGCCCCGGTGAGCGGTGGTCGGCGGTGCCGGGATGGTCGAGGGGGAAGGAGCGCACCGGCCTACGCTACGGACCGAGCGGTGACGTGATCCAGTTGATATCAGCCAACGGGAACTCCGAGGCCCGCCACGACCGTTCCCCCCGGCAGCTCCGCGAGCAGCCGGCCGGGCAGCAGCAGCTTGGAGCGGCGTACGCCGGAGCCGATCACCGCCACCGGGATCTCCAGCACCCGGGCGTCGACCAGCACCCGCCACGCGGCCGGCAGGCCGACCGGGGTGATGCCGCCGTGCTCCATCCCGGACTCCTCGACGGCGCGGTCCATCGGCAGGAACGACGCCTTCCGCACGTCGAGGGTGCGCTTGACGAGGGTGTTGACGTCGGCGCGGGTGTCGGCGCGCACCACGCAGGCCGCGACCCGCTCGGCGCCGTCCCGGCGGCCCGCGACGACGACGCAGTTCGCGCTCGCCTCGAGCGGGACGCCGTACGCCTCGCTCATCGCGGCGGTGTCCGCCAGCGCCGGGTCGATCTCGACGACCGCCACCTCGGCGGCGTACGACCAGGACGCCAGGGCGGCGGCCACGCTCGGGCCGAGGAGGTCGGGGCGGTCCAGGGCGGGCAGCGAGGTGAGGCCGCCCAGCGCGGGGAGGGTCATGGACCCATCATGTGGCATTCACCTGGCGGCCACCCTGGTGGCGCCGCCGCGCCGTCGCGGCGTGACAGAACCGGGTCGTGAGCGTCCTGACCGCCGGGCTCCCCACCCGGTCGATCCCCTCCCGTCTCGTCGTCACCCCCGCCGTGGTCGCGCACCGCGGCGCGAGCGGCTACCACCCCGAGCACACGCTCGGCGCCTACCGGGCGGCCGTCCGGATGGGCGCGGACGCCGTGGAGCTCGACGTGGTGCCCACCGCGGACGGCGTCCTGGTGGTCCGGCACGAGAGCGAGCTGTCCGCGACCACCGACGTCGCCGATCACCCCGGGCTCGCGGACCGCCGTACCACCCGGCGGGTGGGCGGTCGCCGCGTGACGGGGTGGTTCACCGACGACCTCACCCTCGCGGAGGTCAGGACGCTCCGCTGCCGCGAGCGGCACCCGGCGCTGCGGCCCGGCAACACCCTCCACGACGGCCGCGAGGGGGTGGCCACGCTGGGCGAGGTGCTGGCGGCGGTCGGGACCGAGTCGGTACGCCGCGAGCGGGCCGTCGGCGTGATGATCGAGCTGAAGTCGCCGGCCCGGTTCGCCGCGCGGGGGCTCCCGCTCGAGGAACCCCTGCTCGCCGAGCTGCGGTGCCGGGGCCTGGACCACGCGCGGTCCGGCGTGACGGTGATGTCCTTCGACCGCGGGATCCTGCGCCGGCTCGCCTCGCGCACCACGGTGCCGCTGGTGCAGCTGCTCGACGTGGGGGACCGGCTCGACGCGGTGGCCCTCGACGCGATCGAGCGGTACGCCGACGGGGTCGGCGTGCACCAGGCGCTGGTGCGGCCGCGCACCCCCGACGGGCGGCTCGACGCGCCCACCCGGCTGGTCCGCGAGGCGCACCGCCGCTGGCTCGACGTGCACGTGTGGACGCTGCGCGCGGAGAACCGGTACCTCCCCGTCGAGCACCGGCTCGGTGACGACCCCGCCGTCCTCGGCGACCTTCCCGGCCTCGCCGCGGACCTCCTCGACGCCGGCGTCGACGGTCTGATCACCGACCACCCCGACCTCGCCCTGCGCGCGGTCGCGGCAGCGGTCTGACCGCCACTGGTCACGCGGCGTTCACCCGGTGCATCCGAGGTCGCCACCCCGGTCCGATGGGGTCGGGACATGACCTCACGGAACCTCTCCCTCCGGCCCGTGCTCGCGGGTCTCGCCCTCTCCCTCACCGCCGGCCTCGTCGCCGCTCCGGCCGCCGCCGAGGCGCGCCCCGCCCCCGGCACGCACGCCGGCACGCGCACCGAGCCGATCGTCGTCGCCCACCGTGGCGCGTCCGGCTACCGCCCCGAGCACACGCTCGCGGCGTACCGCCTCGCCATCCGGATGGGCGCCGACTACGTCGAGCCCGACCTGGTCTCCACCCGGGACGGCGTCCTGGTCGCCCGGCACGAGAACGAGATCAGCGGCACCACCGACGTGGCGGCCCACCCGGAGTTCGCCGACCGGCGCACCACCAAGACCATCGACGGCCGTCCGGTGACCGGCTGGTTCACCGAGGACTTCACCCTCGCCGAGCTCAAGACGCTGCGGGCCGTGGAGCGGCTGCCGCAGGTGCGGCCCGACAACACCCGCTACGACGGCCGGTTCGAGGTCCCGACGCTGGTCGAGGTGCTGCAGATGGTCCGCGAGGAGTCGCGCGGGGCACGCCGCACGATCGGCGTCTACCCCGAGACCAAGCACCCGACGTACTTCGACTCGATCGGCCTGTCGCTGGAGGAGCCGCTGGTGCGCACGCTCGACCGGTTCGGCCTGGACCGGAAGCGGTCGAAGGTGATCGTCCAGTCCTTCGAGACCGCCAACCTGCGCGAGCTCGACCACCTGACCGACGTCCCCCTCGCGCAGCTCGTCGACGCCTCGGGCGCGCCGTACGACCTGGTCGCGGCCGGCGACGACCGGACGTACGACGACCTGCTCACCCGGGCGGGCCTGCGCCGGATCGCCCGGTACGCCGACGGGATCGGCGCGCACAAGAACCGGGTGCTCCCGCGGGACCCGGCCACCGGCGCCACCGGCCGGCCGAGCGACGTCGTCCGCGACGCGCACCGGGCCGGCCTGGTCGTGCACGTGTGGACGGTGCGCGACGAGAACCAGTTCATGGCGACGAACTTCCAGCGCGGCACCGACCCGAACGCGAAGGGCGACGTCCGGGCCGAGGTGGTCACGCTCCTGGACGCCGGGGTCGACGGCATCTTCGCCGACCACCCCGACTCCGCCGTCGACGCGCTGGAGGACTGGCTCGGCTGACCCGCCGACCCGTCACCTCTTCGGGGTCTCCTCCGGCGTGTCGACGAGGGACTGACGGCTCGACCGGCGGCTCGCCAGCGTGGTCGCGGCCAGCCCGGCGGCCCCGGCCAGCACCCACGGCACGGGGAGCAGCCAGCGGATGTCCTCGTCCTCGACGAGGTCGCCCTGGATGATCGCCCAGACCAGGACCAGGCCGAGGAAGGCCAGGCCCATCACGAGGTGGCCGACGTTGACGGGGTGCCGGCCGCTGTCGAGGCGGCGGGGGGTGGTGGTCGTGCTCATCGGGTCCTCACCTGGATCTCGCCGACGTTGACCTCGGCGTCGATGGTCAGCTCGGGCTGGTCGTCCAGCCCGTCGTTGCGGCGCTCGGTGGCGCTGGTGTCGACCCCCTCCCGCTTGTCGCCGAACAGGTCGATGCTGCCCGGACCGTGCGCGACCGCCCGCGCGTCGACGGCGAGCCCCTCGGGCACGATGACCTCGATCCGTCCGACGCTCACGTCGAGCTCGAGGACCCGGCCGTCGAGCGCCTCGAGGTCCTCGATGTCGGTGAGGTCGATGACCAGCTCGCCGGCGCCGAAGCGGTAGCTCGGGTCGAGGTCGGCGGCCAGCTCCGGCCGCGCGGTGATCGTCTCCTCGGTCCAGCGGTCGGCCGCGCTGGTCGCCGCGAGCACGACCGCGGCCACGGCACCGACCAGGATCAGCCCGCCGGCCCGGCCGTAGAACGCCCCGACGACCAGCATCGCGCCGGTGATCGCGAGCGCCAGGGCCGGGTACGCCGAGTCCGTGACCGGTGCGCCGGCCAGGTCGACGATCCCCAGCACGCCCTCGGCGAGCGCGATCAGCGCGAGGGTGAACCAGAACAGCAGCGGTCCGCGCCGGCGCGGGTTGCGCGGCACCGGCGGGACGTACGGCGCGGGCGGGACGTACGGCGGGTGGTGGGCCGTGACGGCGTACGGGTGGGTGGGCGGCACCGGAGTGGCGCCCTCCCGGGCGACGGTCGGGGTGACGGCGGGGGAGCCGGCCGGCTCCTGCCGGTTGCGGGAGATCAGGTAGACGACGATCGCGCCGATCACGACGACCGGCCACGGGAAGCCGATGAAGCCCCACGAGTCGCCCACGAGCGCGAGCGCCGCGAGGACGCCGACCACGATCAGCGCGACGCTGCGGGTGCGGTCGTCGAGCTGCACCGTCGCCTCGCTGCCGTCGTCCTCGGGGACCAGCAGCCAGCACGCGCCGTACAGCAGCACGCCGGCGCCGCCGAAGAACACCAGCACCACCAGCACGACCCGCAGCACGAGCGGGTCCACGTCGAGGTGCCGCGCGAGCCCGCCGGCGACGCCCGCGATCTTGCGGTCGGTGGTGGACCGGCGCAGCCGGCCCAGGTCGCGGACCTCGTCGCGGGTGGTGCGCGGGCCCTGGCCGGGGCCGTCCTGGGGTCCGGGTCCCGCGGGAGCGTCCGGTGGTGTCGTGGTCATGGCTCCACCCTCGCTTCCGCCGGCGTCCCGGACCATCGGGGACGCCCCTGATCCTGCCGTGGTCCACCCCTGAGGCGGGGGGCGCCGCACCGGGGTCGGTCCCGGGGTCGGACCGGGGTCGAACCTCATGGTCGGGGCCGGTGCGCTGTGTGACGATGGCAGGGAGATGAGCACCGCCACCACCCCCGCGCCGTACGAGCCCCGCCGCGCCTACCGCGACACCCAGGACGTCGTCCTCGGCGGCGTCGCGTCCGGCCTGGCGCGGCACCTGGCGGTGCCGGTGCTGTGGGTGCGGGCGGGGTTCCTGCTGGCGGCGCTGCTCGGCGGCTTCGGCGTGGTGCTGTACGCCGGCCTCTGGATGATGCTGCCGAGCGACTCCCGGTTCGAGGACACCGCGCCCGGGCTCGCCGGCGCCACCCGCGACGGCCGTCGTCCCGCCCGGCGGCGTCGGCTCAGCGACGTCGGCCCCGCGGTGGCCCTGGCGGCGCTCGGGCTCGGGGCGGTGCTGTCGCTGCAGGCGCTCTTCGGCGGCGGCGCGGTCTTCTGGCCGACGTTCCTCGGGCTGCTCGGACTCGCGCTTCTGTGGCGCCAGGCCGACGAGGCGCAGCGCGAGCGGTGGACCAACCAGACCGGCCGGATCGACCCCGTGCGGATCGTCTTCGGCAGCGGCGGCTGGGCGTCGTACGCGCGGGTGCTCGCCGGCGTCCTGCTGGTCGTGTCCGCGATCTTCGTCATCGGGTTCGAGGGCGCCAGCGCCGACGCCGCGCGCGCCGGGCTGCTGGCCGGCGGACTGCTGCTGGTCGGGCTGCTGATCGTCATCGGGCCGTGGGTCTTCGGCCTCGCCTCCGACCTCAGCGCCGAGCGCGAGGAGCGGGTGCGCTCCCAGGAGCGCGCCGACGTCGCCGCGCACCTGCACGACTCGGTCCTGCAGACCCTCGCCCTGATCCAGAACAACTCCACCGACGCCGTCACCGTCGCCCGGCTCGCCCGCGCCCAGGAGCGCGACCTCCGGGCCTGGCTGTACGCCGGGGAGGCCACCGACGAGAGCACCGTCGCCAGCGCCCTGCGTGGTGCGGCCGCCGAGGTCGAGGACGCCCACTGCGTCTCGGTCGACGTGGTCGCGGTCGGTGACTGCGACCTCACCGAGCAGGTCCGCCCCGTCGTGGCCGCGGCCCGCGAGGCGGTCACCAACGCGGCCAAGCACGCCGGCACCGGGCGCGTCGACGTGTACGCCGAAGTGACGCCCGCCGCCGTCGACGTCTTCGTCCGCGACCGCGGGGCGGGCTTCGACCCCGACGCCGTCCCGGCCGACCGGCACGGCGTCCGGCACAGCATCCTGGACCGGATGCAGCGCCACGGCGGCACCGCGGAGGTCCGCTCCGCGCCCGGCGGCGGCACCGAGGTGCGCCTGCACCTGCCCCGCACCCAGACCCAGGAGGACCCCACGTGAGCCAGCCCCCCGGACCGACCGCTCCCGTGCGCGTGGTCGTCGTCGACGACCACGCGATGTTCCGGCGCGGGGTGACCGCCGAGCTCGCGGCCGCCGGGCCCGGCGAGGTCGAGGTCGTCGCCGAGGCCGCCGACGTCGACGAGGCGGTCGCCGCGGTGGCCGCCCACCGGCCCGACGTGGTCCTGCTCGACGTGCACCTGCCCGGCGGGGGCGGGGTCGAGGTGATGCGCCGCGGCCAGGTGCCCGAGGCGCGCTACCTGGCGCTCAGCGTCTCCGACGCCGCCGAGGACGTCATCGGCACCATCCGCGCCGGCGCCCGCGGCTACGTCACCAAGACCATCACCGGCCCCGAGCTCGTCTCCGCGATCCGTCGGGTCGCCGACGGCGACGCGGTGTTCAGCCCCCGGCTGGCCGGGTTCGTGCTCGACGCGTTCGCCGGCTCGATCGAGGTCGCCGCCGTCGACGAGGACCTGGACCGGCTCACCGAGCGCGAGCGGGAGGTGATGCGGCTGATCGCCCGCGGCTACGCCTACAAGGAGGTCGCCAAGGAGCTGTTCATCTCCATCAAGACCGTCGAGACCCACATGTCGAGCGTGCTGCGCAAGCTGCAGCTCTCCTCGCGCCACGAGCTGAGCCGCTGGGCCTCGGACCGCCGCCTGCTCTGAGGCCGGTTTTCCGTCGGGTCCCGACGGGTACCAGCCGCGTTGCGCGTGACGACCGCTCCCGTGCCGAGGAGATGAGGACGACATGTCGGCGCCGGCACCGGAGCACGAGGACCTCGACACCGAGCTCAAGCGGGGCATCACCGGTCGACTCCTGTTCTTCTACGTGCTCGGCGACGTGCTCGGCTCCGGCGTCTACGTCCTCATCGGCGCGGTCGCGGCGGCCGTCGGCGGCGCCTTCTGGCTCGCCTTCCTGCTCGGCATCTGCGTCGCGACGCTGACCGGCCTGGCGTACGCCGAGCTGGTCACGAAGTACCCGCGCGCCGCGGGGGCCTCGCTCTACGTCAACCAGGCCTTCAAGTCCCCGACGCTGACCTTCTTCGTCACCGTCGCGATGCTCTCCGCCAGCTTCGCCGCAGCGGGCTCCCTCGCCGCCGGCTTCAGCGACTACTTCGCCGAGGTCTGGTCGGCCCCGCCCGCCCTGCTGGTGTCGCTCGCCTTCGTCGCCGTGCTCAGCATCGTGAACTTCATCGGCATCACCGAGTCCGTCGTCGCCAACCTGATGATGACGATCGTCGAGGTCGCCGGTCTCGCCATCGTGGTGCTGATCGGCGTCGTCCACGTCGCCCGGGGCGGGGTGGACTTCTCCGTGCTCACCGACTTCTCGCCGCCCGGGGACACCAGCCCGGTGCTCGCCGTGGTGGCGGGCGTCGCGCTCGGCTTCTTCGCGATGACCGGCTTCGAGAACGCCGCCAACGTGGCCGAGGAGTGCACCCACCCCCGCCGTACCTTCCCGAAGGCGCTGGTCGGCGGCATGATCGGCGCCGGCATCATCTACGTCGCGGTGGCGATCGCCGCGGCGCTGACCGTGCCCATCGACACGCTGGCGGAGTCCCCGGCCGCGCTGCTCGAGGTGGTCAAGGCCGACATCCTCCCGGTGCCGGTCGGCCCGATGACCACCCTCTTCGCGATCATCGCGATGATCGCGATCACCAACACCACGCTGGTCGCAGTCGTGACCCAGTCCCGGATCCTCTACGGCATGGCCAAGGAGGACGTCGTCCCGAGCGTCTTCGCCAAGCTGCACTCCACGCGCAAGAGCCCGTGGGTCGGGCTGATCTTCTCCGGGCTGGTCGTCTCCGGGCTGCTGGTGACCGGCACCGTCCTGGGGGAGCTCGGCGTCAAGACCGACCTGGTGACCCGGCTCGCCGCGGTGACGGTCGTGCTGCTGCTCTTCGTCTACGCGATGGTGATCGTCTGCGCCTTCAAGCTGCGCGGCCACGACGAGTCCGACGCGACGTACCGGGCCCCGACGTTCCTGCTCGTGCTCGGCATCGTCGGCAACGTCGCGCTGCTCTGGTACGTCATCGACGACGACCCGGCCTCGTTGATCTGGTGCGGGGCGCTGATCGCCCTCGGCGGGGTGCTGTTCGTCCTCGAGTATGCCTTCGGCTCCCGCAGGAAGGTCGCCGAGACCGCCCCTTAGGCTGAGCGCGTGGACACCCTGCGCCAGATCCTGCTGTTCGTGCACATCCTCGGCTTCGCCGCGCTCATCGGCGGCCTGCTGGCCCAGGCCAAGGACCCGTTCAAGCGCGTGAACGGCGCGATGCGCGACGGTGCCGGGACGGCGTTCCTCGCCGGGCTCGGCCTGGTCGGCGTCCTCGAGGCCGGCGACGGCGACGTCAACCACGTCAAGGTCGGCGTCAAGCTGCTCATCGGGCTGATCATCCTGATCCTGGTGATGGCCAACCTCCGCAAGGAGCGCATCCCGCAGGGGCTGTGGGTCGGGCTGCTCGCCCTCAGCGTCATCAACGTCGCCGTCGCGGTGTTCTGGTCGCCGGTGCACAGCTGAGCTGACAGCTCACGGGACGCGGCAGGCGGCGCACGACGTACGGCGCCAGGTCGCTGATGTCGGTGCCGAAGCGCGCCTCGGTGTCGGCGACCTCGCGCTCGAGCCGGGCGAGGGCGGCGGCCTGGCCCGGACCCCAGACGTCGTCGAACGTCAGTCGGCTCATCCCCAGCTTGAAGCCGCAGAGCCAGTCCTGGCGCCGCTTCTCCTCCCACAGCACCTGGTCCGGCGAGCGTGAGGCGACGCCGCCGCGGGACGGCGGCAGGTACGTGAGCCTGCCGTCGAGCTCGACGAGCTGGCGACCGATCCGCAGGTCCACGAACGCCGTGCGGCCGTCGCGCCGGAGGCCGAACTGGGTCTGCGGCCGGCCGCGTCCGAGCCTCTCGACGAGGATCCGGGCGAGGCTCTCGCCCACCGAGTCCGAGCCCGGGTCGCTGCGCTCGATCGCGGCCCGGACCGCCGTGCTGTGCGGCCAGCACCGCATGTCGGCGAACGCCGCCCACAGGCACTCCCTGCACACCCCCGCGCGGAGGGCGGAGTCGGCGGCCACGATCCCGCGGACGACACCGTGCTCGCGGGCGATGTCCAGGGCGGTGCGGGGGTGGTCGAGCACGCGCACGCCGTCCACGGTCAGCACCTGCTCCGGGCGGTACGGCGCGAGGTGGTGCTTGACCCCGTGCTCGTGCCGGGAACCGCGGACGTCCGGCCTGGTCACGTGGGTGAGGGGCGGGTCGGGGAGCAGCACCTGCATCCCCAGGACCACCGCAGCGCTCTCGTGGCTGCGCACGTGCGACCGGGCGATCCGCAGGCAGGCCGCGTCGTCGGCCAGTCGCTGGAGGTCGGTGCGGTGGGCGCACGACTCGACGTACGCCCGCTCGGCGTAGACGCCCCGGCGTACGGCGACCCACGCGCCGGTGCGCACCAGGCGGTCCACCGCCCGCGGGGCGAGGCCGAGGGCGCGCGCCTGCTCGCGCGTGACCAGGGGACCGGTCGTGGAGAAGACCTGGTGGCGCAGCTCGATGTCGTCCATCCCGGGAGGCTCGCTCCGCTCGGCCCCGCCCGCTGGCCCTCCCGGACCATATGGGGACGACGGCGTCCGGGACCGCCCCTGTGAGTGACTGGCGGCCTGGGCCCCCGGACCGGCTGTAACGCGGTGTCCGCAGCTGTTCTGCGGTGCTGCAGCACCGCGCCCCAGTGGTGGACACCGCGTTACAGCTGACGCGGCGCCGCTCCGTCGGCGGCCGCACGTAGGCTGGGCACCAGCATGAGCACCCCCTCCCTGCCCGGCTTCGAGCACCTCCTCGACGCGCCGCCGGCCGAGCCGCGCACCACCCGCACCGGACCGTCGCGCGACGAGCTGCTCGCCGGCCTCAACGAGCCCCAGCGCGCGGCCGTCGTGCACGAGGGCGCACCGCTGCTCGTCGTGGCCGGCGCCGGCTCGGGCAAGACCCGCGTGCTCACCCGGCGGATCGCGTGGCTGATCTCCGAGCGCCGCGCGCACCCCGGCTCGATCCTGGCGATCACCTTCACCAACAAGGCCGCGGCCGAGATGAAGGAGCGGGTCGAGGACCTCGTGGGCAAGCGCGCCCGGATCATGTGGGTGAGCACCTTCCACTCCGCCTGCGTGCGGATCCTGCGCAAGGAGATCGACCGCTTCGGCTACAAGTCCAGCTTCTCGATCTACGACGCGGCCGACCAGAAGCGGCTGATGTCGCTGGTGATCAAGGACCTCGACCTCGATCCCAAGCGCTTCCAGCCCGGCCCGCTGCTGCACTGGGTCTCCAACCACAAGAACGAGCTGCGCGACGAGGAGCAGGCCGCCAAGGACGCGCAGAACAAGCTCGAGGAGACGTACGCCGCGGCGTACACGCTCTACCAGCGGCGGCTGCGCGAGGCCAACGCGCTCGACTTCGACGACCTGATCATGACCACGGTCCAGCTGTTCCAGGCGCACCCCGACGTGCGCGAGACCTACCGGCGGCGGTTCCGCCACGTGCTGGTCGACGAGTACCAGGACACCAACCACGCGCAGTACGCCCTGATCCACCAGCTCTGCGCCGAGCAGGTCGACGACGGCGCCCACAGCGGCGGCGAGCGGGTGGAGCCGGCGGAGCTGATGGTGGTCGGTGACGCCGACCAGTCGATCTACGCGTTCCGCGGCGCGAACATCCGCAACATCCTCGACTTCGAGCAGGACTTCCCCAACGCCACCTCCATCCTGCTCGAGCAGAACTACCGCTCCACCCAGACGATCCTCACCGCCGCCAACTCCGTGATCGGCCACAACAAGGGCCGCAAGGAGAAGCGCCTGTGGTCCGACGCCGGCGACGGCGAGCGGATCGTCGGGTACGTCGCCGACGACGAGCACGACGAGGCGCGGTTCGTCTCCGAGGAGATCGACCGGCTCGTCGACCAGGGGGTGCGCGCCGCCGACGTGGCGGTCTTCTACCGCACCAACGCGCAGTCGCGGGTGTTCGAGGAGGTGTTCATCCGCACCGGCCAGCCGTACAAGGTCGTGGGCGGCGTGCGCTTCTACGAGCGCCGCGAGGTGCGTGACGCCCTGGCCTACCTCCGGCTGCTCGCCAACCCCGACGACCAGGTGTCGCTGCGCCGGATCCTGAACACCCCCAAGCGCGGCATCGGCGACCGCGCGGTCGCCTGCGTGAACGCGCTCGCCGAGCGCGACCGCACGACGTTCTGGGAGGCGCTGCGCCGCGCTGACGAGGCGCCCGGCCTCGCGACCCGGTCGCTGAGCAGCATCCGCGGCTTCGTGGCGCTGATCGAGGAGCTCCAGTCGATGGTCGCGGCGGGGGAGCGCGCCGACGTCGTCCTCGAGACGGTGCTGGCCCGCTCCGGCTACCTCGCCGAGCTCGAGGAGTCCGACGACCCCCAGGACGCCACCCGCGTCGAGAACCTCGCCGAGCTCGTCGCCGTCGCGCGCGAGTTCTCCGACGACCCCGTCGCCGGCCCGTCCGCGGACCCCGCCGACGTCGACGCCGGCACCGTCGCCCCCGGCCTCACCGACTTCCTGGAGCGGGTGGCGCTCGTCGCCGACACCGACCAGATCCCCGAGAGCCCCGACGGCGACGACGGCGGCGTGGTCACGCTGATGACGCTGCACACCGCCAAGGGGCTGGAGTTCCCGGTCGTCTTCCTCACCGGCCTCGAGGACGGCGTCTTCCCGCACGCCCGCGCGCTCGGCGACCAGACCGAGCTCGAGGAGGAGCGGCGGCTGGCGTACGTCGGGGTCACCCGCGCCCGCGAGCGGCTCTACATCTCGCGCGCCGTCGTCCGGTCGGCCTGGGGCGCGCCGTCGCACAACCCCGGCTCCCGCTTCCTCGACGAGCTGCCGGTCGACCTCGTCGACTGGCGCCGCACCGAGGCGTCGCAGACCCGCTGGGGCCGTCCCGACGTCGCGTCGTCCTCACCCGCCGCCGCCCGGCTCGGCGCCCCGACCGCCGCCGGACGCCGCAACTTCTCCTCGGCCGCGCTGCGCGCCGACGCCGCGGCGAAGGCCAAGCCGGCCCGCGTGGTGCCCTCGCTCGAGCCCGGCGACCGCGTCCAGCACGACACCTTCGGCCTCGGCACGGTCGTCGCCGTCGAGGGGTCCGCCGACAAGTCCGTCGCCTCGATCGACTTCGGCTCCGACGGGGTCAAGCGGCTGCTGCTGCGCTACGCGCCGGTGGAGAAGCTCTAGCCGCCGCGGGGCGCGACGCCGAGGTTCAGGGCGTGATGCCGTTGACGGCCAGCGCGTCGTACGGGTCGACCGGGTCGCCGGCGCCGGGACGGACCTCGAGGTGCAGGTGCGGGCCGGTGACGTTGCCGGTGGAGCCGACGGAGCCGATCCGGTCGCCGGCGCGCAGCTGCTGGCCGACGGAGACCTCGATGGCGGTCTGGTGGCAGTACCAGATCTCGGTGCCGTCCTCGAGGGTGACGACGGTCTTGTTGCCGTAGGCGCCGTCGTAGCCGGCCTCGGTCACGGTGCCGTTGGCGATCGAGACGATCGGCGTGCCGGAGGGGGCCGCGAAGTCGAGGCCGGTGTGGTAGCTCGACCAGAGGCCGTACTCGCCGAAGGTGGCGGTCAGGCGGTAGCCCGCGAGGGGCGCGACCCACGTGTTCTGCTCGACGACCCGGGCGTACTTGCCGGCGCGCTCGGCCAGGCTCTGCAGGGCGCCGGTGTGCGCCTGGTACTGCTTCTCGACGGCCGCCTGCAGCTCCTTGTCGGCGGCGCTCTCGAGCGCGTCGCGGGCGGAGTCGCGGCTGATCACCTGGCGGCGGTCGGTGGCGGCCAGGTCGACGCTCGAGACCTTGCTCGTGCCGACGAGGGAGCTGGCCGCCTGGGTGAACGGGGTCGGCTGCCCGTCGGAGCCGTCCGTGGACCCGTCGACGACCAGCGCGCCGCCCGCGGAGACCGCGAGGGCGGCGATGCCGACCAGCACCGGCGCGGAGGGAAGGCGGCGGAAGCGCGTGGCGCGGGGGGCGGCGGGACGCACAGCCTTGCGCTTGCCCGCGGCGGGGACCTTGCCCGCGGCGGGGAGGAACGGGATCGACTGCGTCGCCTCGTCGTCGAACGCGGTGGTGACCTCGGCGCGGGCCGCGGGCTCGAGGTGCACCGGGAGCACCGGCGGCAGGTCCACCGGGGCGAGCAGCGCCAGGGGCGCGATCGACTCGACAGGAATGGAACGTTCGAGAGTGGTTACCGAACGACCGGCGACACGGCGGCCGGTGTACCGGTCCTGACGGGTCTCCGAGGGTGCGCGGCGGATGGCGCGGCGGTCCGCTCGGTGGTTACCCATGGATCAGGTCGCTCCGGAAGTGTCTCGGGTGGCGTGCAGATGTCTGGAGCCCGACCAGCGGGCGGACCCGACCATAACGGATCGATCACGGAGCCGGAAACCCGCTCGACCCACGCCTGTGAGGCACGTCACCAGCATGCCCCCCTTCACGCGGGGAAACAGGCGGTCTGGACCGTCGGCCGGTGGCGATCGTCACCCCACGTCCGTGCCCCCGCCCCTTATCGGCCGGGTCGGACGGGGCTATCGTGCCGCGGGATACCCGACTAGAGACTGGTGAGTCAGTGGACCTGATGGAATTCCAGGCGAAGGAGCTCTTCGCCAAGCACGACGTACCGGGTGCGCCCGGCATCGTCGCCACGACGCCCGCCGAGGCGCGCGCCGCAGCCGAGAAGCTCGGCGTCTGCGTGGTCAAGGCCCAGGTCAAGGCCGGCGGCCGAGGCAAGGCGGGCGGCGTCAAGCTCGCCAAGACCCCGGACGAGGCCGAGGAGCACGCCACCGCGATCCTCGGCATGGAGATCAAGGGCCTCACGGTCCACCGCGTGCTGATCGCGCCGGCCGCGAGCATCCTCGAGGAGTACTACTTCTCCTTCCTGCTCGACCGGGCCAACCGCCAGTACCTCTGCATCGCCAGCGTCGAGGGCGGTGTCGAGATCGAGGAGGTCGCGAAGACCAACCCCGACGCCGTCAAGCAGATCCCGATCAACCCCGGCACGGGCGTGGACGAGGCCAAGGCGCGCGAGATCGTCGCCGAGGCCGGCTTCCCCGACGTCCTGGTCGAGCAGGCCGTCGACACGGTGCAGAAGCTGTGGACGGTCTTCATCGAGGAGGACGCCACCCTGGTCGAGGTCAACCCCCTCGCCCGGCTGGAGGGCGACGTCCTCGAGGCGCTCGACGGCAAGGTCTCCCTCGACGAGAACGCCGAGTTCCGTCACGAGGACCACAAGCAGTTCGAGGACAAGGACGCGGCCGACCCGCTCGAGGCGAAGGCCAAGGCCAAGGGCCTCAACTACGTCAAGCTCGACGGCGCGGTCGGCATCATCGGCAACGGCGCGGGCCTGGTCATGTCGACCCTCGACGTCGTGGCGTACGCCGGGGAGGCGCACGGTGGCGTCAAGCCCGCCAACTTCCTGGATATCGGCGGCGGCGCGAACGCGCAGGTCATGGCCGACGGCCTGGACGTGATCCTCAACGACACCCAGGTCAAGAGCGTGTTCGTCAACGTCTTCGGCGGCATCACCGCCTGCGACGAGGTCGCCAACGGCATCAAGGGCGCCCTCGAGATCCTCGGCGCCGAGGCCACCAAGCCGCTCGTCGTCCGCCTGGACGGGAACAACGTGGAGGAGGGCCGCCGGATCCTCGACGAGCTCAACCACCCGCTGGTCACCCAGGTCGACACGATGGACGGAGCGGCCGACAAGGCCGCCGAGCTCGCGAACGCGTAAGGACGAAGAGATGTCTATCTACCTCAACAAGGACTCCAAGATCATCGTCCAGGGCATGACGGGCGGGATGGGCTCCAAGCACACGACCCTCATGGTCCAGGCGGGCTCGAACATCGTGGGCGGCGTCAACGCCCGCAAGGCCGGCACCTCCGTCGAGCTCGGCGGCAAGGACCTGCCCGTCTTCGGCAGCGTCAAGGACGCGATGGCCGAGACCGGCGCCGACGTCTCCGTCGTCTTCGTGCCGCCGGCGTTCACCAAGGACGCCTGCATCGAGGCCATCGACGCCGGCATCGGCCTGCTCGTGGTCATCACCGAGGGCGTGCCCGTGCAGGACTCCGCCGAGGTGTGGGCCTACCTGCAGGGCAAGAGCACCCGGATGATCGGCCCGAACTGCCCCGGCATCATCACGCCGGGCGAGTCGCTGGCCGGCATCACGCCGCACACCATCGCGGGCAAGGGCCCGGTCGGCCTGGTGTCGAAGTCCGGCACGCTGACCTACCAGATGATGTACGAGCTGCGGGACTTCGGCTTCTCGACCGCCATCGGCATCGGCGGCGACCCGGTCATCGGCACCACGCACATCGACGCGCTCCAGGCGTTCGAGGACGACCCGGAGACCGAGGCGATCGTGATGATCGGCGAGATCGGCGGCGACGCCGAGGAGCGGGCCGCGGCGTACATCAAGGAGCACATCACCAAGCCGGTCGTCGGGTACGTCGCGGGCTTCACCGCCCCCGAGGGCAAGACGATGGGCCACGCCGGCGCGATCGTGTCGGGCTCCTCCGGCACCGCGCAGGCCAAGAAGGAGGCCCTCGAGGCCGTGGGCGTGAAGGTCGGCAAGACGCCGTCCGAGACCGCCCAGCTGATGCGGGAGATCCTCCAGGCCCGCTGACCCACTGCGTACGACGAGGGCCCCCGGCGACCGCCGGGGGCCCTCGTGCGTCCGGGTAGGTTGGCCGGGTGGAGACCGACGACGTCCTGGCCCTGCTGAAAGAGGTCGCCGAGGAGGTCGTGAACCCGCGCTTCCGGGCGCTGTCCGACGACGACGTCGCGGAGAAGAACCCGGGCGACCTGGTCACCGTGGCCGACCGCGAGGCCGAGGTGCTGATCACCGACGCGCTGGTCCGGGCCTACCCCGACGTGCTGGTGCTCGGCGAGGAGGCGACCGCCGCCGACCCGGCGCTGCTGGACCGGTTCCGCGACGCCGAGCACTCCTTCACCGTCGACCCCGTCGACGGCACCCGCAACTTCGTCCACGGGTCGCCCGACCACGCGATGATGGTCGCGGAGCTGCGCGGCGGCGAGGTCGTGCGCAGCTGGATCTGGCAGCCCCAGCACCGCACGTCGTACGTCGCGGAGCGCGGGGCCGGTGCATGGCGCAACGGCGAGCGGATCGTGCGGCCGCCGCGTGCCGAGGAGCTGCGCGGCGTCACCTCGCGGCGCAGCTGGATCGGGCGCGCGCTCGGGACGCTCAAGGAGCTCGACCTGACCTGGGTGTGCTGCGGGATCGACTACCCCAAGCTCGTCGAGGGGGCGGCCGACTACGCGCTGTACAAGAAGTCGCTGCCCTGGGACCACGCCCCGGGACAGCTGCTGCTGAGCGAGGCCGGCGGGCACGTCGGCACCTTCGACGGCGAGCCCTACCGCCCCGCCGAGGAGCCGCCGTCCGGGCTGGTCGCGGCGGCCGACCGGGATACCTACGAGCTGGTGCGGAGCCTGGTCGGCGCGCTGCCGGTCTGAGGGCCTAGCGCCGGGGCGCCGGCAGCTCGCGGAGCCGCTCGCGCGCCCGCTCGGCGAGGGCGACGAAGTCGCGCTGCGACATCTGCACGCCGGCCGCGGGCACGAAGCCGACCTGCGAGACCGACGTGCCGGTGCGGACGACCGCCATCAGGTAGCGCACCGAGCGCTCGTCGGAGACCTCGATCGTGACGTTCCAGACGGCGATGTCCTCGGCCGGGCTGCGGCGGTCCAGGACCGTGGTGACGTCGGCGACCAGGTCGTCGCGCGCACACGCGGCGAGCTCGCCGCGGACGCCCTGCACGAACGCGCGCGCCCGGCGCAGCGGCAGCGACCCGACGGTCTGGGTGAGGCCGAACTCGGCCGGCAGCCGGGCACCCGGGATGAGGAAGGTGCGGGTCAGGTTGTTCGACCAGCCGGGGCCGCTGAACTCGGTCTCGTCGCAGCGGGTCGCGGCGAGGTTCACCCGGGCCCGACGCGGCTCGGTCCCGGCCCACGGGCGGGCCACGCGGCTGACCGGCGGGAGGTCGACCACGCTGAGCATCGCCGGCTCGGGGCCGGTGGGCACCGGACGGGACCTCCTCACCTCCACGGCCCCGGAGCAGGGGCCGGCGTCCGGCAGCGAGCACACGCCGTCGACGGCGCTGGCCAGCAGCCGGGCGCTGCGCCGGGCGTTGACGCGCTCGGCGTCCTGGATCGAGGTCGTGGTCGCGGTCAGCACCTGGCCGGTGCGGGCCACCCCGGCCACCACCGTGGTGACCGGTCGGTTCCAGTCGCGCAGCACGAACAGCAGCGCCTGGTCGCCCACGCCCCCGACCCGCCAGGTCGAGAGGAGCTGGGTGCGGTCCTCTGTGCACCCGGCGAACCAGCCCACCGCGGTGCTGAAGGCGCGGGAGGTGGCCTGCGGGGTCGCCGAGGTCTCCACGAGCTGAGCGACCGCGCTGGCCGGCTGGCGGCGGCGCGGGACGCTCTCGAACTCGCGCACCAGGGCCGCGGTGCCGCGCGGGTCGGCGTACCGCTGCTGCTGGCAGGGGAGCACCAGGCCGTCGCCCGCGCTGTTGTCGTCGGTGGAGGCCACGCTCCAGCGCCGCGCCGGCACCAGCGCACCGACCCGCTGCGCGGTCAGGAGCGCGTCCTCGGTGAGCGGCGGGGGTGCGGCCGGGTCGGAGGGTGAGGTCTCGAGCGGGCCGGCGGCGGCCCCGTCGGTGGCCCGGTCCAGCCGCGGCCGCACCCCGTCGGTGTCGGTGACGGCCAGGCCGCTCACGACCAGGATGGCGGCGGCGCCCACCACCCCGAGCGCGGTGTGGGCACGCCGCCGGTTGGCACCGGCCCGGCGCAGGATCGTCGCCCGGGGCAGGCGCTGGTCGTCGACCACCTCCGCGAGCGGGACGAACAGGTCGCGCAGGGCCGGCGTGGGGACGTCGCGCAGGATCGCGAGCTGCGCCATCCCGGTCTGCAGCGCGCGCTCGGCGTCCTCGCGGGGGAGGCCGACCTCGCGCGCGAAGTCCGCCAGGGTGCCGTGGGCCAGCACGGTGAGCAGCACCATCTTGCGCTGGTCGGTGCTGAGCTTGGCCAGCGCGTCCAGCGTGGCCTGCACCCCGGGGTCCAGGTCCTTCTCGCGGTGCCAGATCCGGGTGGTGTGCCGGCGCTGGGCGTAGGTCCAGGCGTACGGGCGGACCCAGGCCTCCGGGTCGCCGTCGCGGGTCGCCCTGCGCCAGTGGTGCCAGGCGAGCACGAAGGCGTCGCGGACGGCGTGCTTGGCCGTGGTCAGGTCGCCGGTGAGCGCGAAGGTCTGCAGCAGCAGCCTGGACCGGGCGTCCTTGTAGAAGGCGTCGAACTCGTCGGGGTCCCTCATGGCGAGTCCACGGTACGCGACGGCGTGGCGGCCCCGAAGCCTCCCGGGGGGCGACGATGATGGATCGACCATGACCTCCGTGCTCCCCGACTCCGCCCGAGCCCGGGACGACCTGCGGCACCGACGGCCGCTCGTCCTGCTGGCCACCCTCGGCGGGGCCGCCGCCGCGGCGGCGACCCTCCTCGTCTGCCTCGGCGCGGGGGTCGCGGGCTGGTTCCTCACCGACGCCGGCGCCCACGGCGCCCCGCGCGACGCCCTGCGCGTCGGCGCGCTCGGCTGGCTGATGGGCCACGGCTCCGGCGTCAGCGTCCAGGGCGTGCCGGTCGACGTGGTGCCGCTCGGCGTCACCCTGCTCGTCGCGTGGACGCTGTGGCGGATCGGCACCCGCCTGGGCGACTCGGTCTCGGGCCACGGGCCCGACGCCGACGCGATCGCCGACGGCGAGCGCGACTGGACCGTCCCGCTCACCTCCGGCCTCTTCGCCGCCGGGTACGTCGTGGTCGCGGCGCTCACGCACACGTTCGCCGCCTCCGCGGACACCGACCCCGACCTCGCCCGGGTCGTGCTGTGGTCGCTGGTGCTGTGCCTGGCCGTCGGCGGCGCGGGGATCGCGGTCGGCTCCGGGCGTGCCGCGATCTGGGCCGCGGTGCTGCCGCTCGCGCTGCGCGAGGCCGGTGCGGTCTGCCGCCGGATCCTCCTCTCCTGGCTGGTCCTCGCCGCGGTGGTGCTGCTCGGCGCCCTGGTCCTCGACCTCGACACGGCGCTGAACGTGATGTCGCAGCTGCACACCGACGCCGGCGACGGGACGGTGTTCACCCTGCTCAGCGCCACGGTGCTCCCGAACGCCGTGGTGTTCTCCGGCTCGTTCCTGCTCGGCCCCGGCTTCGCCGTCGGGGTCGGCACGCTGGTCTCGCCGACCGCCGTGGTGCTCGGCCCGCTGCCGATGTTCCCGCTGCTCGCCGCCCTCCCCGACGACGGCCCGCCCGCCGGCTGGACGGCGTACCTCGTCGCGCTGCCGTGGCTGCTGGCGCTCGTCGCGACCGTCCGCACCCAGCTCCGCACCCCCACGCAGCGCTGGGACGAGGGCGTCATCCGCGGTCTCGCCGGCGGCGTGCTGGCCGGGCTGCTCTTCGGGATCGCGGCCGCGGTCGCCGGGGGCGCCGTCGGTCCGGGGCGGATGACCGAGGTCGGGCCGCTCGTCCTCGACGTCACCGTGCACGCCGTGACCGCGTTCGGCGTCGGCGGGCTGGTCGGCGGTCTCGTCGCCACCGCGTGGCAACGACGGGCCGCGCGCCGGTCCTAGACTGCGCGGCGTGCCAGCCGAACCCGCCGCTCTCGTCGTGCTCGTCTCGGGCTCCGGCACCAACCTCCAGGCCCTGATCGACGCCTGCGGCGACCCGGCGTACGGCGCCCGCGTGGTCGCCGTCGGCGCCGACCGCGACGGCATCGAGGGCCTGGCGCGCGCCGAGCGGGCCGGCATCGCGACCTTCGTGCTCAAGGTGTCGGACTTCGAGACCCGCGCGGAGTGGGACACCGCCATCGCCGCCCGGGTCGCGTCGTACGAGCCCGACCTGGTGGTCTCCGCCGGCTTCATGAAGCTCGCCGGCCCGGCGTTCCTAGCCGAGCACGGCGGCCGGTTCGTCAACAGCCACCCGGCGCTGCTGCCGTCGTTCCCCGGCATGCACGGCGCCGAGGACGCGCTGGCGTACGGCGTGAAGATCACCGGGGCGACCCTCTTCGTCGTCGACCCGGGCGTCGACACCGGCCCGATCGTGGCCCAGACGGCGGTGCCGGTGGAGGACGACGACACCGTCGAGACGCTCCACGAGCGGATCAAGGTCGCCGAGCGCGCGATGCTGGTCGAGGCCGTCGGCCGGATGGCGCGGGAGGGCTTCACGGTGGCGGGTCGCCGCGTCCGGTACGGCCGCTGAGGGCCGTTATGCTGGCGCGACACGACTGGCGCAGGTGGGTGACCACCAGGGAGTGAACGCGGGAGCATCGACCGCCTGGGTGCCCCGACCGCCGAGCATCCCCAGGAGTGAGCCACCGTGTCCGATGCGTCTCTCGAAGCCCGTGTCCCGATCAGGCGTGCGCTGGTCTCCGTCTACGACAAGTCCGGGCTCGAGGACCTCGTCCGCGGCCTGCACGAGGCCGGGGTCGCCCTGGTCTCCACCGGCGGCTCCGCCGCGCTCATCGAGGGCCTCGGCGTCCCGGTGACCCGCGTCGAGGAGCTCACCGAGTTCCCCGAGTGCCTCGACGGACGGGTCAAGACCCTGCACCCGCGGGTGCACGCCGGGATCCTCGCCGACCGCCGCCTCGACTCCCACGTCCAGCAGCTCGCCGACCTCGGCGTCGAGCCGTTCGACCTGGTCGTCTCGAACCTCTACCCGTTCACCGAGACCGTCGCCTCCGGCGCCACGCCCGACGAGTGCGTCGAGCAGATCGACATCGGCGGGCCGTCGATGGTCCGCGCCGCCGCCAAGAACCACCCCTCGGTCGCGATCGTGACCTCGCCCGCGGCGTACGGCGACGTGCTGGCGGCCGTCGCCGCCGGCGGCTTCACCCTCGCCCAGCGGCAGCGGCTGGCCGCCGAGGCGTTCGTGCACACCGCGACGTACGACGTCCACGTGGCCTCGTGGATGGGCAGCGTGCTCACCGACACCTCCGAGGGCACCGGGTTCCCGGCGTGGGCGGGCGCGACGTGGACCAAGAAGTCCGTGCTCCGGTACGGCGAGAACCCGCACCAGCCCGCCGCGCTCTACACCAGCGACGCCGGGCAGGGTGGCCTCGCCGCTGCCGAGCAGCTGCACGGCAAGGAGATGTCGTACAACAACTACGTCGACACCGACGCCGCCCGCCGCGCCGCCAACGACTTCGCGGAGCCGGCGGTCGCGATCATCAAGCACGCCAACCCGTGCGGCATCGCGGTCGGCACCGACGTCGCCGAGGCGCACCGCCGGGCGCACGAGTGCGACCCGACCTCGGCCTTCGGCGGCGTGATCGCCGTGAACCGGCCGGTGTCGGTCGAGATGGCCCGCCAGGTGGCCGAGGTCTTCACCGAGGTGATCGTCGCGCCGGCGTACGACGAGGGCGCGGTCGAGGTCCTGCAGGGCAAGAAGAACATCCGGATCCTCGTCGCCCCGGTCGACGCCGGCGCCGCCGTCGAGACCCGGCCGATCAGCGGCGGCCTGCTGATGCAGCACGTCGACCACGTCGACGCCGAGGGCGACGACCCGTCGTCGTGGACGCTCGCCAGCGGAGAGCCGGCCTCGCCGGAGCTGTTGGCCGACCTCGCGTTCGCGTGGAAGGCGTGCCGCGCGGCGAAGTCCAACGCGATCCTGCTCGCCCGCGACGGCGCCTCCGTCGGCATCGGGATGGGCCAGGTCAACCGGGTCGACTCCTGCCGCCTCGCCGTCCAGCGGGCGGGGGAGCGGGCGACCGGATCGGTCGCCGCGTCCGACGCGTTCTTCCCCTTCGAGGACGGTCCGCAGATCCTCATCGACGCCGGCGTGCGTGCCATCGTCCAGCCCGGCGGCTCGGTCCGCGACGAGCTGACCGTCGAGGCCGCCCGCGCCGCCGGCGTGACGATGTACTTCACCGGCACTCGGCACTTCGCGCACTGACCGCGACGGAGCGTGTCGAGACCCGGTGAGGTGCAAGCCAACGTCAACCCAGACAGGATGAGCACGTGACCGCACAGAAGCTGGACGGCAGCGCGACGCTGAGGACGATCAAGACCGAGCTCGCGGCCCGGGTGGCCGCGCTCAAGGAGCGCGGCATCGTGCCGGGACTCGGCACCGTGCTGGTCGGTGACGACCCCGGGTCGCACTGGTACGTCGGCGCGAAGCACAAGGACTGCGCCGAGATCGGCGTCGAGTCGATCCGCGTCGACCTGCCCGCCACCGCCACCCAGGCGGAGGTGGAGGCCGAGATCGACCGGCTCAACGCCGACCCCGCGTGCACCGGGTTCCTCGTCCAGCAGCCGACCGGCCTCGACGAGTTCGCGCTGCTCTCGCGCGTCGACCCCGAGAAGGACGTCGACGGGCTGCACCCGGTCAGCCTCGGCCGGCTGGCGCTGAACGTGCCCGGCTCGCTGCCCTGCACCCCGGTCGGGTGCATCGAGCTGCTGCGCCGCCACGACATCCCGATCGCCGGCGCCGAGGTGGTCGTCGTGGGTCGCGGGCTGACCGTGGGCCGGCCGCTGGGCCTGCTGCTCACCCGCCGCTCGGAGAACGCCACCGTCACCCTGTGCCACACCGGCACGCGCGACCTGGCCAAGCACGTCCGCGAGGCCGACATCGTGGTCGCCGCGGCCGGCGTACCCGGGATCATCAGGGGCGACATGGTCAAGCCCGGCGCCGCCGTCCTCGACGTCGGCGTCTCGCGGGTCGACGGCAAGATCGCCGGTGACGTCGCCCCCGAGGTCTGGGACGTCGCCGGCTGGGTGTCGCCGAACCCCGGCGGCGTGGGCCCGATGACCCGCGCGATGCTGCTCTCCAACATCGTCACGATGGCCGAGGTCTCGGCCTCGGCCCCGGCTGGGGCCACGAGCTGACGGTGAGCCTGTCCGAGTCCGACCGCGAGCCCGATCCCGATCCCGACCCCGGATCGGGGAAGAGCCCTGTCCCCACCGAGGAGGAGGTCGCCGCCGAGCTGGAGCGCATCGATGCGCTCGAGGCCGCCGAGGACGCCGAGCGGCGCTACCCCTCCACGATCGGGGGTGCGTTCTACCTCGTCGTCCTGGCCGCCACCGCCATCGGTATCGCGATGGCGGCGAGCGGCAGCTGGCGGGCCGGCATCCAGGTGATCGCCGGCGCGCTGATCCTCGCGGCCGCGCTGCGCCTGGTGCTGCCGCGCCGGGACGCCGGGATGCTCGCCGTACGGCACCGCTTCTTCGACTGCCTGCTGCTCGCCGGCGTCGGCGGGGCGCTGATCTTCCTGGCCCAGACGATCCCCGACCAGCCCGGGTTCTGACCGGACCCGCTGCGCGCCGATGACCCGCCTCATCCACCTCAACGGTCCGCCGGGCATCGGCAAGTCGACCCTCGCCCGGCGCTACGTGGACGAGCACCCCGGTGTGCTCAACTGCGACATCGACGTGCTGCGGACGCTGATCGGCGGCTGGGCCGACGACTTCGCGGGGGCCGGCGCGCTGGTCCGTCCGGCCGCCCTCGCGATGATCGAGGCCTACCTCCGCAGCGGGCACGACGTCGTCCTGCCGCAGATGCTGGTCAACCCCGACGAGCTGGCCCGGTTCGAGGCCTGCGCGGCCCGCGCCGGCGCCGAGCTCGTGGAACGGTTCCTCATGGACGACGTGCAGGGCTCGGTCGCCCGGTTCGGTCGCCGTGGGGGCTCCGGCCCGAGCGACGCCTGGCACGACCAGGTGCGGGCGATCGTGGCCGCCCAGGGCGGGGACGAGGTCCTCGAGCGCTACCACGCCGGGCTGCACCGGCTGCTCGCCACCCGGCCGGACGCACGGGTCGTCGTCAGCGTCGAGGGTGCGGTCGACGCGACGTACGAGGAGCTCCTGGCGTCGCTGGCGTAGGCGCGGGCTCAGGGCGCTCAGAGCGCTCAGGCCGACCGGCGACGGCGTACGACGAGTGCCGCGGCGAGCAGGACGCCCGCTGCGCCGACGCCTCCTCCGACCCGAGGCAGCACGGAGGCCTCGGCGGGCGGCGTCGCCTCGCCCTGGTCCTGGAGCGCGTCCTCGGCCACCGGGGCCCGGGGGTGGTCCGGGCGATGGGGTCTAGCATCGGTCCTCCGGCCCTGGCTCTGGCCCAGCGGCCACGCGCTGCAGGCGCCGGTCACGCCGTTGCCGTCCGAGGCGAACACCCAGGTCTCGGGCGAGGAGTACCCGTCCGCGATCGCGTCGCCGTCCTCCGCCCACGACGTCCACTCCTCGGCATGCACCTCGAGCCAGACCTGCTCCTCGACGGGTCCGCCCTTCCAGATCTCGTCGACCTCGACGAGGACGTGGCTGTCCCGGGCGTCGATGATCCGTCCTGCGTACACCTGCTTCGAGTCGGCGACCACCGCCGAGACGTCGACGCACGACAGCGCGGAAGCCGGGGGAGCGAGCGCCACGGGTGCGGCGACCGCGGCGGTGAGAGCGGCGGTCGCGAGCGACGGCTGGATCCTCATGCCTCAGGGACGTGCGCGAGGGTGAGACGGTTCCGGCGCCGCCGAGGACCGGATGGCCGGAACCGGCCATCCGGAGGTGGCCGAATCGAGCGATGCCACAAGACCGGTCGTCGCGATCTCATGGTCGGCATGACCCAGAACCCGATGACGATCCTGAGCGACCGCCCGTTCCTGACGGACGCCGGCCTGGAGACCAGCCTGATCTACGACGACCAGCTCGAGCTTCCCGACTTCGCCGCCTTCACGCTCCTGGCGACCCCTCAGGGGCGGGGCACGCTGCTCGACTACTACCAGCGATACGTGCAGATCGCCGCCGACCACCAGCTCGGCCTGGTGCTCGAGACGGCCACGTGGCGTGCGAGCCCGGACTGGGTGGCCCGGCGGGGCCTCGCGGCCGACGAGGTCACCCGCCTCAACCGGCTGGCGGTGGAGCTCCTGACCGAGCTGCGGGAGCAGAGCCCCACAGCGTCCGGCACCCCGATCGTCGTCAGCGGCTGCGTCGGTCCTCGTCTGGACGGCTACGCGCCCGGGCGGGCGCTCACCGCCACCGAGGCACGGGACTACCACGGGGGACAGGTGGTCGCGCTCGCCGACGCTGGCGCGGACCTGGTCTCCGCGATCACGATGACCTCGGCGGACGAGGCCATCGGCATCGTCGACGCGTGCCGCGCCCTCGGCGTACCCGTCGTGATCTCCTTCACCGTCGAGACCGACGGCCGCCTGCCCGACGGGATGCCGCTCGACCGGGCGGTCCAGGTGGTCGACCAGGCCACCGACGGCTACCCCGCCTACTTCATGGTCAACTGCGCCCATCCCGAGCACTTCGACTCCGCCATCAGTGCGGACGGGGTGGGGATCCGGCGCATCCGGGGGATCCGGTGCAACGCTTCCCGGCTCAGCCACGCGGAGCTCGACGAGGCGGACGAGCTCGATCCCGGGGACCCCGCAGAGCTGGCCGCCCAGTACCTCGCGCTCCAGCGGGCCAACCCGCGGCTCACGATCATGGGCGGCTGCTGCGGCACCAACCACGAGCACCTGGCCGCGCTCGCCGACGCACTCACCGCTGCTCGGGCAGCGACGAGCGACGACGTGGCGGCACCGCGATGAGCGAGGTGCTGGACCGGTGGTTCACCCGGTGGTACCCGCTGCTCATGTCGATCTCCGAGCGAGGCGGCCAGGCCGACGTACGGGCGGCGCAGCTCGGGCGTGCCGTCGGACGGACCCTGGAGGTCGGCGTCGGCAGCGGTCTCTCCCTGCCCCACTACGGCAGCGCCGTCACCGAGCTGGTGCTGGTCGAGCCGGACCGGAACTTCCGCACGACGCTGCGCCGGACCCTCGAGACCGTGGGCGCGACCCGTCCGACCACGGTGCTCGACGCCGACGTCGAGCGCCTCCCCTTCGAGGACGCCAGCTTCGACACCGTCACTGCGTCCTTCACGTTCTGCTCGGTACGGCGTCCTGACGTCGGCCTCGCTGAGCTTCACCGGGTGCTGCGACCGGGAGGCCGGTTCCTCTTCCACGAACACGTCCGCGGCCACGGACTTCGTGCGCGGGTCCAGGACCTGCTCGCCCCGCTGCAGGCAGCTCTCTCGGGCGGGTGCCGCCCCGACCGTGACTTCGCGGGCACCGTGCGCGCCTCGGCGTTCCGGATCGACGAGCTGGTCCCCGACAGGATGCCGCGAGCCTTCCCGACCGTCTCGCCGGTCGTCCACGGCGTCGCGTCGCGCACGACCGAGGACGCTGCCGGCGAGCGGTCCTAGACTCGACTGCGTGCCCGACGAGGACCAAGTCGTCCGCTACTCGACCGTTGAGGGTCGCTCGGTCGCGTGGGCCTCGGTCGGCACCGGTCCGCCGCTGCTCGTCGGCGGGTGGTGGTCCGGCCACCTGGGCCTGGACTGGAAGGACCACCGGTTCCGCCGCTTCGTGAGCGCCCTGGCGACGCAGCACCGGATCATCAGGTACGACCGCCCGGGCTGCGGGCTCTCCGACCGATCCGGTCCATCCCCGGCTTCTCGGGAGGACGAGGTGGCTGTCCTCGCGGGGCTCGTGGAGGCCATCGGGCTCGAGTCCCTGTCGCTGTTCGGCGCGAGCTCGGGGGCGGTCGTCGCCGCCGGCTTCGCGGCGGCCGAGCCGAGCCGGGTCGATCGTCTGGTGGTGTACGGCGGCTACGCGCACGGGGCGGACATCGCCTCCCCGGCGGCACGCGAGCTCACCATCGACGTCGTACGGCGCCACTGGGGCCTGGGATCGCGCGTCCTCGCCGACCTGTTCATGCCGGGCGCGACGGCTGCGGAGAGGGCCGGCTTCGCCGCGTTCCAGAGACAGGCCGCGACTCCCGAGGCGGCAGCGGCCGAGCTCGCGCTGGCCTACCGGCTCGACGCGCGAGATGCGCTCCGCACGCTCACCCTGCCCACCCTGGTGCTGCACCGCCGCGCGGACCGAGCCATCCCGTTCGCGCTGGGACAGGACGTGGCCTCCCTGGTCCGCGGGGCGCGCCTCGTCGAGCTCCAGGGGGACGAGCACTTCCCCTGGCGTGGTGACTCGCGCGCGGTCACCGACGCGACGGCCGGGTTCCTGGCGGGCCGCGATCCTCGCCCGGCCGCTGCGCCGGCGGGTGGCCCCGCAGCGAGCACCCTGTCTCCGCGCGAGGCGGAGGTGCTCCGGCTGGTCGCTGCGGGGCACACCGACGCCCAGATCGCGCGGGAGCTCACGCTCAGTGCCCACACCGTGCACCGGCACGTCTCGAACATCCGGACCAAGCTCGGGGTGCCCTCGAGAGCTGCCGCAGCCGCCTGGGCGGCGCGGCAGAACCTGTAGGCACCCCGCGTCAGACGGCGAGGACGAGCTCGAGGAGTCGTTTCTCCCGGCGGGTGAGGGTGTGGATCTGCACCGCGGGTCGGGGGAGGTCGGGTGCGGTCGAGGTGACCTGGTGTCCGGTCGGGGTGGTGGTGGTGACCCGATGTCGACTGGATCCCGCATCGAATGGATCGGGTGGGTCGGTGGTGGTGGTCCAGCCGGGGGCCTGCTTGGTGTGGTTGCACTGCTCGCACAGCCCTTGACCGTTGATCCCGGTCGTGGGACCACCTACGGCCCAGTCCTCGATGTGGTCGTGGTGGCGCACGGGGGCGTCGCACCAGGGGGTGCGGCAGGACTGGTCGCGCAGGTCCAGGAACAACCCGAGCCCGGCGGGGAAGGTGCGGGCGACCGACTCCAGGGCGGTGAGCTGGCCGGTGGTGGGTGAGACGTAGAGCTTGCGCAGCGTGGCCAGGGCCTGCTCGGTCGCGGTCGCGGTGAGCTCGCGGGCCAGGGCGGCGGGGATCGGGCCATGGCCCCCCAGCCAGGCGGGGTCGGTGCCCCCGGCGATCAGGGTCTGGTCGGAGAGGGTCATGTTGACCGCGACCGGCACCGCCTCGGCGGTGTCCTGGCCGGTGACTCGGACCACCAGGGTGTCGGCCATGATCTGTCCGCGGGTGCGGGGGTCACCCTGGGCGCGGAGCCGGTCGGCGTGGGCGCCCAGGCACGCCCAGACCGCGATCCCCTGCGCGGCTGGGAGCAGTGCGGTGACCTGCGACATCGTCTCCGGCACTGGGCGGACGCTGACCCGGCGCTCGGAGACCTCGCGGCGGGCCCGGTCGACCACGGCGCGGGGGTCCAGGGTGTAGCCGATCTTCTTGGCCTCCGCGACCAATCGCCGGTCCCCCCACCCCTCGGCGGTGGCCGGGTCGGCGAACAGGCGGGTGTCCACGGCGGCGCGGTCCTCGCGGGACAGGCAGGCGGTCTCCCGCGCCACCAGGGTGGCCCGCCACTCGGAGAGCACCCCGGCCTCCATCGCGGCCAGCGCGTGCGGCATCTCGTGGACCAGGACCTTCGCGAGCCCGAGGTGGGTGCCGCCGCGGTGCGGGGACTCCCGCCGGGCCAGCGCGACCTGGCCGGCCACCCCACGGCCCCGCTGGTCGGCCGGGACTCCGCGGTGGGTCTGCTCCTCGCACTGGGAGACGTCCAGGTCCACGCTCAGCCGGGCCTGGGCGGCGCACAGTTGCGCCTTGAGGTCCTCACAAGCCCGGATCCGATCCACCCGCTCGGCGTCGCTCAACCCGGGCTCGACCAGGCCGGCCGCCCAGGACGCCACCCGGTCCGCGCCGGGCACGCCGGTGCCGTCGACGAGCGGGTGGGGGGTTCGGGACATGCCCCGATTCTATCGAACACGCGTTCGAACAGCAACGAATTGTCCCCAGCACTTTCCCAACTCGTATGACGCAAGGAGGCCCGGACGTACGGCCCCGCGAACACAAGCGCCGACTCGGCGTACGAACGACACCGGCCCGCCGCCCCCGGGAGGAGGACGACGGGCCGGGGTGCGGGGGTGCGTCAGATGAGACCGAGCTCGGTGACCGCGCTGCGCTCGTCGGCGAGCTCGGCGGTGGAGGCGTCGATGCGCGCGCGGGAGAAGTCGTCGATGGCGAGGCCCTCGACGATGGTCCAGTCGCCGTCCTTGGTGATGACGGGGAAGGAGGAGACCAGGCCCTCGGGGACGCCGTACGAGCCGTCGGAGGCGACCGCCATCGAGACCCAGTCGTTCTCGGCGGAGCCGAAGAGCCAGTCGCGGGCCGCGTCGATGGTGGCGGAGGCGGCGGAGGCCGCCGAGGAGGAGCCGCGGGCCTCGATGATCGCCGCGCCGCGCTTGGCGACGGTCGGGATGAACGTGGACTCGATCCAGTCCTGGTCGCCCACGACCTCGGCGGCGTTGCGGCCGCCGATCTCGGCGTGGAAGAGGTCGGGGTACTGGGTCGCGGAGTGGTTGCCCCAGATCGTCATCTTGGAGATGTCGGTGACCGCGGCGCCGGTCTTGGCGGCCAGCTGCGAGATCGCCCGGTTGTGGTCCAGGCGGGTCAGCGCGGAGAACCGCTCGCGCGGGATGTCGGGGGCGTTGGTCATCGCGATCAGCGCGTTGGTGTTGGCGGGGTTGCCGGTGACGCCGACGCGGACGTCGTCGGCGGCGACCTTGTTCAGCGCCTTGCCCTGGGCGGTGAAGATCGCGCCGTTGGCCGAGAGCAGGTCGCCGCGCTCCATGCCGGGGCCGCGCGGGCGGGCGCCGACGAGCAGGGCGAGGTTGACGCCGTCGAAGATCTTCTCCGGGTCGTCGCCGATCTCGACGCCGGCGAGGTTCGGGAACGCGCAGTCGTCGAGCTCCATGACGACGCCCTCGAGAGCCTTCAGAGCCGGGGTGATCTCCAGCAAGCGCAGCTCGATCGGGCGGTCACCCGCCAGGGCTCCGCTCGCGAGGCGGAACAGGAGGCTGTAGCCGATCTGGCCGGCGGCGCCGGTGACGGCGACCTTCAAGGGGGTGGGGCTCACGACGACTCCTAGTCGGGTCCGGGAAAGAAGGGGCTCTTCCGCCTGCCGACGCTAGCAGCGGGACACCGCCCCCCGGCACGAGGGTTCGCGCCGTGGGGGATGCTTCCCCCATGCGCCCAGGAGTACGCCGGACGGTCGTCGCGCTCGCACTCCTCGCGCTGTCGGCGTCCACCACAGGCTGCGCCGCGGACCCGGATCCGAGCCCGCCCGCGGGCGTCGACGGGCTGACTGTGCCGAGCCCGTCCCCGGACCCGGACGACTTCGACGCGGCCGGCGGCGGCGTGGACAACCCGTGGCTGGCGCTGGACCCGGGGTCGACCACGACGCTGGAGGGGACCGACGGCGCGGTCACGCTGGCGGTCGCCGAGGACCCCACCACGGTCGGGGGGATCGAGGCCACGGAGGTCACGTTCACCGACCCGCGGGGGAGCACCACCGCCCTGCTCGCCCAGGACGACGACGGCAACGTCTGGCGCCTCGGCGACACGGGGGCGGAGGCCGGCCTGGTCATGGCCGCCACCCCGCGCCTTGGCGACGGCTACGGGACGACGTACGCCGGGGGCGCGGTCGACGCGCGCGCCGAGGTCACGGACCTCGAGGGGGACACCCTCGAGGTGCGGTGGACCGACCGCGCCGGGACCGACGCCCTCGCGACCTTCGAGAAGGGCACGGGGCTGGTCCGCCTCGAGACCGCGTTCGGGGCCTACGGGCGGTAGTCGTCCGGCGGGCGCACCTGGGTCTGGTCGTCGGGCGGCGGCGCCTGCGGGTCCTCGACCGGAGCGGACTGCTGCTGCTGCTGCTGGGCCGGGATCCACTGCTGCGCGTAGGGGTCCCACTGCCAGCCGTCCTGGATGATCGGCTGGCCGGTCGAGACCTGCTGGTTCCACTGCTCCTGGTACTGGTCGGAGGCGCCGTAGCCCGGCACCGCGGCCGCCTGCGTGGGGCGGCGCAGCCGCAGCCCCGAGCCCGGCACCGGGTCGCCGGCGCGGCCGAAGAGCAGCGGGTAGACCGCTCCGGCGATCGCGGCGCCGACCAGCGGCGCCAGGATGAAGAGCCAGAGCTGGAGGATGGCGTCGACGCCGGCGAAGAGGGCCGGGCCGATGGACCGGGCGGGGTTGACCGAGGTGCCGGTCGCCGGGATCCCGACGAAGTGGATCGCCGCGAGCGTGAGCCCGATGACGAGCGGGGCGAAGGCGGGGTGCTCGTTGCGCGCGTCGGTCACCCCGAGGATGACGAGGACGAAGATCGCGGTCATCAGCATCTCGAACAGGAACGCCGCCCACGCGGCGTACCCGCTGCCCTCGTCGCCGAAGGAGTTCTGGCCGAGGCCGAACCGGTCGACCTCGTAGCCGTCGTAGCCCTGCAGGAGCAGCAGCAGGACGGCGCCGGCCAGGATCGCGCCGACCAGCTGGGCGGCGACGTAGACCGCCACCTGCCGCCAGGCGATCCGGCCGCTGATGGCCGCGCCCAGGGACACGGCGGGGTTGAAGTGGCCGCCGGAGATCCGCCCGACGGCGTAGGCCATCACCGCGACGGCGAGGCCGAAGGTCAGGCCGATCGAGACGATGTCGAACTCGTCGACGGCGTTGAGGTAGACCACCGACCCGCACCCGAAGAACACGAGCACGAAGGTGCCGATCGCCTCGGCGGCGGCCTGCTGGAAGGTGGTGGGCGCGGGGGGCGCCTCGACGACTGCGTCCGTCATGCGGGCTCCTGGGGTCGGCCTCGTCGGGTCGGTCGGGAACTTCCACTGTAGCCAGCACCCCCGCCGGCGGCGGGGACATTGCCGAGGCTGGTCACGGGTGCAAGGGTGAACCGGACGCACCCACCGGGTATCTTGACGTCGAGAAACTTTCCTCCCAGCACAGGAGTCGTCGCACCATGGCCACCATCATCTACACCCACACCGACGAGGCGCCGCTGCTCGCGACGTACTCGTTCCTGCCGATCATCCAGGCGTACGCCGCGCAGGCAGGCGTGGAGGTGGAGACCCGCGACATCTCGGTGGCCGCGCGCATCCTGGCGCAGTTCGGCCTCGCCGACGACGCGCTCGGCGAGCTCGGCGAGCTGGCCACGAAGCCCGAGGCCAACATCATCAAGCTGCCCAACATCTCCGCCTCCGTCCCGCAGCTCAAGGCCGCGATCAAGGAGCTGCAGGAGCAGGGCTTCGAGATCCCTGACTACCCCGAGGCCCCCTCGACCGACGAGGAGAAGGAGGCCCGGGCCAAGTACGACAAGGTCAAGGGCTCCGCGGTCAACCCGGTCCTGCGCGAGGGCAACTCCGACCGCCGCGCGCCGGCGTCGGTCAAGAACTACGCGAAGAAGCACCCGCACCGCATGGGCGCGTGGAGCGCGGACTCCAAGACCAACGTCGCGACGATGGGCGAGCACGACTTCCGCTCCAACGAGAAGTCGGTCGTGATCCCCTCCGACGACACCCTCACCATCAAGCTGGTCGGCGCCGACGGCACCGAGACCGTCCTCAAGGACGGCATCACGGTGCTCGCGGGCGAGGTCGTCGACGGCACCTACATGGACGTCGCGGCGCTGCGCCGCTTCCTCACCGAGCAGGTGGCCCGGGCCAAGGCCGAGGGCGTGCTGTTCTCCGCGCACCTCAAGGCCACGATGATGAAGGTCTCCGACCCGATCATCTTCGGCCACGTCGTGCAGGCGTTCTTCCCGACCCTCTTCGACCAGTACGGCGAGCAGCTGCGGGCCGCGGGGATCTCCCCGAACGACGGTCTCGGTGCGCTCCTCGGCGCCGTCGAGAGCCTGCCCGAGGGCGAGGCGATCAAGGCCGCGATCCAGCAGGGCCTCGCCGACGGCCCCGCGCTCGCGATGGTCGACTCCGACAAGGGCATCACCAACCTGCACGTGCCGAGCGACGTCATCATCGACGCCTCGATGCCGGCGATGATCCGCACCTCCGGCCACATGTGGGGCCCCGACGGCGAGGAGCACGACACCCTCGCGGTGATCCCGGACTCCTCCTACGCCGGCGTCTACCAGACCGTCCTCGACGACTGCCGCGCGCACGGCGCCTTCGACCCCGCCACCATGGGCTCGGTCCCCAACGTGGGCCTGATGGCCAAGGCGGCCGAGGAGTACGGCTCCCACGACAAGACCTTCGAGATCCCCGCCGCGGGCACCGTGCAGGTCGTCAACAGCGCGGGCGACGTGCTCATCGAGCACGACGTGCAGCCCGGCGACATCTGGCGCGCCTGCCAGACCAAGGACCTGCCGATCCGCGACTGGGTCAAGCTGGCCGTCACCCGCGCCCGCGCGACCGGCGCCCCGGCGGTCTTCTGGCTCGACGAGACCCGTGCCCACGACGCGATCCTGATCGAGAAGGTGCGCGAGTACCTCGGCGACAGCGACCTCGTGGGGGACACCGACGGCCTGACCATCGAGATCATGCCGCCGGCCGAGGCCACGGCGTACTCCCTGGAGCGGATCCGCAAGGGCGAGGACACCATCTCGGTCACGGGCAACGTGCTGCGCGACTACAACACCGACCTGTTCCCGATCCTCGAGCTCGGCACGTCGGCCAAGATGCTCTCGGTCGTCCCGCTGATGAACGGCGGCGGCCTGTTCGAGACCGGCGCCGGCGGCTCGGCGCCCAAGCACGTGCAGCAGCTGATCAAGGAGAACTACCTGCGCTGGGACAGCCTCGGCGAGTTCTTCGCGCTGGCGGCGTCCTTCGAGCACCTCGCGGGGTACGACGACAACCCGCGCGCGCAGGTGCTGGCCGACACCCTCGACCGGGCGACCGGCACGTTCCTCGACCAGGACAAGTCCCCGACCCGGCGCGTGGGCGGCATCGACAACCGCGGCTCGCACTTCTACCTGGCGATGTACTGGGCCCAGGAGCTCGCGGGCCAGTCCGACGACGCCGAGCTGGCGGCGACCTTCGGGCCGCTCGCGGAGCGGCTCGCGGCGGAGGAGGAGACCATCGTCGCCGAGCTCAACGGCGTGCAGGGCAAGCCGGCCGACATCGGCGGCTACTACCGCCCCGACGACGCCAAGGCCGACGCGGTGATGCGTCCGTCGAAGACGCTCAACGAGGCGCTCGCCACGATCTGATCGCTGCCTGACCCCTCGCGACGAGCGCCCAGCGGTAATCGCTGGGCGCTTGTCCGTGGGAGCCCGTAGCGTCGTCGCCGATGAGCACCGCCACCCTCCCCGAGGCCGACACCGGCCGCCCGGTCGTCCCGCCGACCGACAGCCCCGCCCGCCGTGTCGACTGGCGCCGCCTGCGGGGCCGGGTCGCCGGCATCGCCCTCGTCGGCTCGATGCTCGCCGCGATCGGCCAGACGCTCGGCACGGTCGTCGCCGGCCAGATCGCCGAGGACCCCGCCCCGGGCCTGGTCGGCCTGCTGGCGTTGTGCGTGGTCGGGGCGGCGCTGCTCGACACCGCCGGCCGCACCGCCTGGGCCGGCGTCGTCGACCGGGCCGAGGGCCGGCTGCGCGCCGACCTCCTCGACGCGGCGCTGCACCAGCCGCTCGGGATGCTCTCCGAGCAGGCGGTCGGCGAGGTGCTCGACCGGGTCGACGACGACACCCACGAGGTCGGCGCGCTGGTGCGCCGCCAGGTCTGGGACGCGCTGCGCACCGTGTTCGCGGTCGTGCCGATGTGGATCGTCGCCGGCCTGACCTGGTGGCCGGCGTGGGTGCTGTTCCCGCTGTTCGGCGCCGGCACCATCCTCGTCGTCCGGCCGCTGCTGGCCGAGGTCGCCGAGCGCAAGGTGCTCGAGGAGATGGCCTGGACCGACCACGCGGCGGCGATGGAGGAGGGCGTCACGGCCCGCGACGACGTGCGCGCGAGCCTGGGCCAGGCCCACGTCGTACGCCGGTGCGCGGAGCAGTCGGCGCGGGTGCACGAGTTGTTCCTGCGGGTGCTCGAGGTCGAGACCCGGATCGCCCGGCGCGCCGGGGTGCTGCTGCACGGCCTGCTCGCGGCCGTCGGGGTGATCGGCGTCGCGCTCGCCGCCGGGGGAGACCTGTCCGTCGCCCGGCTGGTCACCCTGTTCCTGGTCACGACCACCTTCGTCGGGCAGATCGACCAGGTGGCGCGCCACCTGCCCGACCTCCAGGCCGGCGTCGGGGCCCTGATGCGGCTGCGCCAGCTGCTCGGCACCGAGCCGGAGCCGGTCGGCGGGCTGCCGGTGCCCCCGGGCCCGGTCGACCTCGAGCTGCGCGACCTGCACTTCGCCTACGAGGAGGGCACCTTCGCGCTGCGCGACGTGTCGCTGCGGGTGCCGGCGGGGCAGACCTGCGCCCTGGTCGGGCGCACCGGCTCCGGCAAGTCCACGCTGGCGGCGCTGGTGTCCCGCGCGGTCGACCCGCCCCGGGGCACCGTCCTCCTCGGGGGCGCCGACGTCCTCGACCTCGACCTCCAGCAGCTGCGGGCAGCGGTCGGGGTGGTCACCCAGCGCACCGAGATCCTCGCCGGCACCCTCGCCGAGAACGTCACGCTCTTCCACGACCTCCCGCGCGCCGCGGTCGAGGCCGCGGTCACCGAGCTCGGCCTCGACGACTGGGTCGCCGGCCTGCCCGAGGGGCTGGACACGCCGCTCGGCCCCGGCGGCACCACGCTCTCGGCGGGGGAGGAGCAGCTGGTCGCCTTCGCGCGGCTGCTGGTCCGCGACGTCAGCGTGGTCGTGCTCGACGAGGCGACCGCCCGGATGGACCCGCTCACCGAGTCGCTGGTCGTGCGCGCCGCCGACCGGCTGCTCGTCGGCCGCACCGGCATCCTGGTCGCCCACCGGCTCTCGACGACGGCCCGCGCCGACGTCGTGGCCGTGCTGGACGCGGGCCGCGTGGTCCAGCAGGGGCCGCGGGCCCAGCTCGCCACGGCGCCCGGGCCGTTCCGCACGCTGCTCGACGCGGGCGGCGCCGAGCCGGAGGTCGAGCACGCCGGCACGCCGACGGCCGTCGGCGGCGTACGCCGGTCCGGCCCGCCGCCGTCGCTGCCCGAGGTCGGCACCGGGCCCACCCTGACCCGCGGCATCGTCTCCGCGCTGCTGGTGGAGCCGCGGTGGGGCGTGGTCGGCGCCGTCCTCTTCCTGGCCGCCGCGCTGGTGGGCGCGTACGGCGCGCTCACCGGCTTCGTCTGGGGCCACCTGGTCGAGGACCTCCAGGACGGCGGCGAGCCGATCGGGCTCACCGTGGCGCTGGTCGCGTCGCTGCTCGTCGCGCCGCTGCTGCTGGCCAGCGCGTTCCTGCGCTACCCGCGGTGGTGGATCGAGGTGATGCTGCGGGTGCGGATGACGGTGCTCGCCGGCCAGACCGAGCAGCACCGGTTGACCCGCACGCCCGCCGGCGAGGTCGTGGCGCGGGCGATGGACGCCGACCGCTACGTGCGGTACGCCGACCGCTGGGTCGACCTCGTGAACGGCCTGGTGATCGTGGCCGTCACCGCGGCCGCCAGCGTCAACCTGCTCGCCGGCGGGGTGCTGCTGACGGTCATGGTGGCCTCGGCCCTCGCCTCGACGGCGGGTCGCCCGATCGCGGGCCGGTCGGCGACCGAGTCGTCGGCGGCGCGAGCGCGGTTCGGGCGCTCGCTGGTCTCCGCGCTCGAGTCGGCCCGCACGGTCAAGCTCGCCGCGGCCACCCCCGCGGTCCACCGCCACCTGCGCCGGGTCGACGGGGGGCGCGTGGACGCGGCCGTGCGCGAGCACCGGGTCCAGGCGGTCCTCGACGGGGTCCCGGTGGTGCTGGTGCAGTGCGGCGTGGTCGCCGCCTGGGGGATCCACGAGGCGGGCGGCTGGGGCCTCGCGACCGCGCTGCTGGTGGCCAACGCGGTCAACGGCTTCGACTGGTTCGGTCGGGTCGCGGGGTCGGTGATCACCGAGGCTCCCGGCACCCGCTCCTGGCAGCGGACGACCAGCCGGCTGGCCGGTGGGGTCGACCTGATGCAGCTGCCGCCCGGCGTCGACCTGGTCAGCGGGGCGGCGCCCGACCCGGCCCCGGTCCAGCGGGTGCCGCTGCGCACCCTCGAGCTGCGCGGCGTCGACGCCGTCCACGACGACGGCACCCGCGGGGTCGTCGGGGTCGACCTCACGGTGCAGGCGGGCGAGCTGGTGCTGCTCCTGGGCCAGGTGGGGTCCGGCAAGTCCAGCCTGCTCGGGGTGCTTGCGGGCCTGGTCGCCCACACCGGCTCGGTGCGCTGGAACGGCACCGAGGTCGACGATGCCCAGACGTTCCTCCGGCCCGCGCAGGTCGCCCACGTCGCGCAGGTGCCCCGGGTGCTCTCCGGCACCTTCGCCGACAACATCCGCCTCGGGCACCCGCGGGCGCTCGAGCAGGCGATCGCCGACGCGCGGCTGGAGTCCGACGTCGCCGACGCCGGTGGGCCGGACGCGGTGGTCGGGCACCGCGGCGTACGGCTCTCCGGGGGGCAGGTGCAGCGCCTCGCCCTGGCCCGCGCCCTGGCCGCCGAGACCGAGCTGCTGCTCGCCGACGACGTCTCCAGCGCCCTGGACGCCGCCACCGAGATCGAGCTCTGGCAGGCGCTGCGCCAGCGCGGGACGACCGTGCTGGGCGCGACCTCCAAGCGGGCGGCGCTCGCGCAGGCCGACCGGGTCGTGGTGCTCGTCGACGGCGAGATCGCCGCGAGCGGGCCGTGGCGCGAGCTCGAGGGACGGTGGGCCCACCTCGCCGGGTGAGGAGAATCGCACCCGAGGTCCGGAATAGGAGTCCCCGCGGGGCCGGTTGGAGGAGGAGTCCACCCCCGACCGGAAGGCTCCATGACGACCACCGAGGCCCCTGCCACTCGCGACGACGAGGAGCTGGGCGGGCGACGGTTCGTGCTCGCGGTGCTCGCCCTCGCCGTGGGCGGGTTCGCCATCGGCACGACCGAGTTCGTGACCATGGGCCTGCTGCCGCAGATCGCCGAGGGCATCGGCGTCTCCGAGCCCAAGGCCGGCCACGTGATCTCGGCGTACGCCCTGGGCGTCGTCGCGGGTGTCCCGCTCCTCTCCTTCTTCGCCACCTCGCTCCCGCGACGGGGGCTGCTGGTGGCCCTGATGGGCGCATACGCGGTGTTCAACGTGCTCAGCGCGGTGGCCACCGGCTACGGGATGCTGACCTTCGCGCGCTTCCTCGACGGGCTCCCGCACGGCGCCTACTTCGGGGTCGCCAGCCTGGTGGCGGCGAGCCTCGCGGAGCCGCGGCACCGCGGCCGGGCGGTCGCTGGCGTGATGCTGGGCCTCTCGGTGGCGAACGTGATCGGCGTCCCGGTGGCGACCTGGGTCGGCCAGCACCTCGGCTGGCGGTCGGCATACGTGATGACCGCGGTGATCGCGCTGCTGACCATGGCGCTGGTGCTGGCGTTCGTGCCGTCCGTGCCCGGCGACAAGGGGGCCACCGGCGCCAAGGAGGCGCGTGAGTTCTTCGGCCGCCGCCAGGTCTGGCTGACGCTCGCCGCCGGCGCGATCGGGTTCGGCGGGCTGTTCGCGGTCTACTCCTACATCGCCACGACCGTCACCGACGTGGCCGGGCTGACCGAGGGGTCGGTGCCGTTCTTCCTGCTCGCGTTCGGTCTCGGCATGGTCGCCGGCACCTGGGTGGCGGGCGAGGTGGCCCGCTGGTCGGTGCTGCAGTCGCTCGTCTGGTCCGGCGTCGGGTCGGCGATCCTGATGCTGGTCTTCTGGGTGGTCTCGCCGTACGGCTGGTGGCTGCTGCCCGTGGTCTTCTCGATCACCGCCGTCGGGTCGGTGCTGGTCACCAACCTGCAGCTGCGCCTGATGGACGTGGCCGGCGACGCGGTCACCCTGGGGGCGGCGATGAACCACGCCGCGCTCAACAGCGCCAACGCGCTCGGCGCGTGGCTCGGCGGGCTCGTGATCGCGGCCGGCTACGGCTACCGCGCGCCCGCCCTGGTCGGCGCGGCGCTGTCGGTGCTGGGCGTGGTGATCCTGCTGTGGTCGGCGGTCAGCCACCGCAACGGGGAGCGCGCGGCGGCCGACGCCGCCTGACGGCCGCTCAGCCGCTCGCCGGCAGCGTCCGCAGCAGGTACCGCTCGGCGTCGCCGGACTGCTCCACGAGGTCCCGCAGGGTGGCGGACGCGGCGCCGTTCGCGTGGGCCACGCCGGTCGTCCGTCGGGGGGCGCCGGTCTCCTGGGCCTGGAGCATCTCGGCGGCCTCGGCCAGCGAGGCGTGGTCGACGGTGGCGGTGTCGACGATCGTGACGACGTCGCGCAGACCCGACTGCAGCCGGTCGAGCTCGGCGAGCTGGTGCTCGTCGAGGTGCTCGCGGTCCGGCACGAGCTCGTCCTGCTTCTGCTGGGCGTCGCGGTGCAGCGCGATGGCCTCCGGCACCGGCACCCCGCTCGCCGCGGCCCGCAGCACGGCCGAGGTCGCGTCGGTCGCCGACTCGATCCGCTGGCGCAGCGGTGCGGGTCGGAACGCAGGGACGACCGCGAAGCCGAGGACCAGACCGACCGCGACGGCGGTGGCGGTCAGCCCGGCGTACTGGAGCAGGAGCTCGCCGGGGTCGAGGTCACGGGTGACGGCGTTGAAACCGACGCTGACGACCACCATGAAGGCCGCGCCCAGGGCGGGCCGGGTGACGATGTACCAGAGCCCCAGGGCGAGGGACACCGCCGCGACGGCGGTGAGGTAGCGGCCGGGCACGGTCAGCAGGATCACCGCGACGGCACTCGACCCGGCGACCAGGCCGATGACCTTGTTCCGCGCCTTCGTGAGCGTGTCGCGCCAGCTCGCCTGGAGGATCCCGAAGGTGGTCAGCAGCACCGTGGCGACCAGGGGGTCGCCGGGCTCGAGGCCGGAGGTCACCACCAGCATCACCAGCAGCCCCAGCGCTGTGCGGAGCGCGTGCCGCACCTGGATCGACCGCAGTCGGCCGGACGGGTGCAGCACCGCGCTGCGGAAGTCGTGCCGGTCCCCGCGGTCGAGCACGACCGCGGTCGTGTCGCGCTGGTGGGCCGCCTGCTCGACGGTGTCCAGCGCGGCCGTGGCCTCGGCCAGGGGCACGGCGGTGGACCCGGTCGTCCCGTCGGAGGCAGGCGGGTGCTTGGCACGCACCTGGTCGGCCAGCCCCGCCGCCCGGGTGCGGAGCGCGGCGGCCCCCGACGGGTCGGCCGTGGCGGTGAGCTCGCCCGCCCGGAGGGCGAGGCGGTAGCGGGAGGCCCCCTCGAGCGCGGTCGCGAGCCAGCGCTGCCGGCCGTCGCTGAGCCAGGTGTCGAAGGCCGTCGCCGTGGCCGCGGCGGCGTCGTCGGCGACGAGGACCGCAGCGACCTGCTCCCGGGTCGGCCCGGACGGGTCGGAGATGCCGAGCGCCACCCGCACCAGGACCGCGACCACGATCCCGGCCACGGCGGCCGCGATCAGCTGCTGGTGGTCTGCCGCCCCCCGGGTCGCGTAGGCGTAGCCGTACAGCGTGAGCATCCCGAGGCCGAGACCGGTGTGGGCGAACCGCGGGCCCCGCAGCGGCAGCAGGGCCGCGACGAAGCCGATCACCACGACCAGCGCGATCGCGGCCGGTCGCGAGACCTCGGCCAGCAGCCGTGGGACGACGGCCCCGAAGAGCAGGAGGGGGGACACGACCGCGGCGGTCCGCAGGTCGGCGCGCAGCGGCCCGCCCATGAACGCGACCAGGCCGAACAGGCCGGCCATGCCGCCGATGATCGCGGCGGGACCGGCGTCGAAGGTGTCGGCGAGCATCACGGCGGGCACGACCGCGATCGCCATCAGGAACAGCAGCGCGGGACTGCCGCCGGGCCTGCGTGGCGCCGTCGACCCTGGCGGTGTCGGGGGGTCGCTCTCGCTGACGTCGCTCACGGCCTGCTCCCGAGATGGAGGCGCTGGAGGCCTTCAGTGTAGAGCGGTGCCTGCTACTGCGCGGCGCGGAGCAGGTGCTGCTGGCCGGCCGTGATGTCCTTGACGATGGTCACCCACCGGACCAGGGCGACCACGAGCACCGCGGCGACGACGGTCTCGACGAGGGCGAAGATCGTGTACGCGCCGTCCGAGCGCACCTCGGCGCTGCCCGAGATCCGCGCGCTGACCCGGTTGAGCACGATGAAGACGACCCAGCAGGCCCACCACCCGCCCAGGTCGACCGGACGCCGGCCCGGGCGGTCGACCTGCACCCCCCGGACCACCTGGTAGGGGAACCAGAAGGACACGATCGGCACCCACCAGCCGAGCCAGGCCCAGACCGGCCGGCGCTCCTGCTTCACCTGGGGCGCGAGCTGGTCGGTCAGCGTGCGCGACCGGTAGAGCCAGGTGCTGGTCACGACGTACGCCGCGAGCATCGCCGCCAGCAGCAGGAACCCGACCGCGTCGTACGCCGTCAGCACCTCGACCGGCGGCACGCCGTCGCGCGCTGCCTCGCGGTAGGACCCGGCCGCCCACCACGACGCCGCGGCCGAGACGGCCTGGAGGACGGTGACGACGCCGGCCAGCACCAGCGCGGCGGTGGCCAGGTCGCTGGGCGCGGTGGGCAGCGGCCGGTACGCCGGCGCGTAGGAGGGGTACTCGGGTCGGACGTCGTACGGCTCGGTCACGGGGGCCTTCCGGCTCGGGGGAGCAGACAGCGTAGAGCCGCCGAGGCGCGCACGTCCGCGATCCGGGCGGTCAGGTGCTGGCCGGCTCCGGCTCGAGCTCGGGGGCGGCGCGTCGGTCGGTCAGCGCGAGGAAGACCTCGTGGAGCACCTCGTTGACCGTGCGCACGCTGACCAGGAAGAAGGCCGGTACGACGGCCGCGGACAGGTCGAGCGCGATCGCCGTCTCGATGAGCCGCTGCCCGACGGGGTAGGCCCAGCCGTCGCCGAGGGGGGCCGGCTCCCAGCCGTGCGCGAGCAGGTCCTCGTACGAGCGCGCGGCGTTGAGGCCGATCAGCGCCCCGCACACCAGGAGGACGAAGCGCCACGCGAAGGCGCCGGCCGCGCCGGACCGGCCCGGCACCGGCGAGCCGTGCTGCCACCAGGTCAGCACCAGGCCCACCACCAGGCTGAGGGCCACCCCGAGGATGCTCAGCGCCGAGCGGGTGTCCCAGGTGACCTCCGCGACGACCGAGAAGGTCATGGCGACCAGCCCGACCGGCACCAGCAGGAGGCCGAGCAGGACCGCCGGACCGCCGCGCACGTCGCGACGGCTGAACCCCCACCGCACCACCCGCGGCACCTCCGGCAGCGCGAGGAGCAGGAGCGCCCACGTCTCCAGGACGTAGGACATCAGCAGGTCGGCGGTCTCCGCCGACCCGTCCAGGACCAGCCACAGCGGCAGCAGGTTGACGACAAGAAGCACCAGGACCGGGGCCCAGCGGGGGAGCGGGGGCATCACGGGACCGCGACCACCCGGGTGACCCGCATCGGGGCGTCGACGTTCTCGCCCGCTGCGACCGTGCACCGCATCCGGCCCCGGGGCGGGGGCGCCTCCTCGTCGTGCGGCGACGCCGGGGTCGTACGACGGAAGTCGGCGGCGACCGTGTTGGGCCCGTCGAAGACCGGCCCGGTCACGGCGTACATCCAGGCCTCGTGGTCGCCGATCAGCGCGCCCAGGCACGCCTGGAGGGTGTCCTCGTCGAGGACCCGCTGGTGCTGGGCCAGGGAGCCGGCGGTCCCGCCCAGCCCGAACACCAGGCCGACGTTGGCCAGCACCATCGCCAGCAGCACGTAGAGGGGACGACGGTCAGGAGGCACGGAGCGGTCCTACCCACACGTGCGGACGGTCATGCCGGGGCGCGTTCGTCCGACCGGCCGCGATCGGGAACAATGCTCGCCATGTCCACCACGACCCAGCCGGACGTCGTCGTGCCCACCTCGACCTCCGGTGGCGCCCGGCCGCGCGTGCTGTCCGGCATCCAGCCCACCTCCGACTCCTTCCACTTCGGGAACTACCTCGGTGCGCTGCGGCAGTGGGTGGACCTCCAGCGCGACCACCAGCCGTTCTTCTTCATCGCCGACCTGCACGCGATCACCGTCGAGCACGACCCGAAGGTGCTGCGCGAGCGCTGCCTGCGCGCGGCCGCCCAGCTGCTGGCGATGGGCATCGACCCGACCCGGTCCTCGATCTTCATCCAGTCCCAGGTGCCGGCCCACCCGCAGCTCGCCTGGGTGCTGCAGTGCCTGACCGGCTTCGGCGAGGCCCGCCGGATGACCCAGTTCAAGGACAAGTCGTCGAAGGGCGGCGAGGGCGCCGCCTCGGTCGGCCTGTTCACCTACCCCATCCTGCAGGCGGCCGACATCCTGCTCTACCGCCCGCACTACGTGCCGGTGGGCGAGGACCAGCGCCAGCACCTCGAGCTCACCCGCGACCTCGCGCAGCGGTTCAACCACCGCTACAAGAAGACGTTCCGGCTCCCCGAGCCCTACATCCTCAAGGCGACGGCCAAGATCGCCGACCTCCAGGACCCGACCGCGAAGATGTCGAAGTCGGCGTCCTCGCCGGCGGGCATCATCGAGATGCTCGACGCCCCGGCCGTCAGCGCGAAGAAGGTCCGCTCGGCGGTCACCGACTCCGGCTCCGAGGTGGTCTTCGACCCGGAGGGCAAGCCCGGCGTCTCCAACCTGCTGACGATCTTCTCCGCCCTCACCGGCACCGGGGTCCAGGACCTCGCCGACCAGTACGTCGGGAAGGGGTACGGCGACCTGAAGAAGGACCTCGCCGAGGCCGTCGTCGAGTTCGTGACCCCGTTCCGCGAGCGGACCCTGGAGCTGCTCGACGACCAGGCCCACCTCTCCACGGTGCTCAAGCAGGGCGCCGAGCAGGCGAACGCGGTGGCCGAGGCCACACTCAAGGACGTCTACCAGAGGGTCGGGTTCGTCGCCCCGGCTCAGTAGGGTCGGGGCATGCCGACCATCGGCGTGGCCGTGGCGATCCCCGAGCCCTGGGCCACGGAGCTCCAGGACTACCGCACCTCCGTCGGCGACACGACGGCGACGATGATCCCCACGCACATCACGCTGGTCCCGCCGACCGAGGTGCCCGACGACGAGCTCGGTGCGGTCGAGAAGCACCTGGCGGCGGTGGCCGACGACTTCCCCGGCTTCCCCGTGCACCTGCGCGGCACCGGCACCTTCCGGCCGGTCTCGCCGGTGGTGTTCGTGACTCTGGCCGAGGGCATCTCCCACTGCGAGCAGCTCGCCGCGGCGGTGCGGAGCGGCCCGCTCGACGTACCGCTCGACTTCCCGTACCACCCGCACGTCACGATCGCCCACCACCTCGACGACGACCGCCTCGACGAGGCGTTCGCCGGGCTGGCTACCTTCGAGTGCGAGTTCGACGTCGCGGCGTTCCACCTCTACGTGCATGACGCCGCCCTCGGCTGGCAACCCACCAGGGTGTTCACCCTCCACGAAGGACCTGACACGAGGCGGTAGCCCGGATGCCGGCGATCATCGACCGCGTCACCACGAAGGTCGACGACGTACGCCGGCGGCGTCCGTGGGTCGACCACGTCGTGCTGATGCAGGAGCACTTCGGCTCCGTGAAGGCCGCACAGCAGGCCGGGGCGGTCACGTACTTCGCGTTCTTGTCGTTCTTCCCGATCCTGGCGCTGGCGGTGTTCGCGCTCGGCCGTCTCTCGGCGCTCTACGACGGTCCCGACCCCGACCTGGCCCGCACCATCAACTCGGTGGTGCCGGGGATCGTCGGCAACCGGGACGACCAGGTGTCCCTCGAGGACATCCGCACCTACTCGGGCTGGGCCGCGCTCGTCGGCCTCGCCGGCGTCCTCTACACCGGGCTGGGCTGGATCTCGGCGCTCCGCGACGCGCTGCAGACGGTCTTCGTGACGCCCGCGGGCGAGCAGCCGGGCTTCGTCGGGGGCAAGCTGCGCGACCTGCTGACGCTGGTGGTGCTCGGCGTGGTGCTGCTGGTGGCGGTGGCCGCGACCGGGTTCATCGCCGGCTTCTCCGGTGACGTGCCGCGGTGGTTCGGGGTGGACGCCGACCTCGGCTGGCTGGTCAAGCTGGTGGGCGTCCTCCTCGGCCTCCCGGCGAACGCGCTGCTGTTCTACCTGATGTACCGGATGCTCGCGGAGCCGCACGTGCCGCGCCGGTCGCTGTGGTCCGGCGCGCTGCTGGGGGCGGTCGTCTTCGAGGCGCTCAAGCAGGCTTCCGGGCTGCTGCTGGAGTCGACCCGCAACCAGCCGGCGTTCCAGGCCTTCGGCATCGCGCTGGTCCTGGTGGTGTGGATCAACTACACCTCGCGCGTGATCCTCTACTCCGCGTCGTGGGCGTACACCACCGAGGAGGCGCGCGCCTCCCGGTGGGTCGAGCCCGCCGCCCCGGTGCAGGGGCCCCGGATGCCCTCGCAGGAGGAGCAGGAGGAGGCCTCCGACGACGCCCCCGGCGGCAGCAGGGCGGCGTTCGCCGCCGGCGCCGTCGCCGGCGCCGCAGCCGCCGCCATCGTCCGCAAGGTCACCGACGACGACTGAGCAGTACGCCGAGTCGGCGCTTGTGTCCGCGCTGCGCGGAGCCGGACGTCATGCGTGGTGGCTGCGGTAGCGACCACGGCGTACGACGTCCGACGCGCGGGCCTCGGGGAGACCAAGCGTCGAACCCCGAAATGCCCAGTCGGCGCTTGTGTCCGCGGACACAAGCGCCGACTCGGCGTACGACGGGTGGTGCGGGTGGGTCAGTGACCGTTGCGGAGAGCGGTGCGCAGGTCCCGGTTGAGCTGGGAGATCACGTCGAGCGGGATCTCCTTGGGGCAGGCGGCGGTGCACTCACCGATGTTGGTGCAGCCACCGAAGCCCTCGTGGTCGTGCTGGGCGACCATGTCGACGACGCGGGTGTCGCGCTCCGGCTGGCCCTGCGGCAGCTCACCGAGGTGGGTGATCTTGGCGCCGAGGAACAGCGAGGCCGAGCCGTTCGGGCACGCCGCCACGCACGCGCCGCAGGAGATGCAGGTCGCCGCGTTGAAGGCGCGCATGGCCTTGTCGCGGGGCGCCGGCACCGAGTTGGCCTCGGGGGCCGAGCCGGTGTTGGCGGAGATGAACCCACCGGCCTGGATGATCCGGTCGAAGGCGCCCCGGTCGGTGATCAGGTCCTTGAGCACCGGGAACGCGTCGGCGCGCCAGGGCTCGATGGTGATCGTGTCGCCGTCCTTGAACGAGCGCATGTGCAGCTGGCAGGTCGTGGTGACCTCCGGCCCGTGCGCCTCGCCGTTGATCATCAGGCTGCACGTGCCGCAGATGCCCTCGCGGCAGTCGGAGTCGAACGCGACCGGGTCCTCCCCGACGGCGTTCAGCTGCTCGTTGAGCACGTCGAGCATCTCGAGGAAGCTCATGTCGGAGGAGATGTCCTCGACCTGGTAGGTGTGCATGGCGCCGGCGGTCGCAGCGTCCGGCTGCCGCCAGATCTTCAGGGTGAGGTTCACTTGTAGCTCCGCTGCTTCATCTCGATGGCGGTGTAGAGGAGTTCTTCCTTGTGGAGCACGGGCTGGCCGTCGTCGCCGCCCCACTCCCAGGCGGCGACGTAGGCGAACTCCTCGTCCTGACGCAGCGCCTCGCCGTCCTCGGTCTGCGACTCGGCACGGAAGTGGCCGCCGCAGGACTCGCGACGGTTCAGCGCGTCGATGCACATCAGCTCGCCGAGCTCGATGAAGTCGGCCACCCGGCCGGCCTTCTCGAGGCTCTGGTTCAGGCTGTCAGCGGTGCCGAGCACCTTCAGGTCGCTCCAGAACGCCGCCTTGAGCTCGCGGATCATGTCGATCGCCTTGCGCAGGCCCTCCTCGGAGCGCTCCATGCCGCAGTACTCCCACATGATGTTGCCGAGCTCCTTGTGGAAGCTGTCGGCGCTGCGGGTGCCGTTGATCGTGAGGAAGCGGTGGACCCGCTCCTCGACCGACGTACGGGCCTCGACCACGGCCGGGTGCGACTCGTCGAGCTTCTCGAACGGCCCGTCGGCGAGGTAGTCGCGGATGGTGTTCGGCAGCACGAAGTAGCCGTCGGCCAGGCCCTGCATCAGCGCCGAGGCGCCGAGCCGGTTGGCGCCGTGGTCGGAGAAGTTCGCCTCGCCGGTCACGAACAGGCCGGGGATCGAGGACTGCAGGTGGTAGTCGACCCAGAGGCCGCCCATCACGTAGTGCACGGCGGGGTAGATGCGCATCGGCACCTGGTAGGGGTTCTCGCCCGTGATCCGCTCGTACATGTCGAAGAGGTTGTCGTACTTCTCGCGGACCGCGTCCTCGCCGAGGCGGGCGATCGCGTCGGTGAAGTCGAGGTAGACGCCGCGGCGGAAGTCGCCGACCAGCGGGCCGACGCCGCGGCCCTCGTCGCACATGTTCTTGGCCTGGCGGGAGGCGATGTCGCGGGGGACCAGGTTGCCGAAGGACGGGTAGATCCGCTCCAGGTAGTAGTCGCGGTCCTCCTCGGGGATGTCCCGCGGGTCCTTCTCGCAGTCCTCCTTCTTCTTCGGCACCCAGATGCGGCCGTCGTTGCGGAGGGACTCCGACATCAGCGTCAGCTTCGACTGGTGCTCGCCGGCGACCGGGATGCAGGTCGGGTGGATCTGCGTGTAGCAGGGGTTCGCCATGTAGGCGCCCTTGCGGTGCGCGCGCCAGGCGGCCGTCACGTTGGAGCCCATGGCGTTGGTGGAGAGGTAGAAGACGTTGCCGTAGCCGCCGTTGGCGAGCACGACGACGTCGGCGAGGTGGGTCTCGATCTCGCCGGTGACCAGGTCCCGGGCGATGATCCCGCGCGCCTTGCCGTCGGCGACGATCACCTCGAGCATCTCGTGGCGGGTGTACTGCGTGACCGTGCCGGCGGCGACCTGGCGCTCCATGGCCTGGTAGGCGCCGATGAGGAGCTGCTGGCCGGTCTGGCCGCGGGCGTAGAAGGTGCGCGAGACCTGCACGCCGCCGAAGGAGCGGTTGTCGAGCAGGCCGCCGTACTCGCGGGCGAACGGGACGCCCTGGGCGACGCACTGGTCGATGATGCTGGCGCTGACCTCGGCGAGGCGGTAGACGTTCGACTCCCGCGAGCGGTAGTCGCCGCCCTTGACGGTGTCGTAGAAGAGGCGGAACGTCGAGTCGCCGTCCTCCTTGTAGTTCTTCGCCGCGTTGATGCCGCCCTGGGCGGCGATCGAGTGCGCCCGGCGCGGGGAGTCCTGGTAGCAGAAGGACTTCACGTTGTAGCCGGCCTCGCCGAGCGTGGCGGCGGCGGCGCCACCGGCCAGGCCGGTGCCGACGATGATGATGTCGAGCTTGCGACGGTTGGCCGGGTTGACCAGCCGGTTGTCGAACTTGCGCTGGGTCCAGCGCTCGGAGATCGGCCCCGTGGGGGCGACCGGGTCGACGAGGGGCTCGCCCGGGACGTAGTACCCGCGGGCGTCGTCCGAGACCTGCTTCGAGGGCTGGTTCAGCGGCGTCGCGTGCGACGGGTCGGTGGCTGCCATGGAGGTGAGGCCTTCCCTTACTTGGTGATGACGCCGAAGAGCGTGAACAGCGGGACCAGCGAGAAGCCGACCCCGATGACGACCGCCAGCACCCAGCCGGCGGTGCGGGCCCGGGCCCGGGAGCTGGCGGTGTTGGTGAAGCCGAGGGTCTGCAGGGCGCTGAACGTGCCGTGGTGGATGTGCATGGCGAGGGCGAGCATCGCGGCCAGGTAGATGAGGGTCATCCACCAGGTGTCGAAGGTGTCGACCATCAGGTTGTACGGGTCCTCGCCACCGGTGTCGCCGTTGGCGGGGTTGATCTTGACGATCGTGAAGTTCAGCAGGTGCCAGATCAGGAACAGCAGCAGCGTCACCCCGCCCCACCGCATGGTGCGCGAGGACAGGGAGGAGCGGACGTTGCGCTTGACCTGGTACTTCACGGTGCGGGCCTGGCCCGCGCGGCGCCAGAGCGCGGCCGCCGCGGCGACGTGGACGACGAGCGCCACGATCAGCAGGAGCCGCATGATCCAGAGGAAGCCCTCGTGGGGGAGCATCGGCTCGCCGAGCTCGCGCAGGTGGTGGGCGTACTCGTTGAACGAGTCGTGCCCGCCGAAGGCCTTGAGGTTTCCGTACATGTGGGCCAGCAGGTAGCCCACGAAAATCAGGCCGCTGACCGCCATGGCCATCTTGAGGGCGATCGTGGAGCGCGTCGCGCGCGCTCCCTTGACGAGGGTCGGGGTTGCCACGGCGCCACGCTACCTGTCGGCACGGGTCACGGAGTCGACCGGGAGTGTGACAAATGCCTGGTTGCGGGGAGGGGGGAACTTCTGGGGTGTCACCGAATAGGTCACACCGGGTGGCCGCTGTCTCCCACGCGCTCCTATCCTTCGGCGCATGACGCAACCCGAAGGTGCGGTCGACGGCGGGCTCGACGAGCCGACCGACCTGGAGCCCGAGCAGGGCTCGCTCGACCTGGCGGCGCCGGAGGACCGGCACACCCGCGAGGAGTGGGAGGCGGCCACAGCGGCCGTGCTCCGCAAGACCCGCCGGCTCTCCGAGGACGACCCCGACGCGGCGGTGTGGGAGAAGCTCACCCGCACCACGCTCGACGGCATCGAGGTCACGCCGCTCGGCACGCCCGACCTGCTCGACGGCCTGGTGACCGCCGGCCGGCCCACCCGGGTCGGGGCCTGGGACGTCCGCGCCCACCTCGGCGCGGGAGCGGCCACCCTGCTCAACGAGGAGGCGCGGGTCGACCTCGAGGGCGGCGTCACCTCCCTGTGGGTCGGCACCGACGGCACCGACCTGGCCACGCTGCTCGACGGCGTCCTCCTCGACCTCGCTCCCGTCGTCCTCGACGCCCCGGACGCGCCGCTGGAGGCCGCCCGCGCGTTCCTGTCGTACGCCGGGGGGCGCGAGCTCGCCGTCGGCACCAACCTCGGTGTGCCCGCGACCGCCGCCGACGACGTCCTGGTCGAGGCGGCCGGGCTCGCCCGGGACGCCGGCACGCTGGCGTTCGTGGTCGACGGCACCGCCGTCCACGACCGCGGCGCGTCCGACGTCCAGGAGCTGGCGCAGTCGCTGGTGCTGGGGGTGCGGGTGCTGCGCGCGCTCGAGCTCGCCGGCGTGCCGGCCGACGAGGCCGCGCGTCTCGTGGAGTTCCGGTACGCCGCGACCGACGAGCAGTTCCCGACGATCGCCAAGCTCCGCGCCGCCCGCCGACTCTGGGCGCGGGTGCTCGAGCTGAGCTCGACCACCGGCGAGCCCGTCGACCAGCGGCAGCACGTGGTCACCAGCCGGCCGATGATGACCCGCTACGACCCCTACGTGAACATGCTGCGCACCACGGTCGCCGCGTTCGCCGCGGGCGTCGGCGGCGCGGACGCGGTCACGGTGCTGCCGTTCGACAGCCCGCTCGGTCGGCCGGACCTCTTCGGCCGCCGGATCGCGCGCAACACCTCGCACCTGCTCGTCGACGAGGCGCACGTCGCCAAGGTCGCCGACCCCGCCGGCGGCGCGTACGCCGTCGAGCGGCTCACCGACGACCTCGCCGTCGCCGCGTGGGAGCTGTTCGGCCGGCTCGAGGACGGGGCCGACCTGGACGCCGAGATCGCCGCCACGGTGGCCGCCCGCGAGAAGCAGGTCGCGCAGCGCAAGCGCCCGATCACCGGGCTCTCGGAGTTCCCGAACCTCGCCGAGACGCTGCCCGACCGCGAGCCGGACGGGAGGTGGGCCGAGGTCCGGTCCTACGGCGCGAGCTTCGAGGCGCTGCGGGACGAGCCGGCGGCTGCCCACGTCTTCCTCGCGACGATGGGCCCGGTGGCCGCGCACACGGCGCGCGCCACCTTCGCCACCAACCTCCTCGCCGCCGGCGGGGTCGCCGTCGACGTCGCGGGACCGACCGCCGACGCCGACGACCTGGTCGCGGCGTACGACGGCCAGCCGGTCGTCTGCCTCGCCGGCGCCGACCCGGCGTACGCCGCCTGGGGCGCCGCCGCCGCGGACGCCCTCCGCGCCGCCGGGGCGTCGTACGTCGTCGTGGCGGGCAAGCCGGCCGACCACGCCGACGACTCCTGCGCGATGGGCGTCGACGCCCTCGCCTTCCTCACCCGAGTCAGGGAGCAGCTCGCATGACGATCCCGAAGTCCTTCTCCGGCCTCCCGCTCGCGGGTGGTCCCGCCTCCCCGGCGGGAGCGACGGCTGCGCAGCCCTGGACCTCGCCCGAGGGCATCGAGATCAAGCCGTCGTACGGGCCCGAGGACCTCGCGGGCCTCGACGCCCTCGACACCTGGCCCGGGCTGAGCCCGTTCCTGCGCGGTCCGTACCCGACGATGTACACGACCCAGCCCTGGACGATCCGGCAGTACGCCGGGTTCTCGACGGCCGAGGAGTCCAACGCCTTCTACCGCCGCAACCTGGCCGCCGGCCAGAAGGGGCTGAGCGTCGCCTTCGACCTCGCCACCCACCGCGGCTACGACTCCGACCACCCGCGGGTGCGCGGCGACGTCGGCATGGCCGGCGTGGCGATCGACTCGATCTACGACGCCCGCACGCTCTTCGACGGCATCCCGCTCGACGAGATGTCGGTGTCGATGACGATGAACGGCGCGGTGCTGCCGGTGCTGGCGCTCTACATCGCGGCGGCCGAGGAGCAGGGGGTGAATCCGGAGCAGCTCGCGGGGACCATCCAGAACGACATCCTCAAGGAGTTCATGGTCCGCAACACCTACATCTACCCGCCGGCGCCGTCGATGCGGATCATCTCCGACATCTTCAGCTACACCTCGGCGAGGATGCCGCGCTTCAACTCGATCTCGATCTCCGGCTACCACATCCAGGAGGCCGGGGCGACGGCCGACCTCGAGCTCGCCTACACGTTGGCGGACGGCGTCGAGTACATCCGCGCCGGCCTCGAGACCGGCATGACGATCGACCAGTTCGCGCCGCGGCTCTCGTTCTTCTGGGCGATCGGCATGAACTTCTACATGGAGATCGCCAAGATGCGCGCCGCCCGCGCGCTCTGGTCGCGCCTGGTGCGCCAGTTCGACCCGCAGAACCCCAAGTCGCTCAGCCTGCGCACGCACAGCCAGACCAGCGGCTGGTCGCTCACCGCGCAGGACGTCTTCAACAACGTGGGCCGGACGGCGATCGAGGCGATGGCCGCCACCCAGGGCCACACCCAGTCGCTGCACACCAACGCCCTCGACGAGGCGATCGCGCTGCCGACCGACTTCTCGGCGCGGATCGCCCGCAACACCCAGCTGCTGCTCCAGCAGGAGAGCGGCACCACCGGCACCATCGACCCCTGGGCCGGCTCCTACTACATCGAGCGGCTCACCCACGACCTCGCCGAGCGGGCGTGGGCGCACATCCAGGAGGCCGAGCAGGCCGGCGGGATGGCGAAGGCGATCGAGCAGGGCATCCCGAAGCTCCGGATCGAGGAGGCGGCGGCCCGCACCCAGGCGCGCATCGACTCCGGCGCGCAGAAGGTCATCGGCGTCAACACCTTCCGCCTCGCGGCCGAGGACAAGCTCGACGTGCTGCGCGTCGACAACGACGACGTCTACCGCCAGCAGATCGCCAAGCTGGAGCGGCTGCGGGCCGAGCGCGACGACGACGAGGTACGTCGGACGCTGGAGGCGCTGACCAACAGCGCCGACCGCGGCGCCGAGCGGGGCTCCCTGGACGGCAACCTGCTCGCGCTGGCCGTCGACGCCGCCCGGGCCAAGGCCACCGTCGGCGAGATCTCCGACGCGCTGGAGAAGGTGTACGGCCGCCACCAGGCCGTGATCCGTACGATCAGCGGCGTGTACCGCGACACCGCCACCGAGGGTGACGGCACCCTGCTCCAGCAGGTGCTCGACGCCACCGAGGAGTTCGAGGAGGCCGAGGGCCGCCGGCCCCGCATCCTGGTCGCGAAGATGGGCCAGGACGGCCACGACCGCGGCCAGAAGGTCGTGGTCTCGGCCTTCGCCGACCTGGGCTTCGACGTCGACGTGGGGCCGCTGTTCTCCACGCCGGAGGAGGTCGCCCAGCAGGCCGTCGACGCTGACGTGCACATCGTCGGGGTGAGCTCGCTCGCGGCCGGCCACCTCGCGCTGCTGCCCGCGCTGCGCCAGGCGCTCGCCGACCAGGGACGCCCCGACATCATGGTCGTCATCGGCGGCGTCATCCCGCCGGACGACGTCCCGACGCTGCGGGAGATGGGCGCCGCGGCGGTGTTCCTGCCCGGCACCGTCATCGCCGAGTCGGCGCTCGACCTGCTGGCCGCGCTGCGCGAGCAGCTCGGGCACGATGCCGGCTCCTGACGTCGACGCCCTCCTCGAGGGCATCCGCGAGGGCCGGCGCGCGTCGGTCTCGCGGGCGATCACGCTCGTGGAGTCCTCCCGTCCGCAGCACCGCGAGCTGGCCCGCGACCTGCTGACCCGGCTCGCCGAGGGCGGGGGCGCCGGCGTGCGCTCACCGGCGGTCCGGGTCGGCATCTCCGGCGTGCCCGGCGTCGGCAAGTCGACGTTCATCGAGGCCCTCGGCGGCCGGCTGACCGCGGCCGGCCACCGGGTCGGCGTCCTCGCCGTCGACCCCTCGAGCGTGCGCACCGGCGGCTCGGTGCTCGGTGACAAGACCCGGATGGCCCGGCTCAGCGTCGACCCGGGCGCGTTCATCCGCCCCTCCCCGAGCGCGGGCACCCTCGGCGGTGTCGCGCGGGCGACCGTCCAGGCGATGGCGGTCCTCGAGTCCGCGGCGTACGACGTGGTGCTGGTCGAGACCGTCGGCGTCGGGCAGTCCGAGGTCACCGTCGCCGGGATGGTCGACACCTTCCTCTTCCTCACCCTGGCCCGCACCGGCGACCAGCTCCAGGGCATCAAGAAGGGCATCCTGGAGATCGCCGACGTGGTCGCGGTCAACAAGGCCGACGGCGACCGCGAGCAGGAGGCCCGCTCCGCGGCGCGCGAGCTCGCCGGCGCGCTCCGGCTGGTCCGGGGCAAGGACGAGTGGGCGCCGCCCGTCGTCACCTGCTCCGGCCTCACCGACGTCGGCGTGGCGGACCTGTGGGACCGGGTGCTGGCGCACCGCGACCACCTCGGCGCCGACGGCCTGGCCGCGAAGCGGGCGCGCCAGCAGCTGGACTTCACCTGGGCGCTGGTGCGCGACGAGCTGGACCAGCGGCTGCGGCACTCGCCCGGCGTGCGTGCGATCCGCGACCGGGTGCGCGAGCAGGTGCTGGCCGGCGAGCTGCCGGCGCCGGTCGCCGCCGACCAGGTCCTCGCGGCGTACGACGCCCGGTGAACTAACCTCGGGGGTGATGGCCCTCGACGACTCCCTCCCCTCGCTCCTGGCCGGCGTCGTGGACACGCACGAGGCCGAGCTGGTCGGCCTGCGGCGCGACCTGCACGCCCACCCCGAGCTCTCCTGGGCCGAGACCCGCACCACGGACGTGGTCGCGCGCCGCCTCGAGGAGATCGGCTGGCGGGTCACCCGGCTGCCCCGCACCGGCCTGGTGGCCGAGCTCGGCACCGGCGACCGCGTCGTCGGCCTGCGCGCCGACATCGACGCGCTGCCCGTGCAGGACGCCACCGACGACCCGTGGCGCAGCGTGACGCCGGGCGTCGCCCACGCCTGCGGCCACGACGTGCACACCACCGCCCTGGTGGGCGCCGCGCTCGCGCTGACCGAGGCGAGCCGCCGCGGCCGGCTCCCGGGCCGGGTGCGGCTGTTCTTCCAGCCCGCCGAGGAGGTCATGCCCGGGGGAGCGGTGCACCTGATGAAGCTCGGCTACCTCGACGACGTCGAGCGGATCTTCGCTCTGCACTGCGACCCGGGCGTCGACGTCGGCCGGGTCGGGCTGCGCCTCGGCCCGCTCACCAGCGCCGCCGACCGGGTCGAGGTCCGCCTGGAGGGCAGTGGCGGGCACACCTCCCGCCCGCACCTCACCGGCGACCTCACCTTCGCCCTCGCCAAGGTCACCACCGAGCTCCCCGCCGTCCTGTCGCGGCGGATGGACCCCCGGGCGGGCGTCAGCGTGGTGTGGGGGATCGTGCGCGCCGGCGCGGCGCCCAACGTCATCCCCGACCACGGCTCGCTCTCCGGCACCGTCCGGATCCTCGACGCGGTGGCCTGGGCGGACTGCGAGAAGCTGGTGCGCGAGGTCGTCCACGAGATCGTCCGGCCGTACGGCGTGCGCGCCCACGTCGACTACCAGCGCGGGGTGCCCCCGGTGGTCAACGAGTCGGTCTCGAACCGGATCCTGGCGCAGTCCGTGCTCGACGCGCTCGGCGACCGGGGCCAGGTCGTCGCGCCGCAGAGCCTCGGCGGCGAGGACTTCGGCTGGTACCTCGACCAGGTGCCGGGGGCGATGATGCGGCTCGGCACGCGCACGCCGGGCGGCACGACGTACGACCTGCACCAGGGGAACCTGCGCATCGACGAGCGGGCGATCGCCATCGGCGCCCGGCTGCTGGCCGGGGCCGCGGTGCTCGCGCTCCGCGAGGCCTGACCCTCCCTGGGCCACAGGAAGGTCACAACTTCGTCACGCCCGGTGCCGAGGATCGCGGTGCCCCCTAAGGTCAGGGGGTTCGCGCCCGACCGGGGGTGGGAGCCATCAGCAACCAAGGAGGCGTCTTGCGACGCAGCAACAAGCTGGCAGCACTGCTGACCGCCGGCATCCTCTCGCTCGCGGTCACCGCGTGCGGGAGCGATGACGAGGGCAGCGACGAGCCGAGCGGCGAGAACACGAGCAAGTCCGACATCAAGGTCGGCATGGCCTACGACGTGGGTGGCCGGGGCGACCAGTCGTTCAACGACTCCGCCGCCAAGGGCCTCGACCAGGCGGTCGAGGAGTTCGGCATGAAGTCCCAGGAGTCCGAGGCCGAGGACGGCGAGCCCGAGACGGCTCGCGAGGAGCGCCTGCGCACCTTCGCCGAGGCGGGCTACGACCCGATCATCGCCGTCGGCTTCGCCTACGCGGCCTCGGTCGGCAAGGTCTCCGAGGAGTACCCCGACGTCCACTTCGCGATCATCGACGACTCCAGCCTCGCCGACGCCGAGAACGTCGCGAGCCTGGTCTTCGCCGAGGAGCAGGGCTCGTTCCTCGCCGGTGCGGCCGCGGCCATGAAGTCGGAGACCGGCAACGTCGGCTTCGTCGGCGGCGTCGAGACCCCGCTCATCCAGAAGTTCGAGGCCGGCTACACCGCCGGTGCCAAGGCCGTCGACCCGGAGATCGAGGTCCAGTCGACCTACCTGACCCAGGTCCCCGACTTCTCCGGCTTCAACGACCCGGCCAAGGGCAAGACCGCGGCCGAGGGCATGTTCCAGAACGGTGCCGACATCGTCTACCACGCTGCCGGTGGTTCCGGTGGCGGCGTCTTCGAGGCGGCCTCCGAGGCCGGCGCGATGGCGATCGGGGTCGACTCCGACCAGTACAACACCGCGGAGCCGTCCCTCCAGGACGTCATCCTGACCTCGATGCTCAAGAACGTGGACGTCGCGGTCTACGAGTACCTCTCCGAGGTCGCGGACGGCACCTTCCCGGCCGGCGTCACCACCTACGACCTCTCGGTCGACGGTGTGGGCTACTCCGAGAGCGGCGGCAAGGTCGACGACATCAAGGCCGACCTCGACGAGTACAAGCAGCAGATCATCGACGGCGAGATCACGGTCCCGACCGCTCCCTGATCGAGTCCCAGCAGCACCCTGCAGCACCGGGACCGCGGGCACGCCACGAGCGTGTGCCCGCGGTCCCGTCTCACGTCCCGGGCGAGTAGCCTCTCCCGGAACCCGCCGTCCCAGGAGGTCACCGCGCCGTGTCCCACCCCGCTCCCGCCGTCCGCCTGCGCGGGATCGGCAAGCGCTTCCCCGGCGTGATCGCCAACCACGACATCGACATCGACGTCCAGCGCGGCACCATCCACGCGATCGTCGGGGAGAACGGTGCCGGCAAGTCCACGCTGATGAAGATCCTGTACGGCGTGCAGGCCCCCGACTCCGGCACCATCGAGATCGACGGCACCGAGGTCACGCTCTCCTCGCCGGCCGACGCGATCCGCCACGGCGTCGGGATGGTCTTCCAGCACTTCATGCTGGCCGACAACCTCACGGTCCTCGAGAACGTCGTCCTCGGCGCGGAGAAGCTGCACGGGATCGGCGCCGGCGCCCGGGCCGAGATCCGCAAGATCTCCGACCAGTACGGCCTCGGCATCGAGCCCGACCGCCTCGTCGAGGACCTCGGCGTCGGTGCCCGCCAGCGGGTCGAGATCCTCAAGGTCCTCTACCGCGGCGCCCGGATCATCATCCTCGACGAGCCCACCGCGGTGCTGGTGCCCCAGGAGGTCGACGAGCTGTTCGGCAACCTGCGCGAGCTCAAGGCCGAGGGCCTCTGCGTCATCTTCATCTCCCACAAGCTCGACGAGGTGCTCTCCGTCGCCGACGAGATCACCGTCGTCCGCCGCGGCACCACCGTCGCCACGGTCGAGCCGACGGGGGTCACCGCCCGGCAGCTGGCCGAGCTGATGGTCGGCTCCGAGCTGCCCTCGCCCAGCACCGAGACCTCCACGGTCACCGACGAGGTGCTGCTCTCCGTGCGGGGCCTCCACCTGTCCGGCGGCACCGGCCGTGCCGTGCTCGACGACGTCTCCTTCGACATCCACAAGGGCGAGGTGCTCGGCATCGCCGGCGTCGAGGGCAACGGCCAGGCCGAGCTCGTCGAGGCGATCATGGGCATGCGTCCCGGGGTCGGCGGCACGGTCGTGCTCGCCGGCCGCGACATCTCCCACGCCTCCACCCGGGACCGGCGCGAGAGCGGCATCGGCTACATCCCCGAGGACCGGCACCGCCACGGCCTGCTCCTCGACGCCCCGCTCTGGGAGAACCGGGTCCTGGGCCACCAGGGGCGGCCGCCCAGCAGCAAGCGCGGCCTGATCGACAAGCGCGGCGCCCGCGCCGACACCGAGCGGATCATCGGCGCGTACGACGTCCGCACGCCCGGGCCCGACGTCCTCGCCCGGGCGCTGTCCGGCGGCAACCAGCAGAAGCTGATCGTGGGGCGCGAGATGAGCGGCGACCCGGTGCTGCTGATCGCGGCGCACCCGACGCGCGGCGTCGACGTCGGCGCGCAGGCCGCCATCTGGGACCACATCAAGAACGCCCGCCGCGCCGGCCTCGCGGTGCTGCTGATCTCGGCCGACCTCGACGAGCTGATCGGCCTCTCCGACACCATCCAGGTGATCCTCCGCGGACGGCTGGTCTCGTCCTTCGACCCCGCCTCGGTCACCCCCGAGCAGCTCGGCTCCGCGATGACCGGCGCCACCCAGGAAGGGGAGGTCGCATGACCAGGGCCCGCATGATCCGGCTCGCGCTGGCGCTGGCCGCACCGGTGCTGGCGCTCGTCGCGGCGTTCGCGATCACCAGCCTCGTGCTCATCGTCGCCGGTGACCCGGTCGGCGAGGTGTGGAGCTCGATCCTCTCGGTGCCGGAGGAGCGCAACGTCGCCAACATCATCAAGAACGCGACGGTGCTCTACCTCTCCGGCCTCGCCGTCGCCGTCGCCTTCCGGATGAACCTGTTCAACATCGGCGTCGACGGCCAGTACCGCGTCGCGGCGTTCACCGCCGCCGTGGTCGCCGGCGAGGCCTGGCTCCCGGGCTACCTCAACACCGCGTTCGCGATCGTCTGCGCGATGGCCGTCGGCGCCCTGTGGGCGGGCATCGCGGGCGTGCTGCGCGCCTCCCGCGGCGTCAGCGAGGTGATCTCCACGATCATGCTCAACTTCATCGCCACCGGCCTGGTCGCGTACCTGCTGCGCAAGCTGGCCGTGCGCGAGGAGGGCAGCAACGAGATCGGCACCCGCGAGATCCCCGAGGGCAGCCGGATCCCCAACATCTCGATCGGCGAGGGGCCGACGTCCGAGATCTACGGCTTCATCGTGATCGCGGCCGCCGCCGGGTTCCTGTTCTGGTTCGTGCTCAACCGCACCCGGTTCGGCTTCGACCTGCGGGCCACCGGCCAGTCGACCACCGCCGCCGTCGCGAGCGGCATCAACGTCAAGCGGATGACGATCGCGGCCATGATGGTCTCCGGCGCGGTCGCGGGCCTGGTCGGTCTCCCGATCCTGTTCGGCGACTCCTACGCCTACGGCTCGACGTTCCAGTCCGGCCTCGGCTTCGCCGGGATCGCGGTGGCCCTGCTCGGCCGCAACAACCCGATCGGCATCGCGGTCGGCGCCCTGCTCTTCGCCTACCTCGACGAGCAGTCCAACCCGCTGCAGATCCTCGTCGGCGTCTCGCCCGACATCGTCGCCATCACCCAGGGCGTCATCGTGCTCACCGTGGTGATCTCCTACGAGCTGGTCCGGCGCTACGGCGTCCGGCTCGAGCAGCGTGAGGTCGCCCGCGCGCTGGAGAACCCGACCTCCCCCGACCGCCACGACGCCCAGGAGGCCTCGGTATGAGCGTCCCCGCCACCGCCTCCGGCACGACCGCCGGCACGGGCACCGAGACCGTGAAGGCCGGCCGCGGCCGCAAGCTGCCGCGGTACTGGGTCCTGCTCGCCGTCGTCGGCGTGGTCCTGGTGCTCTCGCTGCTGCGGGTGATCACCGGGGCCGAGGACCTGACCTCCTCCGGCACCATCATCGCGGCGCTGATCGCGATCGTCCCGATCATGCTGGCCGGTCTGGGCGGCCTCTGGTCCGAGCGGGCTGGTGTCGTGAACATCGGCCTCGAGGGGATGATGATCCTCGGCACCTGGGGTGCCGGGTACTTCGGCTACCACCACGGGGCGTACGCCGGCGTCGCCGGCGCGATCCTGATGGGCATGCTCGGCGGGCTCGTGCACGCCGTCGCGACCGTCATCTTCGGGGTCGACCACATCATCTCCGGTGTCGCGATCAACATCATCGCGCTCGGCGCCGTCCAGTACCTCGCCGCGCTGACCTTCATCGGTCTGCCCGGCGGCGGCCAGACGCAGTCGCCGAAGATCGGCGACGTGCCCACCGTGACGATCGGGCCACTGAGCGACGCGCTCAAGGACGTCGAGGACACCGACATCTTCTTCGTCGCCGACGTGGCCGCGATCCTGCGGGCGCTGTGCACCAACCTCTCCTCGCTCGTCATCGTGGCGATGCTGCTGCTGGTCGCGACCTGGTACATCTTGTGGCGGACGTCCTTCGGCCTCCGGCTGCGCTCGGTCGGCGAGAGCCCGGCCGCCGCGGAGTCGCTGGGCGTCAAGGTGATGCGCTACAAGTTCGCCGCGGTGCTGATCTCCGGCGGGCTCGCGGGACTCGCGGGCGGCTTCCTCGCGATGGTGGCGTCCTCGAACTACCGCGACGGCCAGACCGGCGGCCGCGGCTACATCGGCCTCGCCGCGATGATCTTCGGCAACTGGCGGCCCAGCGGGCTGCTCGCCGGCTCCGGCCTGTTCGGCTACACCGAGACCCTCGGGCTGCGGCAAGGCGGCACGTCCGTGCACGCGCTGCTGCTCGCGGTCGCCGTCCTCGCGCTCGCGGGCGGCGTCTGGCAGCTGCGCCGGGGCCAGGCGGTCAGCGGCGCGGTGATCGTCGGGGTCGGCGCCTTGGTGGGCGCGCTGTACTTCGCGATCGACGAGGTCCCGCGCGACTTCTCCTCGATGACGCCCTACGTCATCACGCTCCTGGTGCTCGCGTTCGCCTCGCAACGACTACGGATGCCGGCGGCCGACGGACAGGTCTACCGCAAGGGGAGTGCCGGGTAGTGGGCGTCGCCGAGGACGTCACCGGGGACACCACCGAGGACTTCGACTGGGAGTCGCTCAAGGCGGAGGCGGTCGCGGCGATGGAGCACGCCTACGCGCCGTACTCCCAGTACCGCGTGGGCGCCGCGGCCCGCGTCGACGACGGCCGGACCGTGACCGGCTGCAACGTCGAGAACGCGGCGTACGGCGTGGCGCTGTGCGCCGAGTGCGGGCTGGTCTCCCAGCTGCACCTCACCGGTGGCGGTCGGCTGACCCACTTCGTGTGCGTCGACGGCGCGGGGGAGATCATCATGCCGTGCGGCCGCTGCCGCCAGCTGCTCTGGGAGAACGGCGGCCCGTCGCTGGTGTGCTGGACGGTCTCCGGTCTCAAGACGATGAAAGAGGTTCTGCCCGATGCCTTCGGTCCCGACGACCTCGCTTGACCTGACCGCCCCCGAGGTCGTCGCCGACCCGTACCCGTTCTTCGCCGAGGAGCGGGCGCGGCACGGGGTCGCCTGGCACGAGGCGTCGGGGATGTACCTCACCTTCGCGCACGCCACCGTCGGCGCGGTGCAGCGCGACCGCCGGCTCGGCCGGCTGTGGCGCGACAAGGAGCCGCTCGACTACCTCGAGCCGTTCAACCTGCTGCACCGCAACCAGATGATGGAGAACGAGCCGCCGGAGCACGCCCGGCTGCGGCGTCCCGTCGCCTCGGCGTTCAGCCGCGGTCACGTCGAGCGGCTGCGCCCGCGCGTCCGCGAGCTCGCGGCGGGCCTGCTCGCCGAGGTCGACCCCGCGGGCTTCGACGTCGTCGGCGAGTACGCCGAGCCGCTGCCGGTGCTGGTGATCGCCGAGCTGCTCGGCGTCCCGGCGGTGCACGCCCCCGAGCTGCGGGACTGGTCGCAGGCGATCGTGCGGATGTACGAGGCGGCGCCGTCCGAGGCTGTCGTCGACGCCGCCGTCCGCGCCGCAACCGACTTCGCCGCGCTGGTGCGCGACCTGGTCACGCACCGCCGCGCGCACCCGGGCGACGACCTGGTGACCGACCTGGTGGCGACGGAGCTGACCGAGGACGAGGTGGTCGCGGCCGTCGTGCTGCTGCTGAACGCCGGCCACGAGGCCTCGGTCAACGTGTTCGGCAACGGCCTGGTCTCCATGCTGCAGCGCGGGCTGCGCCCGGGGCCCGACGTACCGGCGTGCGTGGAGGAGATGCTGCGCTTCGACTCGGCGCTGCAGCTCTTCGAGCGCACCGCCACCGAGGACGTCGAGGTCGGCGACGTGGTCGTCGAGAAGGGCCAGAAGATCGCGGCACTGCTCGGGGCGGCCAACCGCGACCCGGCCGTCTTCAAGGACCCCGACGACTTCGACGTCGCGCGGGCGGCGAACCCGCACCTCGCCTTCGGGGTGGGCGTGCACTTCTGCCTGGGCGCGCCGCTGGCCCGGATGGAGCTGGCCGAGTCGGTCGCGGCGCTGTGGGGCAGGTTCCCCGACCTCGCGCTGGCGGGGGAGCCGGTGAGCCGGGGGACGTTCGTGTTGCGGGGGTACCACTCGGTGCCGGTCGAAGGGAGTCTCGGATGAGCAGGCACGACGCGGTCGAGGTCATCGCCGCCAAGCGGGACGGCGGCCGGCTCTCCGACAGCCAGGTCGACTGGGTGATCGACGCCTATACCCGCGGTGAGGTCGCCGACGAGCAGATGTCGGCGCTGGCGATGGCGATCTTCCTCAACGGCATGGACCGCGCGGAGATCGCCCGCTGGACCGCGGCGATGATCGCCTCCGGCGAGCGGATGGACTTCGGGTCGCTGTCGCGCCCGACCGCCGACAAGCACTCCACCGGCGGCGTCGGCGACAAGATCACGCTGCCGCTCGCGCCGCTGGTCGCCGCGTGCGGGGTCGCCGTGCCCCAGCTCTCCGGGCGCGGCCTCGGCCACACCGGCGGCACCCTGGACAAGCTCGAGGCGATCCCCGGGTGGCGCGCGACGCTCTCGAACGCCGAGCTGATGGCGCAGCTGGAGTCGGTGGGGGCGGTCATCTGCGCGGCCGGCGACGGCCTCGCGCCCGCCGACAAGAAGCTCTACGCGCTGCGCGACGTCACCGGCACCGTCGAGGCGATCCCGCTGATCGCCTCCTCGATCATGTCCAAGAAGATCGCCGAGGGCACCGGTGCGCTGGTGCTCGACGTCAAGGTCGGCTCGGGCGCGTTCATGAAGGACCTCGACCGGGCCCGCGAGCTCGCCGAGACGATGGTCGCGCTCGGCACCGACGCCGGCGTCCGCACCGTCGCGCTGGTCACCGACATGGCCACGCCGCTGGGCCGCACCGCCGGCAACGCGATCGAGGTCGCCGAGTCGGTCGAGGTGCTGGCCGGCGGCGGTCCCGCCGACGTCGTGGAGCTGACCCTCGCCCTGGCCCGCGAGATGCTCGCCGGCGCCGGGGTCACCGACGTCGACCCGGCCGACAAGCTGGCCGACGGCTCGGCGATGGACGCATGGCGCGCGATGATCTCCGCCCAGGGCGGCGACCCCGCCGCGGACCTCCCGGTCGCGCGGGAGTCGCACGTCGTGACCGCTCCCAGCAGTGGCGTGCTCACCCGCCTCGACGCGATGGCCGTCGGTCTGGCCGCCTGGCGCCTCGGTGCGGGCCGCGCCCGCAAGGAGGACCCGGTGCAGGCCGGCGCCGGCGTCGTCTGGCACGCGCGGCCCGGCGACGAGGTCACCGAGGGCCAGCCGCTGTTCACGCTGCTCACCGACGAGCCCGAGCGCTTCGACCGCGCCCTGGCCTCCCTCGAGGGTGGGTACGACGTCGCGCCCGCGGGCACGGCGTACTCCCCGGACCCGCTGGTGATCGACCGGATCGGCTAGCTCCTCGCGACCGGGTCAGAAGCAGACGGGGCTCCGCCTGCGCTGAGCCGGACGGAAGACCACCTCACTCTCCAGGCCGGAGGCCTTGAGCACCACGCGGTCCTCGGATGTTCGTGTGGCGGGTCCGGTGGTCAGGTCGGTCCCCGTCGGGGACGACCCGCGGCCGCGTGGCCTGGTCTTCCAGAGCGCCCCGTCGATCGTGGCGTACCGGAGCCCGCAGTGGGTGTGGACCACCACCCGGGCTGTCTCGCCGACATCGAGCCTCCGGTTGCCCACGTCCGACCACGCCGTGACCTTGGAATTGACCACGGCGATGGTCGCGCCCTCAGGCAGGCACGGGTGCGGCACGGTGGCGCTGTGTCCCGCAGGCCAGAGCACGTGGGTCCGTCGGCCGCCGCCATCACCGAGGACGACGCAGCCGCTCTCGTCCAGGACCAGGGTTCCGGAGACCATCGCTCCCATGCTGATGTCGCCGGGCTTCCACGTGCTGGTGGGGAGGTCGAGGGGCTTCTCTTCGTCGTGGTCGACGACGGCGGCCGTGCCGAGGCCGATCGCGAGGACCGCGGCAGCCACGGCCGAGCGGGTCACCCAGCGCGCTCCTGCGGAGCGGGAGATGTCCTCGTCGATGTCCATCGGTGCTCCTGTCGCGGGTGGCACCCCGTACGACGTGGTGGCACCCGCTCGGGTTCCGACGACGGAGGCACGTCAGGCGTCAGGGCTGGACACCCAGGACGACGTTCGTGCGACGGGAGTCCTCGACGTCCACCTCGGCGTACAGGTTCACGGTGACCTCGTGACCGGCGACCGAGCAGGTGACTTCGTCGCCCCTCTCGTAGACGTGGACGGCGTCCTCGCTGCAGGTCCACGTCTGCGCGAGCACCGTCAGCGCCGCGGTGGGCTCGAGCGCCGAGTACGTGGAGACCGTCGGGGCGCCGGTGGTGCTGCAGGACTTCCCGGTCGTGAGCTCGACGCGTGCGGTGCGCTCGGGGACGTCTCGCGACGCGGCGGCCTGCACGCTGCGGGCCGTCTCGACAGAGGCACGCGTGCACCCGTTCCACTCGGCGAGGTGGAGCCGCCAGTCGACGGCCTGGCTGGCCACCGGGACCGAGACCAGGAGGGCGCTCGCCAGCACGACGAGGGGCGGGATCCAGCGGCGCCGCTTCCGGGCAGCAGCCGGGGTGTCATCGGTCGGCACCGCGTCAGTATGACCAGGCGACCCCACCCCGCGCCGTACCCTCGACCCGTGTCGGACCCCCTGAAGTACGCGGTGGTGGAGCGGGAGCGTCGCTATCTCCTGGCGCGCCTGCCGGACGGCGTCACCAGCACGAAGGAGATCGTCGACCGCTACGTCACGGGGACCCGGCTCCGCCTCCGCGAGGTGCGCGAGGGCGACGGCACCGTGATCCGCAAGCTCGGGCACAAGGTGCGCCTGACCGAGGGACCCGACGAGATCGCCTGCACGAACTTCTACCTCGACGACGAGGAGTGGGCGGTCCTGGTCGCGCTCCCCGCCCGGACGCTCCGCAAGAGGCGACACATGGTCGCCAGGGACGGTTGGCTCGTGGCGATCGACGAGCACGAGGACGGCACGCTCGTCGCGGAGATCGACGACCGCGACGAGCCCTCCGACCGGGTTCCGGACTGGCTCGACGTCGTGCGGGACGTGACCCGCGACGAGGCCTGGACCGGTGGGCGACTCGCGCGTTAGGGACGCACGGATCGGGCGATGGGACTACCTTGCCCGCATGCGATCGAGGCAGCAGGCGCGCGTGCTGGACCTCGCCGTCGTCATCGTGATCGCCACGTTCACGCTGACGACCGGCGCCGGGGCGGTCGTGGCCGCCGGCGACGGTGCTCTCCTGTCGTGCGGCTTCGGAGTCCTCGCGCTGCTGGTCTTCGCCGGGGTGCTGCGGGGACTCTGGGTCAGGCCCCGTTCGTACCCGCTGCAGGCGCTGGGGCTGGTGGGGTGCGTCGCCGTCGACGGGGCGGTGTCCGCAGCCGTCCTGCTCGTGGTGGTCTCGGCCCGCGAGGTCTTCGACCGCCACGGCGTCCGTGCCGCGCCACGAGCAACCCGCCAGCCGAGCCCGTCCCTCTGACGACAGGATCACTTCATGACCGAGGAATGGTCGAAGATCGCCAGCCTGTACGACGGGCCCCGAGCAGTCGGAGGCTCCCTCCAGGTCGGCGCAGGCCGTCTGCGGTTCCGGGCGCACGCCATCGACCGGGCCCTCAAGGGGCGGGAGATCGACGTGCCGCTCGACGCGATCTCACGGTTGACCCTCACGGACCGCTCGCTCCTCGCGCCCCGCCGCCACGTGCTGGTCGAGACGTACGACGGCGTGCGTGCCCGCTTCCTCGTCAACGGGGCGAAGAAGGTGATCCACCGCCTCTCGCGCGACGTGAGCGAGGCGACGGGCACTGCAGTCGAGGTCGTCGGGCTCGACTAGGGAGCACCGGCGAATTGCGTGAGATGGCGGCGAGGAGGCTGGCGCCGACCTACCGATCCGAGCTGGCAGAACTGCTGAAGGGCGCCGCGGCGGCCGTTCAGGTCGCGCTCGCGACTCCCGCGGCGATCAGGGCCTGGCCGGCGGTGTACGTCGTCATCACCACTGCCTCGAGGGCGGGCCGGGGCTCGGGGAGCAGGAACTTCTGGGCCGCGAGGACGGTGTCGGAGACGAGGAACAGCGCGGTGCCGGCCTGCAGGGTCCTTCGCGCATCCTGCGGCAACGCCGGGTCGAGCATCCGCGAGCTCGCGAACATCGCGGAGAGGATCGTCGCGTAGGCCGCGACCGGCACCCCGAGCGCCGGGTCCTTGCGCCCGGCCGCGACGCCCAGCACGGGAGCAGCGGTCAGCCAGAGGCCGAGCGCGACCTTGAGACCTGCCGTGTCGTAGTCCTTGCTCTCGCCGCGGACGGACAGGAACGCCGCGACGTACGCGACGTGGGCCCCGAAGAAGGACCCGACACCGGTCAGGAAGGACCGCTTGCTCGTGCCGAGCAGCGCGACGTCACCGCCCCAGGAGAACGCCTGGGCCACGGCCGTCGCGGTGTGGAGCAGCTGGGTATCGGGGCCGGCCCCGCGGTCCGCGGTGCGGCTGTGGAAGGCGGCCGCCAGGGTCGGCATCAACGCCGGCTTGAGGACGCGCCTCCACCGTCGGGCCCCGACGCTGGTGCTCTTCTTGCCGGCGGCGATGCTGTCGGCGATCGCGAGGGCGACGTAGGCAGCGCTGGGCAGCAACGTCCTGGCACGGGGCATGCCGCACATCCTGAAGGCTGCCGGTGGTGCTCGCCAATTCATCCCGGATCGCGGCGGAATCGGTCGACCGCGGACTGTCGGTGGTCACGTCTAGCGTGGGCACCACACCAGGAAGCACGTCACCCACGGGGATCCAGATGACCGACGCCACCGCGACGCCCACGCCGGGACCGGCTCTGGACGAGTGCGGTGCGCGGGCGGTGCTGGGCGCAGCGTCCGGGGCGCTGCGGGCGCGCCGGCTGGCCGAGGTGGCCGAGATGGAGATCGCCGCCCAGTGGGCGGTGCTGCACGGCCACCCCGATCCGGGCCGCGAGGGCCGGGACCCGATGGTCCAGCCCGGCGGGGACGGGACGCCGGAGGTGCGGGAGCACGCGCTGCCCGAGCTGGCGATGGCCCGCGAGACCCACCAGGCCACGACCCGCGCGCTCGTCGCGGACACCCTCGACCTCGTGCACCGGCTCCCACGCGTGTGGGCGGTCGTCCGGGCGGGGGAGTGCGAGCCCTGGGTGGCCCGCAAGGTCGCGACGCAGTCCCGCCATCTCTCGCAGGACCGGGTCGCCCTGGTCGATCGGGCGGTCGCCCGGATGATCCGTGGGCACGCGCCGGCCACGGTGCTGCAGGCCGCTGCTGCCCGCATCATCGAGGCCGACCCGGAGAGCCACGCGATGCGGCGCGAGATCGAGCGCCGCCGCCGCTACGTCACCCTGTCGCGCTCCGACGAGTACGGCTACCGCACCATCATCGCCAGGATCACTGCCGGCGACGCCGCCTGGATCGACGCGATGGTCGACCGGGTGGCCGACATCCTGGTCGCCGAGCACGGCCACGACCACCACCGCGACGAGCTCCGCTCCCGTGCCCTGGGCTGGCTCGCCCGACCGGCCGACCTACTCCGGCTGCTCCTCGACCACACCTTCCCGGCTGACGACCCCGGGGAGCCGGAGGAGCCGGACGGCGAGCCGTCGCGTCCGGTGTGGCAAACCGAGCACCTCGACCGGACCCTCGGCCGCCTCGCGGCGCTGAGCGTCCGGCAGCTCGCGGCCCTGCGCGGCAAGGGGACGGTCTACGTGCACCTCGCCGAGTCCGCCCTCCGCCGGCAGGCCGGGCTGGCCCGTGTCGAGGGTGACGGACCGATGCTCGTGCAGGCCCTCTCGGAGCTCCTCGGGCACGCCGATGTCCGCCTGATGCCGGTCCTCGACCTGCACCTGACCGGGCGCGGCGATGCCTACGAGCATCCGGAGCCGGTCAAGGACCAGGTGTGGCTCACCGCGGGAGGCGACGCCTTCCCGTTCAGCCCCGCCACCGCGACGAGGGCCGCGGTCGACTTCGACCATGCGGTGCCCTACCTGCCACCCGACCGCGGCGGCCCGCCCGGCCAGACCGGCACCCACAACTCCGCGCCGTTGCGCCGGCGACATCACCGGTGGAAGACCCACGGCGGCTACCGCGTCCGACCGGCCGGTCCGGGGCGCTACGTCTGGCAGACCCCGCACGGGCTCTGCCTCCTGCGCGACCACCACGGCACCCGCCGGCTCACCGACGGCGAGGCCGAGCTCATCCTCACCGCGCCGCCGGGCGTCGACATCTACCCGGGAGTCGAGCTCGCCTACGAGCCCGCCTAGCCCTGGACGGGTGCGCGCAACCGCGACCCGGCCCTGATCCGGTCGGGGTCGTCGATCGCGGGGTTGGCCTTCACGAGCTGGCTGACCGTGACCCGGGTGTACGGCTTGAGCGCGCGGGCGATCCCCGTGAGGGTGTCGCCGGCCTCGACCCGGTAGATCAGGTGCCCCTGGGAGTCAGGGAAGCAGATCACCTCGACCTCGCGGGTGTGGAAGCCGGGGCTGGGTCCCTCGTCGGGCAGCCCCGGGTTGTCGCCGAAGACCTGCACGGTCAGCCGGGTTCCGGCGCGGGGCGGGTCCGGCAGCCGCACCTCGGCGGAGAAGTCGCCGACGCCGATGCCACCCCCGCTGGACTGCGCGAACGCGGTGGTGAGCAGCTTGCCGCCCGGTCCCAGGACCCGGATGCCGATCGTCCCCTCGAACCCGCCGCCGATCCCTGCCACGACGAAGCGCCGGCCGACCAGGTCGTTCGCGCGGGGCTGTCGTACGCGCACGTCGGAGACCAGACCCATGGCCACATCCTGCTGGCGCGGCCGAGGCTTGTCGAGGATCAGATCGCGGGCCGCCGGTCCCACCACGGCGCGGCCTGCTCGAGCTCGGCCGCGAGGCGGAGCAGCCGTGCGTCGCTGCCCAGGGGACCGACCAGCTGCACGCCCATGGGCAGGCCGGCGGGGGTCCAGTGCAGCGGGACGCTCATCGCCGGGCGCCCGGTGAGGTTGGCGAGCTGGGTGTAGGGCACCCAGCCGAGGTTCTCGCTGATCAGCTGGTCGACGATCGGCGTGAACCGGAGCACGCTGCCGGCACGGGCCGCCAGGAGCACCCGCTGCGCGAGCGCGACCGGCGCGGGCAGGTCGAAGGCGCCGACCCGCGGGGGCGGGGTGGCGGTGGTCGGCGTGAGCAGCAGGTCGTGGTCGGCGTGGAAGGCGGCGAGCCGGCGTACGTGGTGGTGCCGCCCCTCGACGGCCCGCACGTAGTCGGTGGCGCTGGTGGCCCGGCCGAGGGCCGCCATCACCCGGGTGTCCGGCTCGAAGGCGTCCTCGCCGGCACCGGAGGCCTCGCGGGCCTCGGCCACCGCGACGGCGCAGTGCACGAACCAGGTGGTGAGGAACTCCTCCGCGAGCCGGGCGTCGTCGACCGGGCTGGCCACCTCGACGACCTCGTGGCCGAGCTCGGTGAGCAGGTCCGCGGCCCGTCGTACGGCGGCGCGCGCCTCCGGGTCGGGGTCCGCGTTGATGGCGCTGTCGGAGGTCACCCCGATCCGCAGCCGACCCGGGTCCCGGCCGACCTCTGCGGCGAACCCGTCTCCGGGGATCCCGCCGCCCAGGTAACCCGACACGTCGGTCGGGCCGGCGAGCACGTCGAGCATCGCCGCGGTGTCGCGGACGCTCCGGGAGACCACGCCGTCGGTCGCCGTGCCGCCCATCGGCTCGCCGTGGGCGGGACCGTGCGGGAGCAGGCCGCGGCTGGTCTTGAGCCCGAACAGGCCGCAGGCGGACGCCGGGATGCGGATCGAGCCGCCACCGTCGCTGGCCGCCGCGCATGGCACCACGCCCGCGGCCACCGCCGCGGCGCTGCCGCCCGAGGACCCGCCCGGGGTGTGCTCGGGGTTCCACGGGTTGCGTGCGGGCCCGAAGGCGTGCGGCTCGGTGATGCCCTTGGCGCCGAACTCCGGGGTGTTGGTCTTGCCGAAGATCACCAGCCCGGCCTCGACCCACCGCTCGACCACGGCGGCGGTCTCCGCGGCGGGGAGGTCCTTCAGGGATCGGCTGCCCCCACTGGTGGGCACGCCGCGCAGGTCCTGGTGGAGGTCCTTGAGCAGGAACGGCACGCCCTCGAAGGGCCGGCCGCCCTCGGGCGCAGGACCCTGGGGGGCCGGGGGGTCGACCTCCCGGATGATCGCGTTGAGGCGGGGGTTGACCTCCGCGGCTCGGGCTCGCGCGGCGGCGAGGAGCTCCTCCGGGGTGGTCTGCCCGCTGCGTACCAGCTCGGCCAGGCCGACGGCGTCGTGGTCTCGGTAGTCCTGCACGCCGCGAAGGGTAGCGGTGGCTACGAGAGCAGCAGGACGACGGTCTCGGCGACGCAGGCGGGCTTCGGCTCGCCCTCGATCTCGACGGTGTAGCGGATGATCAGCTGCGTGCCCGCGGGCACGTCGGTGACCTCGCCGAAGGCGACGTGGCCGCGGACCCGCTTGCCGACGAGCAGCGGGGCGGGGAAGCGCACCTTGTTGACGCCGTAGTTGAGCTTGGCGCCCGGGGTGTCGAGCTCGAAGACCTGGCTGCCGAGCCACGGCACGAGCGACAGCGTGAGGTAGCCGTGGGCGATGGTGCCGCCGAACGGCCCGTCCTTCGCGCGCTCCACGTCGACGTGGATCCACTGGTGGTCGCCGGTCGCCTCGGCGAAGCGGTCGACCCGCTCCTGGTCGATCTCGATCCAGTCGGTGCTGCCGAGGTCCTGCCCGGCGGCCGCCGCCACCTCGTCCAGGCTGGTGAAGACGCGCATCGTGGGGTTGCCCTCCGCTTCGGTGGTCTGTGGTGGGATGACGCCATGAGCGCCACCGCCGCCGAACCTACCGCTCTCTCCCGCGACCTGGTCCTGCGGGCGCCGAAGGTGCTCCTGCACGACCACCTCGACGGTGGACTGCGTCCGCAGACCATCGTGGAGCTGGCCGCCGACTGCGGGCACGAGCTGCCGGCGGCCGACGCCGAGTCGCTCGGCAGGTGGTTCCGGGAGTCCGCCGACTCGGGCTCGCTCGAGCGCTACCTGGAGACCTTCGACCACACCGTCGCGGTGATGCAGAGCGGTCCGGCCATCACCCGCGTGGCGCGGGAGTGCGTCGAGGACCTCGCCGCCGACGGGGTCGTGTACGCCGAGGTCCGCTACGCGCCCGAGCAGCACGTCGCCGGCGGGCTGACGCTCGACGAGGTCGTCGCCGCGGTCCAGGAGGGCTTCGACCAGGCCACCGAGGCGGCCGGGGGCCGGATCGCCGTACGGCAGCTGCTCACCGCGATGCGCCACCAGGCCCGCTCCATGGAGATCGCCCAGCTCGCCGTCGCCTGGCGCGAGCGCGGCGTGGCCGGCTTCGACATCGCGGGCGCGGAGGCGGGCTACCCGCCCACCCGCCACCTCGACGCGTTCGAGTACCTCCAGCGCGAGAACTCCCACTTCACCATCCACGCCGGCGAGGCCTTCGGGCTCCCGTCGATCTGGCAGGCGATCCAGTGGTGCGGCGCCGACCGGCTCGGCCACGGCGTCCGGATCATCGACGACATCACGGTCGGCGACGACGGCGAGGTGGTCCTGGGCCGGCTCGCGGCGTACGTCCGCGACAAGCGGATCCCGCTCGAGATGTGCCCGGCCTCCAACGTGCAGACCGGGGCCGCCGCCTCCATCGCCGAGCACCCGATCGGGCTGCTCCGGCGGCTCCGCTTCCGGGTCACGGTGAACACCGACAACCGGCTGATGAGCGGCACCTCGATGACCGACGAGCTCTGGTCGCTGGTCGAGGCCTTCGGGTACGGCGTGGGCGACCTGGAGTGGTTCACGGTCAATGCGATGAAGTCGGCGTTCCTGCCCTTCGACGAGCGCTTCGACCTGATCCGCCGCGTCCTCAAGCCGGCGTACGCCTCGCTGGCCGCCGAGCTCGACTAGCGGGGAGTCGCCGCCGCGGCCAGCTCGCGGGAGGCGGCCAGCGCCTCCTCGGGAGTCACCGGCACGCAGCCGAGCGCGACCGCGTGGTCCACGACGCGCCGCTGGTCGCGCAGCAGCGCCAGGCCCCGGCGTACCAGGACCAGCGGCGGCTTGCGGTGCTCGCGCAGGTCGCGGGTGAGCCGTCGCCAGAAGGTGACCAGCGGGTGCTGGCGGACGCAGTACGCCGCGGCCAGCAGCCCGGCCTCCCGGGCGACGGGCACGACCTCCTGGGCGAAGATCCCCTCCGCCACGAACAACGGGCCGCCGGCGAGGTCGAGCGTGCGGACCCCGCACCGGCCGTCGTGGGCGATGTCGTAGATCGGGACCTCCGCGTGCCCGGTCCGGCACAGCTCGGTCATCGCGGCCACGGCGTCCTCGAGCACCCAGGACCGCGGGTCGTCCCAGTCGACGAGCCCGGCATTGGCGCCCTCGCGGATGAGGGGGAGGGTCGGGTCGCCCGCGCTCTTGTAGAAGTCGTCGAGGCGGAGGATCGGCAGCCCGATCCGCTCGGCGAGCCGGGACTTGCCGGCGCCCGAGGGGCCGGCGAGGACGATCACACGGGCGCGCACCGGGACAGTCTGCCCGAGCGCGCCCGCGCGTCGTCGGGGGCCCTCAGGCGGGCTGGGGGACCCAGGCGCCGCCGTCGTTCATGGTGTCGCTGGCGCCCTCGGAGATCAGCGGCCACTCGTTGTTCGCGACGCCTCCGGAGGTGTTGGCCAGCGCCTGCCAGTTGATCGTGTCGGTGGTCGCCTGGGCGTTCATGAACTCCAGGAGGAGGTCGGTGATGTTGACGACCTTCTGCCACACCTTGGCAACCGCCTCGATGATCGTCGGCACCTCGAAGGAGATGATCTTCGAGGCGTCGGTCGCGCTGGCGAGGATGTCGAGGATGTCGGTGCCGAACGACGCGAACTCGTAGATCAGCTTGCGCCACAGCTCGAGGATCTTGTTGGCGGCCGCGCTGGTCAGCTTGCCGCCCTCCTCCAGCGCCTCGCCGAGCTTCTCGAGGTGGGAGTGCTGGACGTCGGAGACGGCCTTGTACTTGTCGTACGCCGCGCCGGACCACGCCCCCTCGACGTCGCTGGCGATCTCGACCTCGTTGCGCTGCTTGAAGATCATGCCCTGGGCGTCGACGTAGTTCTGGGCCCAGATCTGGAGGTTCCCGGGGTTGCCGGCGAGCCTGTTCACCGCGTCCTCGAGCTTCTCCTGGATCTCGCGCATCCCCTTCGTGAGCGCGGGCTCGATCTCGTCGTTCCACTTCTTGATCGCGTGCTCGACCTCGTTCTTCCCGGGAAGGATGTCGTCGAGGAACTGGCCGAAGGAGGCGGCGGCGCCGTTGAGCATGTCGATGATCTTGTTGTAGGAGTCCCAGAACTGGTCCTGGAAGTCGCCGTACTTCTCGTTGAACTGCTCGAGGAGGTCGGCGAAGGTCTTCGGGTCGCCGCTCACTGCTCGATCATCCTGTCCAGGGTCTGCATGTCGGCGGCGACGGTGCTGTCGGTGCCGTCGTAGTCGTTCGCCGTGGAGACCAGCGCGGCGTCGAGGTACTCGAAGTTGCTCTTGCCGGTCTGCAGCGCCTTCTGCATCTCCCTGCTCCACTCGTCGTAGTGCCCCGAGACGCCGGAGGACCCCGCGAGGACGCCGAACGAGTCGCCGCCCCCCACCCCCGGCCCGATCTCGGTGAGGGCCTTGCCCATGTCGGTGGCGGCGGTGGCCCACATCGCCGCGGCGCGGCGCAGCGCCTCGCTCTGGACGTTGAAGGATCCCCGGTCGGTCATCGGTCGTCTCGCTTCCGGTAGGCCTGGTCGAATGCCTGCAGCACGGCGCGCTCGAGGTGGGAGGTGCGGGCGTTGGCGAGCCAGCCCGGGTCGGCGGTGACGATGCCCCCGGCGCTCGCGAGGCCGAGGGTGACGCTGACGCAGTCGTTGTCGGAGACGCCGGTGGTCGGCCCGAGGTCGTCGGTGTCGTAGTGGTGGGGGACCAGGTCGGCCGGGTCGGGCCGCCAGCCGGTGCCCATCCAGTTCTGCACCGCCACGACCGGCTGGTGCGTGGCGCGCACGGCCTCGGGCATGCCGCTCCCGACCGCGACGTCGGGCCGCCCGGCGTCGCGCCGCGCGACCCGCGCCGCGCGCGCCGCCTCGTCGACGGCGGCCCGGAGGCCGTCGGGCCGTCGGAGACGGGGCGCGTCGGTCACGACGTGGACCTCGACGACGCGGTCGGCGCCGTCGACGGTCACCGACAGGCAGCCCTCGTCGTCGAGACCGCTCGCGGTCTGCTGGTCAGGGATCGTGTCGCCGGGCACGAGTGCCTTCCTACCGCCGTCGTCCCCAGGTCAAACGCCCCGGCGTCCAGGTTTCCGCGGGAGAGGCGCCGGGTACGCCGGAGCCATGGTCCGGACCCCTGCCCTCGCCCTGGCCACGCTGCTCGGCGCCCTCGCGCTCACCGGCTGCGGCGACGACACGGACGCCGGCGCGACCCCGGGCACCGACACGGTCGAGTCGGCCGACCCGACGCCGGTCTCCTCCGAGACGTGCGACCAGCTCGTCGACGACGAGGTGGTCACGGCCCTCGGGTGGACGCCCGGCGGGACGGCGGGGGAGTCGGTCGGCCGCTGCGAGTGGTCGGGCGGTGGCGACGTGCTCACCGTCGGCGAGCGGCAGGACCTCGCGGCCGGCTACGACGAGGACTCGCGGACGGCGTACCGGGAGGCCTGCTCCGGCCTCGAGCAGGAGTCCGGCGGCGTCCTCGACGAGGAGACCACGTGGCTCGGCGAGACCGAGGCGTGCCTCCTGGAGCTCGAGGAGGGCTCCGAGACCGGCGTCGCGCGGATGTACGTGCTGACCGACGACCTCGCGCTCGTGGAGGTGCAGGTCGTCGCCTCGACGCCGACCCCGGTCGAGTCCCTGCGTGCGGGCCTCACGATGCTGACGGAGCGGGTCGAGCAGACCTGGTGAGGTTCAGCCGGGACCGTGCTGGGTAGGTCCGCACGCGTGAGTCCTGCAATGTTCCGCCACGCGGTCGCGACGGCGGCCACCCTGACCCTCCTCCTGGGCGGGTGCTCCGACGAGGCCGACGAGCCCACCGCCCCGACCGACGACCCGACGAGTGCCGCCGACTGCACCGATCTGGTGCCCCCCGCGGCACTGGACGCGGTCGGCTGGAGCGCGAGCGGCGGTCCGCTCGTCGAGGACGGGACCTGTCGGCAGGAGACGGACGGCGGGGCGGTCACCGTGCAGCGGCGTCCCGTCCCGGCGACCAGCGAGGACGAGGTCCCCGCCTCCGCCACCGAGCAGTTCGACAAGCGGTGCGCCGTGCTCGGCAGCATCGTCGACGACGTGCCGGGCGAGGAGGTCGACTGGCTCGGGCCGGAGCGCCGGGCGTGCGCAGCGCTCCCGGACGACGGCGCCGCCGGCACCAGCTCGATGGTCGCGCTGGTGTCGGAGTCCGTGCTGATGGAGTTCCGGCTCGAGTCCGACGCGCCGCTGGCCGCGGGCGACGTGCAGGCCGCCATGACCGAGCTGGCGGACGCCGCAGCGTGGCGCTAGACCCCGATCGGGTGCCAGACGGTCTTGGTCTCGAGGAACGCGGTCATCGAGCCCAGTCCGGGCTCCACGGCCCAGTCCGGCTCGGCGGCCGGCGCGCGGCGTACCCGCTTGAGGTTGTCGGCGGCCGCGACCTCGAGCTCGGCGGCCAGCGCCGGGTCGCCGGCGACGCCGACGAGGTCGATCGCGTTGACGTCCATGTGCGAGGCGAGCCACGGACCGATCGTCGCCGCGGAGCCGGTGAGGATGTTGACCACGCCGCCGGGGACGTCGGAGGTCGCGAGGACCTCCGCGAAGGTGACCGCCGGGAGCGGGCGCTCGAAGGAGGAGACGACCACCGCGGTGTTGCCGGTGACGACCACGGGCGCGATCACGCTGACCAGCCCGAGCAGTGAGGACGCCTGCGGCGCCAGCACGGCGACGACGCCGGTCGGCTCGGGGGTGGAGAGGTTGAAGTACGGCCCCGCGACCGGGTTGGCGCCGCCGACGACCTGGGTGACCTTGTCGGCCCACCCGGCGAACCAGACCAGCCGGTCGACGGCCTCGTCGACGACGCGGTCGGCGTCCTTGGCCCGCAGCCCCTCGGACTGCTGGACCGCCTGCACGAACTGCGGGCGGCGGTCCTCCATCACCTCGGCGACGCGGTAGAGCACCTGCGCGCGGTTGTACGCCGTGCGGCCCGACCAGCCGCCGAACGCCTTGCGGGCGGCGACGACCGCGTCGCGGCCGTCCTTGCGGGAGGCGAGCGCGGCGTTCGCCACGAACGCGCCGCCGGCGTCGCGCACCTCGTAGGAGTGCCCGGACTCCGAGCGGGGGAAGGCCCCGCCGATGTAGAGCTTGTAGGTCTTGCGGACGTCGATGCGGTCGCTCACGCCTCGGCTCCCTTCAGGTACGCCGCGAGGCCGTGCCGGCCGCCCTCGCGACCGTGGCCGGACTCCTTGTAGCCACCGAAGGGGCTGGTGGGGTCGAACTTGTTGAACGTGTTGGCCCACACGACGCCGGCCCGCAGCTGATTGGCGATCGAGAGGATCAGCGAGCCCTTGTCGCTCCACACGCCGGCGGAGAGGCCGTACGGCGTGTTGTTGGCCTTCTCGACCGCCTCGGCGGGGGTGCGGAAGGTGAGCACCGAGAGCACCGGGCCGAAGATCTCCTCGCGGGCGATCCGGTGGGCCTGGGAGACGCCGGTGAACAGCGTCGGCGGGAACCAGAAACCCTTCTCGGGGAGGTCGCACGGGGGCGCCCAACGGCCCGCGCCCTCGGCCTCGCCCACCGCGGAGAGCTCGTGGATGCGAGCCAGCTGCTCGGCGGAGTTGATGGCGCCGAGGTCGGTGTTCTTGTCCAGCGGGTCGCCGACGCGCAGCGTCGTCATCCGGCGCTTGAGGCGGGCCAGCAGCTCCTCGGCGATCGACTCCTGCACCAGCAGCCGCGAGCCCGCGCAGCACACGTGGCCCTGGTTGAAGAAGATGCCGTTGACGATGCCCTCGACGGCCTGGTCGAGCGGGGCGTCGTCGAAGACGATGTTGGCGGCCTTGCCGCCGAGCTCGAGGGTGACCCGCTTGTCGGTGCCCGCCACGGTGCGGGCGATCGCCTTGCCGACCTCGGTGGAGCCGGTGAACGCGACCTTGTCGATGCCGGGGTGCGCCACCAGGGCCTGCCCGGTCGCGCCGGCGCCCGTGACGATGTTGACGACGCCCGGCGGGAGGTCGGCCTGCTGGCAGATCTCGGCGAACAGCAGCGCGGTGAGCGGCGTGGTCTCGGCCGGCTTGAGCACGACGGTGTTGCCGCACGCGAGCGCGGGCGCGACCTTCCAGGCCAGCATCAGCAGCGGGAAGTTCCAGGGGATGATCTGCCCGGCGACCCCGAGCGGCGTGCTGCCGTACCCGGCGTACTCGAGCTTGTCGGCCCAGCCGGCGTAGTAGAAGAAGTGCGCCGCCACCGTCGGCACGTCGACGTCGCGCGCCTCGCGGATCGGCTTGCCGTTGTCGAGCGACTCCAGGACCGCGAGCTCGCGGCTGCGCTCCTGGATGATCCGGGCGATCCGGTAGAGGTACTTCGCGCGCTCGCGCCCCGACATCCGCGACCAGACCTTGTCGTACGCCGTACGGGCGGCGCGCACCGCGCGGTCGACGTCGGCCTCGTCGGCCTCCGCGACCTCGGCGAGCACCTCCTCGGTGGCCGGGTTGATCGTCTTGAACGCCGTGCCGCCGCCGTCGACGAACTCGCCGCCGACGAACAGGCCGTACGACGGCTTGATGTCGACGACCGAGCGGGACTCGAGGGCGGGGGCGTAGGTGAACGGGGTGGTCATCGCGATCAGTCCAGGGTGACGTAGTCGGGGCCGGAGTAGCGGCCGGTGCGCATCTTGGTGCGCTGCATGAGCAGGTCGTTGAGGAGCGTGGAGGCGCCGAACCGGAACCAGTCCGGGTCGAGCCAGTCGTCGCCGCAGACCTCGTTGACCATCACGAGGTACTTGATGGCGTCCTTGGTGGTGCGGATGCCGCCGGCGGGCTTGACGCCCACCATCTGGCCGGTCGCGTCGCGGAAGTCGCGGACCGCCTCCAGCATCACCAGCGTGACGGGGAGGGTGGCGGCCGGCTGCACCTTGCCGGTCGAGGTCTTGATGAAGTGTGCGCCGGCCAGCATCGCCAGCCAGCTGGCCCGCCGTACGTTGTCGTAGGTCTGCAGCTCGCCGGTCTCGAAGATCACCTTGAGGTGGGCCGGGCCGCACGCCTCGCGGACCGCGACGATCTCCTCGAAGACCTGCAGGTAGCGGCCGGAGAGGAAGGCGCCGCGGTCGATGACCATGTCGATCTCGTCGGCCCCGGCCTCGACGGCGTCGCGGGTGTCGGCGAGCTTGACGGGGAGGGCGGCGCGGCCGCTCGGGAACGCCGTGGCGACGGAGGCGACGTGCACGCCGCTGTCGCCGAGCGTCTCCCGGGCGACGCCGACCATGTCGGGGTAGACGCAGACGGCGGCGGTCGGGGGACAGTCGGGATCGGTGGGATCGGGGCGCATCGCCTTGCTGGCGAGCGCGCGCACCTTGCCGTGGGTGTCCTGGCCCTCCAGCGTGGTGAGGTCGACCATCCGGATCGCCAGGTCGATCGCGAACGCCTTCGCGGTGGTCTTGATCGACCGGGTGCCGAGGGTGGCGGCGCGGGCCTCGGCGCCGACCTGGTCGACGCCGGGCAGGCCGTGGAGGAATCGTCGCAGGCTCGCGTCGGACCCGGTGAGGTCGGCGAAGTCGGAGGCACCCGCGACGCTGGGGGTGGCTGTCACCCGCCCAGCATAGGGTTGGCCCCGATGGGGACCGAAACGCGAAGGGAGCCGCTGGTGGCAGGGCACGAGGGGCCGGTTGAGCGGTTCCGGCCGACGAGCGGACGGGTCATGGGCGTGCTCGGCCTGCTGGTGGCCCTGGTGTTGGCGGTGGCGGGCGCGGTCGACGGCCCCGACGGTCTCCCGGCCGAGGTCGTGGCCGCCGCGCTGGTGGGCGCCGTCCTGGTCTGGGCCACGATGCTCAAGCCGGGAGTCGCCGTCGAGGGGCGGCTGCTGGTGCTGCGCAACTCGTTCGAGACGGTGCGGATCCCGCTCGCCGCCGTCGAGGAGCTCGCCGTCCGCCAGGTGCTGGCGGTCCGGGTGGGCAAGCGGCGGTTCGTCTCGCCGGCGCTGGGCCGGTCCCTGCGCCAGGTCGTCAAGGGCGGCTCGGCGCCGCGGCCCGACGCGGCCGGCGCCGCGGCGCTGGCCACCAAGTCCTACCCCGACTACGTCGAGGACCGGCTGCGGCGGCTGGTCGACGACGCCCGGGCGATGGAGGGGGTCGCCCGGTTCTCCCCCGAGCAGGAGGACCTGGCCCGGCAGGTACGCCGGGAGCCGGCGTGGCTGGAGATCGGGCTGCTCACCGGCACGGTCGTGGCGTTCGTGGCGGCGCTGGTCCTCTAGATGCCGGCCGCGGCGGCGATGTCGGTGCGCACGGCGTCCAGCCGGCCGGTGGCCGAGATCCGGGCGGCGTCCACGTCGCCGTCCGCCTCGACCGGCACCACGACCTCCAGGTAGCACTTCAGCTTCGGCTCGGTGCCGCTCGGGCGGACGACCACCCGGGCGCCCTCCGCGAGCACGAAGCGGAGGCCCTCGGTCGGGGGCAGCCCCGCGCCGCCGAGGGACAGGTCGTCGACGCGCTCGACGGCGAGGCCGCCCAGCACCGCCGGCGGGGCGCTGCGGAGCCGCTCCATCGCCGCGCCGATCTGCGCGAGGTCCGTGACCCGCACCGAGAGCTGGTCGGTGGCGTGCAGCCCGTGGGTGCGGGCGAGGTCGTCGAGCAGGTCGACGAGCCCGCGCCCCTCGGCCTTGGCGCCCGCGGCCAGCTCGCAGAGCAACAACAGGGCCGAGATGCCGTCCTTGTCGCGGACGTGCTCGGGGTCCACGCAGTAGCCGAGCGCCTCCTCGTAGCCGAAGGCCAGGTCCTCGACCCGGCCGATCCACTTGAAGCCGGTGAGCGTCTCGGCGTACGGCTGGCCGGCGGCCGCGGCCATGGTGCGGAGCAGGCTCGAGGAGACGATCGTGGTGGCGTAGGTGCCCTGCTTGCCCGAGGAGAGCAGCGCGTGCGCGAGCAGCGCCCCCACCTCGTCGCCGCGCAGCATCCGCCAGCCGTGCGGGCCCGGGACGGCGGCGGCGCACCGGTCGGCGTCCGGGTCGTTGGCGACCACCAGGTCCGCGCCGTACTGCTCGGCGAGGTCCATCGCGAGGTCCATCGCGCCCGGCTCCTCGGGGTTGGGGAACGCGACCGTCGGGAAGTCCGGGTCGGGCTGCTCCTGCTGGGCGACCACGCGCAGCGGCGAGAACCCGGCCGTCTCCAGCACCTGCACCACCGCGGTGCCGCCGACGCCGTGCAGCGGGGTGTAGACGATGTTCAGGTCGCGGGGCCCGTCGACGGCGAGGTCGGCGACCGTGTCGAGGTAGCGGTCCAGGACGGTCTCGTCGAGCACCCGCCCGGCGCGCCCGCGCGGGATGTCGGCGTACCGCCCGACGGCCGCGATCCGCTCGGCGATGCCGGTGTCGGCGGGCGGCACGATCTGGCTGCCGTCGCCGAGGTAGACCTTGTAGCCGTTGTCCTCCGGCGGGTTGTGGCTCGCGGTGACCATCACGCCGGCCGCGCACCCGAGCTCGCGGATCGCGTAGGCCAGGATCGGGGTGGGCAGCGGCCGGGGGAGCAGCAGCGCGTCGTACCCGGCTCCGGTCATCACCTCGGCGGTGTCGCGGGCGAAGACGTCGGAGTTGTGGCGGGCGTCGTACCCGATGACGACGGAGCCGCGCGCGCCGGTGTCGCGGAGGTACGCCGCCAGCCCGGCCGCGGCGCGGGCGACCACGACCCGGTTCATCCGGTTGGACCCCGCGCCCAGCGGCCCGCGCAGGCCGGCGGTGCCGAACTCCAAGGTGCCGTCGAACCGGTCCGCGAGGTCGGCGAGGGCCGTCTCGTCGCCCGCCTCCGCCCCGGCGAGGACCTGCTCGAGCTCCGCGCGCGTCCGCTCGTCGGGGTCGTCGGCGATCCAGGCCCGGGCGGTCTCGAGCAGGGCGGGCAGGTCGGCGGACGTCATGGAGGGCACCTTACGAGGGGGCCCGCCGGGCTCGACGTCAGGCGTCGATCGAGCTCATGTCGCCGTAGCGCTCGCCCACGACGGCGTCCCGCGGGACCGCCTCGTCGAGCGCGGACAGGTCGTCGGGGGTGAGCTCGACGTCGGCGGCGCCGACGTTCTCCTCGAGGTAGCGGACCCGCTTGGTGCCGGGGATCGGCGCGACGTCCTCGCCCTGCGCGAGCACCCACGCGAGCGCCAGCTGGCCCGGGGTGCAGCCCTTCTGCTCGGCCAGCGCGCGCACCCGGTCGACGAGCACGAGGTTGGCGCGGAGCCCCTCGCCGTTGAGCCGGGGGAAGTACGCCGAGCGGCGCGAGTCGTTCTCGTCCAGGTCGGACTCGGCGGTGATCGCGCCGGTGAGGATGCCGCGGCCGAGCGGGGAGTACGGCACCAGCCCGATCCCGAGCTCGCGCAGCGTCGGCAGCACCTCGTCCTCGAGGTCGCGGGTGAACAGCGAGTACTCCGACTGCAGCGCGGTGATCGGGTGCGTCGCGTGGGCGCGCCGGACGGTGGCGGCGGACGCCTCCGAGAGCCCGAGGTGGCGGACCTTGCCGGCGGCGACCAGCTCGGCCATCGCGCCGACGGTCTCCTCGATCGGGACGGTCTTGTCGACGCGGTGCTGGTAGTAGAGGTCGACGTGGTCGACGCCGAGCCGCTGGAGGGAGGCGTCGCAGGCGCGGTGGACGTACTCCGGTCGGCCGTTGACGCCGACGCGGGTGCCGTCGGGGAGCCGCTCGTTGCCGAACTTGGTCGCGAGGACGACGTCCTCGCGCCGACCGGCGACCGCCTTCCCGACCAGCTGCTCGTTGGTGAACGGGCCGTACATGTCGGCGGTGTCCAGGAAGGTGACGCCCAGGTCGAGCGCGCGGTGGATCGTGGCGATCGCCTCGTCCTCGTCGCTGCGGCCGTAGAACTCCGACATGCCCATGCAGCCGAGGCCGAGGGCGGAGACGGCGAGCGGGAAGGCGGTCCCGAGGGTGCGCTGCTGGAGGCTCATGGGACCAGTGAACCCCACCTGCGGTCAGGCGAGGCGGTCCAGCGCCGGGCGGTAGTACGTCGGGGTCGCGAACGGTCCGCCGACGTGCGCGGCCTCCTCGTCGTCCTGGGCGGCGGGCGCCACCGTGTCGGCGAACTGCTCGGCGTCGTCGAGGGGCTCGTAGCCGAGCGCGCGACCCGGCTCGAGGTCCCACCAGGCGCGGGTGTTGGCCGAGATGCCGTAGAGGACCGCGAAGCCGGGCGCGGTCGCGGTGAGGGCCGCCTCGACCATCCGCACCCCGTCGTCGGGGGAGAGCCAGGTCGAGAGGTGCCGGACGGTCTCGGGGCGCGGCAGGAACGACCCGATCCGGCAGGAGACGACGTCGAGGCCGTAGCGGTCGGCGTACAGGCTGAGCAGCGCCTCGGCCGCGACCTTGCCGACGCCGTAGAAGGTGTCCGGCCGGGGGCGGGCGTCGACGGTGAGCAGCTCGCGGCGCGGCGTCCGGCCGACGGCGTGGTTGGAGGAGGCGTAGACGAGCCGGGGCACGTCGTGCTCGACCATCGCGTCGAGCAGTGCGGCGGTGGTGAGGACGTGGGAGGCCAGCGAGTCGGGCAGGTTGGCCTCGTCGGGGTGCCCGGCGAGGTGGACGACGCCGTCGAGGGACTCCTCGGCGAAGACCGCCGCGACGGCGTCGGCGTCGGCGCAGTCGACGGTGTGGAACGGCGTCTCGTTGCCGTCGGGCTCCGGCACCCGGTCGAGCGAGACGACCTCGTGGCCGCGGTCGAGGAGCCCGAGCGTCACGGCGCGCCCGATCGTGCCGGCCGCGCCGGTGACCAGGACCCTCACGTCGGGAGGGGAGCGGTCAGCATGGCGGTGACCATGGCGAGCAGGTTCTCGATGAAGTCCTCCGTCGGGAGCTGGGGCCGGCCCGGGATCTCGCGGTCCTCGCTGCGGGCGCGGTCGGCGACGGCGCGCAGCAGGAACGTCGTGACCAGCGCGAGCCGCTCGTCGCGGAAGGCGTCCGGCATCGCCGGGAGCCGCTCCTGGAGCAGCTGGAACACGTCGTACCCGCCGGTGCGGCTGAGCACGTCGTGGACCTCCGCGGGGATCCGGGGCCCGCCGTCGTCGACGAGCTGGGCGACGATCTGCAGGTAGCAGCGGCCGCGCCACCCGGTCTCGGCGAGCTCGATCGCGGGGCGGACGACCGCCGCGAGGACGCTTGCGAGGTCGTCGTCGGGGGTCTCCCGGGCCAGGGCGAGCAGCTCGCGCTCGCGCGGGCCGAGGAAGTCGACCTCGCGCTCGATGACCGCGGCGAGCATCCCCTCCCGGGAGCCGAAGTGGTAGTGCACCGCGCCCCGGTTGCGCTGGCCGGCCTGGCGGGTGATCTCGAGGAGGGAGGCGTTGTGGACGCCGTGCTCGGCGAAGGCGCGGGTGGCGGCGTCGACCAGCAGCTGCCGGGTGTCGCTGGCGGTCATGACGTTCCCCCCGTGCCTCGGTCAGATCCTCGGGACGAGATCCCCGAGGAGCGCGCCCATCCGGGACGCAGCGGAGCGGCCGGCCTCGAGGACCTCGGCGTGGTCGAGCGGCGCGCCGCTGATGCCGGCGGCCAGGTTGGTGACCAGGCTGATGCCCAGCACCTCCATCCCCGCCTCCCGGGCGGCGATCGCCTCGAGCGTGGTGCTCATCCCGACGAGGTGCCCGCCGATGGCGCGCACCATCCCGATCTCCGCCGGGGTCTCGTAGTGCGGCCCGGGGAACTGCACGTAGACGCCCTCGTCGAGCGACGGGTCGACCTCGCGGCACAGGCCGCGCAGGCGGGGGGAGTACAGGTCGGTCAGGTCCACGAAGTTGGCCCCGTGGATGGGGGAGCGGCCGGTGAGGTTGATGTGGTCGCTGATCAGCACCGGGGTGCCGGGCGTCCAGGTCTCCTTCAGGCCGCCGCAGCCGTTGGTCAGCACGATCGCGCGGCAGCCGGCCGCGGCCGCCGTACGCACCCCGTGGACGACGGCGTCGACGCCCCTGCCCTCGTAGTAGTGGGTGCGGCTGAGGAACACCAGCAGCTGCCGTCCGCCCGCCTCGATCGACCGGATCTTGCCCGAGTGGCCCGCCACCGCCGCCGCCGAGAACCCCGGCAGGTCGGTCGTGTCGATCTCCGCCGTCGCCGTGCCCAGCGCGTCGACCGCCGGCAGCCAGCCCGAGCCCAGCACCAGCGCCACGTCGTGCTGCGCCACCCCGGTCAGCTCCGCCAGGCGCGCCGCAGCCCGCCCGGCCAGCTCGTACGCGCTCTCTGCCTCAGTCACTCGCCGGACTCTAGTCCGGTGGGCGGGCCGGGTGCGTGTTTCCCCGGTGATCCGGGGAAACCTGATGTTCTCGGCCGTCGCGATGGCCGAGAACATCAGGGAATCCCTGAGAAGTGCGCGGCCGGCAGGGCCAGGAGGCGTGCACAGGCCGGGCGGAGGGCGCCGCCCCTCCACAGACGACGCAGCCGAGGGTGAGCCGAGGTTCGCGGCGGGCAGCCGGTCTCCATGATGCTTCCGCCGAGAGACCCTGATGACCCCCGCAACGGGCCGATCCTGCTGCGCCCTGACCTCCTCGCCGAGGGCTGGCACGACCGCGCCATCGCCCGCATGCTCAGCCGGAAGGCGTGGGTCAGGCTCCGCAACGGCGCCTACGTGCCGGCGTCGGCCTGGGAGAGCCTCACCGACGCCGAGCGCCACGGGCTGCGCGCGCGAGCCGTTCAGCGCCAGGCGCGGACCCGGGTCGTGCTCTCGCACGTCTCCGGACTCGTCGAGTACGACACGCCGACCTGGGGGCTGGACCTCAGCGACGTCCACGTGACCCGCCTCGACGGCAGGGCGGGACGTCGCGAGGCAGGTGTCGTCCAGCACTGCGGCGTGGTCGAGGAAGAGGACGTCGTATGCCGGAACGGGGTCGACGTCATGACCGCGACGAGACTCGCGCTGGAGGTGACGACGGTGACCGACGTCGAGGCGAGCCTGGCGGTCGTCAACCACCTCCTCCACTGCGGCGCGACGACGAGGCTCGCGCTCGAGCAGCGTTACGCCGGGATGGAGCGTTGGCCGCGCACCTTGTCGACCGACCTCGTGCTGAGGCTGGCGGACGGTCGTGCGGAGTCGGTCGGCGAGTCCCGGTGCTTCCACTTCTTCTTCCGGCAAGGCTTCCCCATGCCCGAGCTGCAGCACGAGGTCCGGGACTCGTCCGGGGAGGTCGTCGCGCGCGTCGACTTCGCCTGGCCCGAGCTCGGGGTGTACCTCGAGTTCGACGGCAAGGTGAAGTACGAGAAGCACCTCCGCCCCGGCGAGCGTGCGAGCGACGTCGTGGTGCGGGAGAAGCGGCGCGAGGAGATGATCTACCGCCTCACCGGTTGGCGCTGCATCCGGCTGACCTGGGCCGACCTGGAGCGCCCGGAGCGGACGGCCGCGTGGATCAGGGCGGTGCTGTTTCCCCCGCTCGCGGCGGCCTGACCGCCGTACTTCTCAGGGAGAACCTGACGTTCTCTGGCATCGCGATGGCCCAGAACATCAGGATTCCCCGGATCACCGGGGAAACCTGACGACGCCCTACAGCCCCGTCGACCGGCAGGGCCGGCGGCGGAGTGCGGCGACGTAGTCGGCGGGGGCGTCGGCGGCCTCGGCGGCGTCGGCGAGGACGCCGAGGTGCAGCGCGGAGGGCAGGCCGCCCTCGTAGGCGTCGAGCACGTAGGTCCAGGCGACCAGCTCGCCGGTGAGCGTGGCGACGCGGACCTTGGTCTTGCGGTAGAGCCCCGAGTCGGCGGACTCCCAGCCGTCGAGGTGCGCCTCGTCCTCACGGGTCACGTCGTAGACCGCGACGAAGACCTGCTCGAAGGGGTCCTGGACGATCGTGGTGAGGGCGCCGTCCCAGCCGTGCTCCTCGCCGCCGAAGGTCAGTCGCCAGCCCTCGAGCCAGCCGGTGGTGTGCAGCGGGGAGTGGGGGCAGCGCTCGCCCATGCGCGCGGGGTCCATGTTGGTCCCGTAGGCGGCGTACAACGTCACGGGGAGCAGGCTACTGGTGGAACCCGGTCCGGCTTGGGGTGACCTGTACGACGGTCCTAGGCTGACTGCCGTGAGCACCCACTTCGATGTCCTCGTCCTCGGCGCCGGCCCCGGTGGCTACGTCGCCGCCATCCGCGCTGCCCAGCTCGGCAAGAGCGTCGGGATCGTGGAGGAGAAGTACTGGGGCGGGGTCTGCCTCAACGTCGGGTGCATCCCGTCGAAGGCGCTGCTGCGCAACGCCGAGATCGCGCACATCATCACGCACGAGAAGAAGACCTTCGGGATCGAGGGCGACGCCACGATGGCCTTCGGCCCGACCCACCAGCGCAGCCGCAAGGTGGCCGAGGCCAGCGCCAAGGGCGTGCACTACCTGATGAAGAAGAACAAGATCACCGAGATCGACGGCTGGGGCACGTTCACCGGCGCCAAGACCGTCGAGGTCAAGGACAAGGACGGCGGCGCCACGTCGTACACCGCCGACGACGTCATCATCGCCACCGGCGCGCGGGTGCGGATGCTGCCGGGCATGGAGAAGAGCGCGAACGTCGTCACCTACGAGGAGCAGATCCTCGACGAGGAGCTGCCGGGCTCGATCATCATCGGCGGCTCGGGCGCGATCGGCGTGGAGTTCGCCTACGTGATGACGAACTTCGGCGTCGACGTCACCATCGTGGAGTTCCTCGACCGGATGGTGCCCACCGAGGACGCCGACGTGTCCAAGGAGCTGCTCAAGCAGTACAAGAAGCTCGGCGTGAAGGTGCTGCTCTCCACCAAGGTCGAGAACGTCGAGGACACCGGCAGCGGCGTCAAGGTCACCGTGAGCCCCGCCGACGGCGGCGACTCGCAGGTGCTCGAGGCCGACAAGATGCTGGCCGCCTTCGGGTTCGCCCCGCGCGTCGAGGGCTACGGCCTGGACCAGGCGGGCGTGGAGCTGACCGAGCGCGGGGCGATCGCGGTCGACGAGCGCGGCCGCACCAACGTCGACGGCGTGTACGCGATCGGCGACGTCACCGGCAAGCTGATGCTCGCCCACACCGCGGAGGCGATGGGCGTCGTGGCGGCGGAGACGATCGCGGGCGCGGAGACCATCGAGATCAACTTCGACATGATCCCGCGGGCGACGTTCTGCCAGCCGCAGATCGCGTCCTTCGGCTACACCCAGGCGCAGGCCGAGGAGAAGGGGTACGACGTCAAGGTCGCGCAGTTCCCGTTCTCGGCCAACGGCAAGGCCCGCGGCATGGCCGAGGGCGTGGGCTTCGTGAAGATCGTCGCCGACGCCGCGCACAACGAGATCATCGGCGCCCACATGATCGGCCCCGAGGTCACCGAGCTGCTCCCGGCGCTGACGCTGGCCCAGCAGTGGGACCTCACCGCAGACGAGGTCGCCCGCAACGTCTTCGCGCACCCGACGCTCTCGGAGGCCGTCAAGGAGGCCGTCGAGGGCATCGCCGGCCACATGATCAACCTCTGAGCCGGGCGACTCGATGAGCAGCGACCGTGTGGTCATCATCGGCGGCGGTCCGGGCGGGTACGAGGCCGCCCACGTCGCCGCCCAGCTCGGCGCGGAGGTGACGATCGTCGACTCCGACGGCGTCGGGGGCTCCGCGGTCCTCACCGACTGCGTGCCCAGCAAGACGCTGATCGCCACCGCCGAGGTGATGAGCGAGCTGTCCGGCGCCGCCGAGCTCGGCGTGGCCTTCCAGGACCACGAGGGCGACGCGGCGGAGACGATCCGCGTCGACCTCGCCCGGGTCAACGCGCGGGTCAAGCAGCTCGCGGCCGACCAGTCCTCCGATATCGGCCGCCGGCTGGTCCGCGACGGCGTCCGCATCCTCCCCGGCCGCGGCCGCCTCGACGGGCCCGGCCGGGTGGTCGCGGCGCTGCCCGACGGCGGCGAGGAGACCCTCGAGGCGGACGCCGTCCTGGTGGCCACCGGCGCCGCGCCGCGCACCCTGCCCACCGCGCAGCCCGACGGCGAGCGGATCCTCACCTGGGAGCAGGTCTACGACCTCACCGAGGTGCCGACCGAGCTGGTCGTGGTCGGGTCCGGCGTGACGGGCGCGGAGTTCGCCAGCGCCTACATGAACCTCGGCATCCCCGTCACCCTGGTCTCCTCGCGCGACCGGGTGCTGCCCGGCGAGGACGCCGACGCGGCGACCGTGCTCGAGGAGGTCCTCAAGCGGCGCGGCATGACCGTGCTGTCGAAGTCGCGGATGGAGTCGGTGACCCGCGACGGCGACATCGTCACCGTGACGCTCACCGACGGCCGCACCATCGAGGCGTCCCACTGCATCCTCGCGCTCGGCTCGGTGCCGAACACCGCCGACATCGGCCTCGAGGAGGCGGGCGTCGTGCTCAAGGACGGCGGGTTCGTCAACGTCGACCGCGTCTCGCGTACGTCGGCGCGCGGCGTCTACTCCGCCGGCGACTGCACCGGCGTGCTGATGCTGGCCTCGGTCGCGGCGATGCAGGGCCGGATCGCGATGTGGCACTTCCTCGGCGACACCGTGCACCCGCTGGACCTCAAGAAGGTCTCCTCCAACGTCTTCACCGCCCCGGAGATCGCCACCGTCGGCTGGTCGCAGCAGGCCGTCGACGCCGGCGAGATGCAGGCCGAGGTCGTCTCGCTCCCGCTCTCGGGCAACCCGCGGGCCAAGATGCAGGGCGTCCGCGACGGGTTCGTGAAGCTCTTCTGCCGCCCCGGCACCGGCATCGTCGTCGGCGGCGTGGTCGTCGGGCCGCGCGCCAGCGAGCTGATCCACCCGGTCTCGGTCGCGGTCGCGGAGTCGCTCACCGCCGACCAGCTCGCCCAGGCGTTCACGGTCTACCCGTCGATGAGCGGCTCGATCGCCGAGGCCGCCCGGAGGCTGCACCGCTTCTAGGTGAGGAACCCCGGCGAGCTGCCCTGGTTGATCGTGGCCTGCGCCTCGGCGTGCCGCTGCCGGCGGTCCGACCTGCGGCGCCCGTCGAGCGACCGGCCCTGGTCGCCCACCGCCCACCACGGCACGAGCCGGTCACCGACGGCCACCATCCGCACCTGCGGCAGCATCCCGGTGGTCAGCCGCACCTCGTCGGTCCGGCACACCGGCACCGACCGCTCCACACCGCCGGACGGCGTCCACGGCAGGTCCGTGACCGCCGGACCGTGGCGCGGGTCGAAGAAGCACGGGTCGCGGCGCGCCGGCAGCGGCTCGCCGTCACGTCGCGCGAGCACGCGGGCGACGCGGAACCGGCCCTCGTCCAGCAGCGTCCCGAGGGCGCCGTCGTCCCTCCCCTCGTCGGCGAGCGTCAGGACGGACTTCGCCTCCTCGTAGGCGTCCAGCGCGGCCTGGTAGTCGGCGCGCATCGCCTCGTCGAGGGTGGTGGTCAGGGTCTCGACGTGCAGGTCGGCGACCTGCTCACCGAGCGTGGTCACGTCCTCGCGCGCCATGCGTCGTCGTACGCGCTCCTGCTCGGCGGCGACCAGCCGCCGGTCGCGTCGCGCCGTGAGGATCCAGACCATGCCGCAGCGTAGAGCGGACTCAGCGCAGCGAGGCCAGGATTCGCTGCATCCGGTCGATCTCGACGCCCTGGCCGACGCGGACGTCGGCGGCGATCTCGGCGACCCGCGGGTCGATGCCAGTGGCGAGCACGTCGTCGGCCATCTCGACCGCGCCGCGGTGGTGGCGGACCATGCCCTCGAGGAAGAGCCGGTCGAACGCCGTCCCGGACGCCGCGGCGAGCTCGGCCAGCTCCTCGTCGCTGAGCAGCCCGACCATCGGGTGGTGGCCGTGCTCGCTGTGGTCGTAGTCGTGCGGGTCCTCCTGCGGCGACGGTACGTCGATGCGCCGCTCGGCGAGCCAGCCGGCCATCACCCAGATCTCCGGCCCCTGCGCGGCCTCGATGCGGCCCGCGAGCGACCGTACCCGCGGGTCGGCCGCGCGGGTCTCGGCGAGCTCGGTCAGGTCGAGGGCCTGCCCGTGGTGCGGGATCATCATCTGCAGGTAGGAGACGTCGTCGTGGTTCCACGGCGGCGGGGCCAGGACCTCGTCGGGGGCCAGCGTGGTGGCCGGCTCGCCGGGTCCGCCGGGCTGCACCTGGGGGACGTCCGCCTCGGGGACCGCCGCGGAGGGAGCCGCGGAGGAGGGGGCGTCGTGGGTGTGGTCGGCCTCCCCGGGCAGGTGCTCGTGCTCCGCGGGCGGCTCGGTCCGGGCGTCCCCGCCGCAGCCGGTGGGCAGCACGAGCACGCAGGACAGGAGCAGCGCAGCGAGACGGGAGGGACGCACCTGCCCAGCACATCACGCCAGCTGATGACGACTGTGGCGCAGGCCTCACCCGGACCACTAGGTTGAGCGTCGTGACCACGTCGACGCGCACCCGCGCACTCCTCGCCGCCGCGACCGCCGCCCTCACCGTCGGGCTGGGCGTCGCGCTGCTCCCGGGCGTGGCGTCCGGTGAGCGCACGACCACCGGGCCAGGCCCCTGCACCCCCGCCGAGCGGGCCGCCCTCGAGGCCGCCGGGGACAACTTCCTCGGCCGGTGCCTGCTGCCCGGCCAGGACTGGGCCGAGCTGGAGGGGCTCCGGGCGGCCGCCGCCCCGGGCGACGTCGACCGGTCGCGCAACATCACGCGGGTGGCGCGGAAGCCCCGCACCGGAGCGTTCGCCGCCGACGACGCGTACGGCACCGACCTCGCCTTCCAGGGCCGCTACGCCTACGGCGGCAACTACAACGGGTTCACCGTCTACGACATCCGCAAGCCGGGGAAGCCGAAGCGGGCCGCCCAGGTCGTCTGCCCCGGCGGCCAGAACGACATCTCGGTGCACCGGAACCTGCTGGTCCTCAGCGTGGACTCCAGCCGCAGCGACGCCAGCTGCCGGAGCACCCCGCAGGAGGCGACGAAGAAGTCGTCGTGGGAGGGGCTGCGGGTCTTCGACATCAGCAACCCCCGCCGGCCGCGGTACGTCGCGGCGGTCGAGACCGACTGCGGCTCGCACACCCACACCCTCGCGCCGTCGCGGAACGGGCGGAAGGTGTTCGTCTACGTCTCCTCCTACGGCCCCAGCCAGGACACCCCCGACTGCCGGCCGCCGCACGACCGGATCAGCGTGGTGAAGGTGCCGGTCCGCAGGCCCGCCCGGGCCCGGGTGGTGTCCCGGCCGGTGCTCTTCCCCGACGGCGGCAACCCCGGCTCCGGCGTCCCGATGCTCGGCATCAGCGAGACGAGCGGCTGCCACGACCTCACGGCGTACCCCGCCAAGGACCTGGCCGCGGGCGCCTGCATGGGCGACGGCATCCTCCTCGACATCGCGAAGCGTGCGAAGCCCCGCGTCATCGAGCGGGTCACGGACGACGTCAACTTCGCCTTCTGGCACTCCGCGACCTTCAACAACCGCGGCACCAAGGTGGTCTTCACCGACGAGCTGGGCGGCGGCTCGCTGCCGACCTGCAACCCGCTCGTCGGCAGCACCCGCGGCGCGGACGGGATCTACGACATCGTGGGTCGCGACCTGGAGTTCCGCAGCTACTACAAGATCCCGCGCACCCAGGGGTCCACCGAGAACTGCGTGGCCCACAACGGCTCGCTGATCCCTGTCAAGGGCCGCGACATCATGGTGCAGGCCTGGTACCAGGGCGGCTTCTCGGTCTTCGACTTCACCGACTCGGCGAACCCGCAGGAGATCGCGCACTGGGACCGCGGCGCGATCTCGGAGACCGAGCTGGTGCTCGGCGGGGCGTGGTCGACCTACTGGTACAACGGCCGGATCTACAGCAACGACATCACCCGCGGGCTCGAGGTCTTCCGGATGAAGGACAAGCGGATCGCCAGCGCGATGAAGGTGCGGATGGGTCGCTTCAACGCCCAGTCGCAGCCTTCGTACAACGGCTAGCCTGATCCGATGCGCCGCACCGTCCTGACCGCCCTGCTCTCGGGGGTGCTCGGCCTCGCCCTGGCGACCGCCCCCACGTCGTACGCCGACCCCGCGGCCGCCCGCGCCCAGGACCGGCTGGTCCTCCAGGGGCACGGGTACGGCCACGGCCACGGGATGTCGCAGTGGGGCGCCGAGGGCGCGGCGCGCGAGGGCCGGTCCTACCGCCAGATCCTGCGGTTCTACTACCCGGGCACGCGGTGGGGCCGGGCCCAGGGTGCGGTCAAGGTGCTGATCTCGGGCGACACCACCGACGACCTCAAGGTGCGCCACCGGTCCGGCCTGGTCGCGAAGTCGCTCGGCAACGGGCGGAAGGTGCGCCTGGACCGGGCCCGGCCGCAGGCACGCACCTGGCGGATCACGGCCGCGTCACCGACCCGCAGCAAGGTCTCCTGGCGCGGCGGGAGCGGGGGGTGGCGCACGCTCACCGTGCTCCGCGGGGACGCCCAGCTCCAGGCGCGCGGCCCGATCCGGCTCGTGACGCCCACCGGCACCGTCGCCTACCGCGGCGCGCTCCGCTCGGCGTCCGCGACACCGGGGCGCACCACCCGCGACACGGTCAACGTGCTGCCGCTCGACCAGTACCTCCGCGGCGTCGTCCCGTCCGAGGTGATCGCGTCCTCCTGGCACCCGCAGACGCTGCGCGCCCAGGCCGTCGCCGCCCGCACGTACGCCGCGTACGAGCGCGGCGAGCCGCTCGCCCGGCACTACCAGATCTGCGACACCGCCCAGTGCCAGGTGTACACCGGCGCCGCGCAGGAGTACCCCACCACCGACGAGGCGATCCGGGCGACCCGGGGAGAGGTGCTCGAGAAGGGCGGGAAGCCGGCGTTCACGCAGTTCTCCGCCAGCAACGGCGGCTGGACCGCCGCCGGCTCCTTCGGCTACCTGCCCGCCAAGCAGGACCCGTACGACGGGTGGGCGGGCAACCCGTACCACTCCTGGACGACGACCCTGGACGCCGCGACCATCGAGGCCGCCTGGCCCGCGATCGGCGACTTCACCGGCATCGAGGTGCTCGAGCGGGACGGCAACGGCGACTGGGGCGGCCGGGTCGACCGGGTCCGGGTGTCCGGCACGGACGCCTCGACGACCGTCTCCGGCGACACGTTCCGCTCCTACTTCGGCCTGCGCTCGGACTGGTTCCGCGAGCGCCCCTAGGGCGGATCGAGGTGCGCGGACCGGTCGCGCACCAGCGGCCGGACGACGAGCGCGACCAGCAGTGCCCAGAACGCCGCGCCGACGCCCAGCACGGTGACTCCCGACGCGGCGACCAGGAAGCACACGAGCGCGGCCTCGCGCCCGTCCTCGTCGGCGAGCGCGCCGGCGAGCGCGGCGCCGCAGGTGCCGAGGAGCGCGAGACCGGCCGCGGCCGGGACGACCTGGGCCGGCGCGGCGACGACCAGCGCGGCGAGCGCGGCGGAGCCGAGCGCGAGCACCAGGTAGGTGACCGCAGCGCTCACGGACGCCAGCCAGCGTCGACCGCGGTCGGCCCCCGCCATCGGCCCCGCAGCCATCGCGGCGGTGATCGCCGCGAGGTTGACCGCGTGACCGCCGAGCGGCGCGGCCAGGACGGTGCCGAGGCCGGTGAGCGTCATCGCCGACCGCCACGGCACGGCGTACCCGTAGGTCGACATGACCGCCACGCCGGGCACGTTCTGGGAGGCCATCGTGACGACGTACAGCGGGACGGCGATGCCGACGACTGCGGGAAGGGTCCACGTCGGCGTCGTCCAGGCGAGGGTCGGCACCAGGTCGGCGGCCGCGACCGCGCCGGTCCCGGCGACGTCGAGAACGACGACCGCGAGCGCGACGGCGAGGGCGGCCGGGACCGCCCAGCGGCGGGCGACCACGTGCATCCCCAGCCAGGCCAGGACGACGGGCGCGACCTGGAGCGGCGCCTCGACCAGTCCGGTCACGGGCTCCAGGCAGATCGGCAGCAGCACCCCGGCCAGCATCGCGCGGGCCAGCGACGCCGGGATCCGGGCGACCAGCGCGCCGAGCCACGGGACCAGCCCGGTGAGCACGATCAGCACGCCGGTCAGCACGAAGGCCCCCACCGCCGCCGGCCAGCCGCCCTCGACGCTCCCGGTCGACAGCAGCAGGGCCGCGCCCGGCGTGGACCACGCGAGCGTGAGCGGCGTGCGGTGGCGCAGGCTGAGCCAGAGCATGCCGACCGCCTGCGCCGCGCAGAGCACCAGGAGCCCGGACGAGGCCTGGGCCGGGGTCGCGCCGACCGCGCCCAGCCCGGCGAGCACCACGACGAACGAGCTGCTGAACCCGACGACCGCGAGGACCACGCCCGTCACGACGGGCGTGCTGTTGGCGCTCAGCCGAGCACCAGCACCAGGTCGCCGCCGTCGACCGCCTGGGTGCCCGAGAGCGCGAGCCGCTGCACGGTGCCCTCGACGGGGGCGGTGATCGAGGCCTCCATCTTCATCGCCTCGATGGTGGCGACGGTGTCGCCGGCGGCGACCTTGTCGCCCTCCGCGACCACGATCGTCACGACGCCCTGGAACGGCGCGGCGACGTGGCCCGGCTGGCCGGCCTCCGCCTTCTCGGCGGCCGCGACGTCGGACGAGACGCCCTTGTCGCGCACGCTGACCGGCCGCATCTGGCCGTTGAGCAGCGCCATCACGATGCGGAAGCCGCGCTCGTCGGGCTCGCTGACCGACTGCAGCCCGAGCAGCAGCGTCTTGCCCTCGTCGAGCTCGACCTCGTGCTCCTCGCCGCGCTGGAGCCCGTAGAGGTAGTTCATCGTCGGCAGCACCGAGAGGTCGCCGTACTTCGCGCAGGACTCGGCGTAGCTCGTCGTCGGGCCGGGGAACAGCAGCTCGTTGAGCGTGCGGCGCCGCGCCGGGTTGGCGGTGCCGGGCTCGCCGGCGAGCCCGGCGGCCTGCTCGTCGGTGAGCTCCTCGGCGGGGGGCTTCCAGGTGCGGCCCTCGAGCGCCTTGGTGCGGAACGGCTCGGGCCAGCCGCCCGGGGGGTCCCCGAGCTCGCCGTGGAGGAACCCGACCACGGAGTCGGGGACGTCGAAGTCCTGCGGGTTCTCGGCGAACTCCGCGGGGTCGGCGCCGACGGCCACCAGGTGCAGCGCCAGGTCGCCGATCACCTTCGAGGACGGGGTCACCTTCGGGACCCGGCCGAGGATGTCGTTGGCGGCGGCGTACATGTCCTCGATCTGCTCGAACTTCTCGCCGAGGCCGAGCGCGATCGCCTGCTGGCGCAGGTTGGAGAGCTGGCCGCCGGGGATCTCGTGGCGGTAGACCCGGCCGGTCGGCGAGGCCAGGCCGGACTCGAACGGCGCGTAGACGCGGCGCACGGCCTCCCAGTAGGGCTCGAGCGCGTTGACCGCGGCCAGCGACAGCCCGGTCTCGCGCTCGGCGTGGTCGGTCGCGGAGACCAGGGCCGAGAGCGGCGGCTGCGAGGTGGTGCCGGCCATCGAGGCGGTCGCCGCGTCGACGGCGTCCACCCCGGCCTCGATCGCGGCGGTCAGCGTCGCGAGCTGGCCGCCGGCGGTGTCGTGGGTGTGCAGGTGCACCGGCAGGTCGAACTCCGAGCGCAGCGCGGTGACGAGCCTGCGGGCGGCCGGGGCGCGCAGCAGCCCGGCCATGTCCTTGACCGCGAGCACGTGCGCGCCGGCGTCGACGATCCGCTCGGCGAGGCGCAGGTAGTAGTCGAGGGTGTAGAGCTCCTCGCCCGGGTCGGAGAGGTCGCCGGAGTAGCACAGCGCCACCTCCGCGACCGCGGTGCCGGTGGCCCGCACGGCGTCGATCGCGGGGCGCATCTGCTCGACGTCGTTGAGCGCGTCGAAGATGCGGAACACGTCGAGGCCGCTCGCGGCCGCCTCCTCGACGAAGGCGTCGGTCACCTTCGTCGGGTACGGCGTGTAGCCGACCGTGTTGCGGCCGCGCAGCAGCATCTGCAGGCAGATGTTCGGGACCGCCTGCCGCAGCGCGGCGAGCCGCTCCCAGGGGTCCTCGGCGAGGAAGCGCAGCGCCACGTCGTACGTCGCGCCGCCCCACGCCTCCAGCGACCAGAGCTCGGGCGTGGTGCGGGCGACGTGGGGGGCGACGGCGAGCAGGTCCTTGGTGCGCACGCGGGTGGCGAGCAGCGACTGGTGGGCGTCGCGGAACGTGGTGTCGGTGACCGCGACCCGGTCCTGGGCGCGCAGCCGGCGGGCGAACTCCTCGGGGCCGACCTCCAGCAGCAGCTGGCGGGACCCGGACGGCGCCGGCACCTCGAGGTTGGTCGGCGGCAGCTTGGTCGCGGGGTCCAGGCTGACCGGGGCCGCGCCGTACGGCTGGTTCACCGTGACCTCGGCGAGGTACGTCAGCAGCTTGCTGCCGCGGTCGCCGGACCCGCGCGCCTGGAGCAGCTGCGGGTGGGTCTCGATGAACGCGGTGGTGACGTGGCCCGAGGCGAAGTCGGGGTCGTCGAGCACGGCCTGGAGGAACGGGATGTTCGTGGAGACGCCGCGGATGCGGAACTCCGCGACCGCGCGACGGGCCTTCTCGACGGCCTTGTCGAAGGTGCGGCCCCGGCAGGTGAGCTTGGCCAGCATCGAGTCGAAGTGCGCGGAGACCTCGGCGCCGGTGTAGACGGTGCCGCCGTCGAGGCGGACCCCGCCGCCGCCGGGGGAGCGGTAGGTCGTGATCACGCCGGTGTCGGGGCGGAAGTTGTTGGCCGGGTCCTCGGTGGTGATCCGGCACTGGAGCGCCGCGCCGCGCAGCACGATCGAGTCCTGGGAGAGCCCGAGGTCGGCGAGCGTCTCGCCGCTCGCGATCCGCAGCTGCGACTGCACCAGGTCGACGTCGGTGACTTCCTCGGTCACCGTGTGCTCGACCTGGATGCGGGGGTTCATCTCGATGAAGACGTAGTTGCCCTCGGGGTCGAGCAGGAACTCCACGGTGCCGGCGTTGCGGTAGCCGATCTCGGTGGCGAACCGCACCGCGTCGGCGCACATCCGGTCCCGGATCGCCGGGTCGAGGTTGGGCGCGGGCGCGATCTCCACGACCTTCTGGTGCCGGCGCTGCACCGAGCAGTCCCGCTCGAAGAGGTGGATCACGTTGCCCTCGGCGTCCGCGAGGATCTGCACCTCGATGTGGCGGGGGTCCACGACGGCCTGCTCGATGAAGACCGTCGGGTCGCCGAACGCGGCCTCGCCCTCGCGCATGCAGGTCTCGACCGCCTCGCGCAGGTCCTTCGGGTCGTCGACGCGCCGCATGCCGCGGCCGCCGCCGCCGGCGACGGCCTTGACGAAGAGCGGGTACGGCAGCGCCGATGCCGATTCGACCAGCGCGTCGACGTCGGTGGAGGGCTCGACGCTGGCCAGCGTCGGCACGCCCGCGGCCTTGGCCGCCGCGATCGCGCGGGCCTTGTTGCCGGTCAGCTCCAGGACCGCGGAGGTCGGCCCGACGAAGGTGATGCCGGCGTTCGCGCACGCCTCGGCGAGCGCGGGGTTCTCGGAGAGGAAGCCGTAGCCGGGGTAGACCGCGTCGGCGCCCGCCCGGACGGCGACGGCGACGATCGCCTCGGGGTCGAGGTAGGCCCGCACGGGGTGGCCGCGCTCGCCGATCTCGTAGGCCTCGTCGGCCTTGAGGCGGTGCTCGGACCACCGGTCCTCGTGGGGGAAGACGGCGACCGTGCGGGCCCCGACCTCGTACGCCGCGCGGAACGCCCGGACCGCGATCTCGCCGCGGTTCGCCACCAGCACCTTGTTGAACATGGGCGTCACGCTAGCGGGACGCCCGGCGTTACCGACCGGTCCTGCGGGGCGTCTCACGAGGCGTGCAGGTCTGCGCCAGGAGGAACGGGGCGACCAGCCCGGGCGTCGCGCGGTCGGCCAGCCGCACCGCCTCCGCGAGGGGTACGTCGGGCACCGTGACCGCCTGCCGCCCGCCCGCCGTCGTGGCGACGAGGGTGGTCAGCCCGGCCCGGCGCTGGAACCAGGAGTCGCGGAAGGTCCAGCCGATCACGTGGGAGGTGCCCAGGGCCTCGCGCCGGCGGCCCAGGCTGCCCGAGCGCGCGACCAGGTGGCCGTCGGCGAGTGCGTGGCCCAGCGCGCGCGACCGGTCGGCGGCCAGCAGCGCCGCCGCGGGCAGGGCGAGGGCGCCGGGCGCCAGCAGCCAGGGCGAGCCGCCGGTCGCGACCGCGAGCAGCCCGGCGGCGAGCACCGCCAGCGCCGGGCCGAGCGCGCGGGTCCAGCGCCGGCGTACCGCCTGCGGACCGTGGGGGACGAGCGGGCCGGTGACCGGGGCGTCGGTGCCGAGCACCCGGCCGGCGACCCCGGCGACGACGTCGTGCGGCGCCGGGGGGACCAGCAGGGCGCTGCCCTGCTCGTCGCGGTCGACGCCGGTCACGACGGCGTCCAGCCGGGCCCCGCCGGCGAGCCGGAGCCCGAGCGGCTCCCCGAGGCTCACCCCGGCGACCCGGTCGTCGGCGAGGGTGGTCTCGCGGGTGGTGAGCAGCCCGCGGCGCAGGTGCCAGGCCCGGCGCTCGTGGCGCAGGGTGAGGTCCCAGTTGCTCACCAGGTAGCCGCCGACCGCGAGCGCGGACGTCGCGACCAGCCCGCTCAGGACGAGGGCGGGCACGGCGATCCACACCGAGGCGCGGAGGGCGCTCGCGACGAGGTCGTCGGCGCGCAGCGTCCGGGCCAGCCCGAGGGTGGTCGTCGCCTGGAGGGCCAGCCCCAGGACGCCCGCGCCCAGCGCCAGGCCGGTGCTGGTGAACGGCGCGAGGCGGGCCCACCGCGGGTCGAGGTGCAGCGTGTCGGGCGGCGGCTCGGTGACCTGGTCCGGCACCTCGCGGAGCAGCTCGGCGCGCAGCCGCCGGGCCGCGGCCACCGACAGGCCGTCGAGGACCAGGGCCTCGTCGTCCCCGGTCCCGGTGCCGATCCGCAGCCGGGTGAGGCCCAGCACCCGGTGGGTCAGCGGGGAGGTGAGGTCGACGGTGCGGACCCGGTCGAGCGGCGTGGCGCGCAGGTGCCGGTTGAGCAGCCCGGTGCGCAGCTCGACGCGTCCCTGGCCGACGCGGAAGCGGGTCGTGAGGTAGCGCAGCACGCCGAGCGCGACCGGCACCAGCACCCCGAGGTACTGCCAGGCCTCGCCGGTCGCGGTGCCGGCGACCACGACGGCCGCCATCGCGGGCAGGAACCGGACCACCTCCCGGAGCGGGTGCACCAGCAGCATCCGGCGGTCCAGGCGCTGCCAGGCCTCGGTGGTGGTCACGGTGGTGCTCACGTGGCGTCGCCCTCGACCGCGTCGGCCTTGAGCGTCAGCTCGCGGACCAGGGCACGCGCCCGCTCCGCGTCGAGGCCGGCGATCTCGAGGGCGCCCGCGGCCGAGGCGGTGGTGACCGTGACCGTCGCCAGCCCGAGCAGGCGGGCCAGCGCGCCCTCCACCTGGTCGACGGTCTGGATCCGCGACATCGGCGCGATCCGCCGCTCGCGCACCCACCACCCGGTCTGGGTGTGCACGGCCGTCTCGGTGACCTCCCACCGGTGCACGCGGTAGCGCCACGGCGGCACGACCGCGACGTACGCCGCCAGCGCGACGCCGACCAGGACCCACGCCCACCAGGGCAGGTCCAGCGGGGTGACGGCCTCGAGGAAGGCCAGCACCGCGGCCGCGGCACCGCCCTGGGCCAGGGCCGAGCCCGCCCACAGCCAGCGGGCCCGCGGGCTGACCCGCTCCGACGGCTCGCGCAGGTTCACGAGCCGACCCTAGGCCTCACCGACGCTGGTGCAGCGCGCCGACCAGCCCGGTGCCGAGGGACCCGTAGGCGGTCGAGGCCCAGGGCTCGACGCCGGAGTCGACGTAGAGCACCGCTCGCCGGCCGCGCGGGACCCGCAGGGCGTCGGGGTCCCGGTGCGCCTTCAGGTCGGCGCGGCAGGTCGAGCAGACCGGCACCGTCAGGGTCCGGCCGTGCTGCTCGAGCCGCAGCGGCGCCTTGGTCGGCGCGTCGTGCAGCGGGTTGAGGTAGCACAGCCGCAGCGGCACGAACGGGTGCCCGGAGGTCGCCGCGTCGAGGGCCGCGCGTCCCTGGCGGGCGAGCACGAGCGCCCCGACGGCGTCGAGGATCCCCAGGTCCTGGGACCGGTCCAGCACGCGGGTGGCCGCCTCGTAGTGGTCCAGGGCGGCCTGCCAGGCGCCGGCGTCGTGGTCGGCGTCCAGGTCGGAGCGGTGCACCGCCTCGCCCAGCTCCAGCACCAGGGTGCGGGCCTGCTGCTCGACCCGGTCGGCGTGCGCCTCGCGGAGCTGGTCGACCACGGAGTCGGGGAGCGTGAAGGTGCGCGGCTTGCGCCGGCGTACGACGACCGCCGCGACCAGCAGCACCGCGAGCCCGGCGCCGACGAGGCCGAGGACCGGGGGGCCGTCGTCGGGGGAGGTGGCGGTGCCGCCCGGGTCGGTGGTGGTGGTGAGCGTCGGCTGGACCTCCTCCTCCCACGCCTCCTGGGCGTCGCCGTCGGAGACCAGCCGGGCGACGTCGGCGAGGTAGGCGCCCAGGTCGTCGATGCGCCCCTCGCCGTCGCCGTGCCGGTGCTCGGCCACGGAGCCGGCCTGCCAGGCGTCGACCTCGCTGCCCCAGGCGCGGTCCACGAGGTTCACGTGATCGGGGCCGCCGAAGAACTGCGGGGCGAGGTAGACGCCGTCGGCGCCGAAGTCGTCGTGCAGCTGGGTCAGGAGCTCCGCGGGGTCGCCGCCGAACGCGTCGCCGTCGCGGAGCGGCTGGACCACGACGTAGAGCGGCACCGGCGAGTCGGCGACGGCGTCCTGGATCTCGGCCAGGTCCTCCGCCGCGACCTCGCGGGCCAGCTCGGGCGCGACCCAGACGCCCGTGGTGTCCAGGGCCGTCCAGATCGAGGTGAGCAGCTCGTCGTCCGCTCGCGCCGCGCCGGTCATCGCCATCCGCCCACCATCTGGAACCTCCGTCGCAGCGCCAGCCGCCCCAGGCCGATGAGGACCAGCGTCGCCGGGATCGTCCCGGCCGCGTGCAGCACGCCGGCCGCGACCGCACCGCCCGGCCCGCCCCAGTAGTCCCAGTCGTCCGGCGTCCCGCTCCGGGTCTCGCCCACGGCCGTCAGGATCTCCTCCAGCCGGAGGGCCGGGTCGCCGTGGAAGTCCTCGGGGATCTCGCCCTCCAGCGGGTCCTCCAGCGAGTCGTCCACCAGGCCGTCGCCGGGCCCGCGGTAGACCACGAAGACCGCCTCCTCGTCGACCAGGCGCTCGAGCTGGCCCACGGCGTCCCAGATCCCGCCGTACCCGGCGTGGCTGCTCTTCTCCCACACCGTCAGGTAGACCGGTGTCTCGGAGGCGTCGGCCAGCGCCTCGAGCCGGGTCTCCAGCTCGGGCGGCACCAGGTCGTGGGCGTCGGGGGCGACGTAGACGCGGTCGCCGGCCCGGAGGGCGTCCGCGGCGTGCTGCACCCGGTCGCCGACGGGCGCGAGGTCCGGGGCCCGCAGGTCGGTCCAGAGCTCGTGGACCGCGACGCCGCCGCCGGCCGCGAGGCCGCCGGCGAGCAGCGCGAGCACGGCGTCGCGCAGCCGACCGCCCGGGGGCGTCATCGGGTCCGCTCCGCGAGCCTGCGCCACAGGTCGGGGTCGATCGACCCCAGGCCGGTCTCGGCCCAGACCGAGTCGCCCTTCCAGTACGGCTGCCGGCCGCCGTCGACGCTCAGCGAGTCCGGCTCGCGGCCCGCCGCGACGGCCGCGGCGCAGGCAGCGCAGGCCGGCACCGACACCCCGGAGACCGTCGTGGTCCGCGCGCTGGCGCCGTGGCGGGGGTCGAAGTAGCACCGGACCGGCAGGGGCTCGCCCCGCAGCCGGGCCGTGCCCTGCTCGGCGAGCACCAGCGAGGCGACGACCTCCAGGCGGGAGCGGGACCCGACCAGGTCCTCGGCGGCCTCCAGGCAGCCGTAGACCTCGTCCGGGACCAGCTCGATGCTGCGGTCCACCTCCTCGCGCAGGGCGGACACGGACGCCGGGGCCTGGACCGCGGTCTGGTCGGCCCGAGCGACCCGGGGGCGCGGCTGCTTCTTCTGCTGTCCCTGCTTCTTCGTCTTCGTGTCCTGCTGCTCCTGCGGGCCGGCGGCCAGGGCGGCCCGGGCGCGCAGCAGCCGCCACCCGACCACGACTGCGGTCAGGCCGCAGGTGACGGCGACGACCACGGGGGTCAGCGGCTCGCCCTGGGCGTCCTCGAGCTCGTAGGGGAGCGGCTCCTCGCCGTACGCCGCGATCCAGGGGCCGCTCGTGACCAGGTCCTCGGCCTCGCCCGGCGTCAGCGTCGCGTCCTCCTTGGCCGCGGCGCTCAGCAGGATCGCGGCCTCGCCGGCGGCCGCCAGGAACTCGCCCTCGGGCAGGTCCTCCCTGACGGCGGGGACGGCGTCGTAGCGGGCCAGGCTCAGGTCCGTGGCGTCCAGCGGCACGCCGTACGTCGCGACGGCGGGCTGCCCGTCCGGCGTGCTGACGACGTAGAGCCCGGGCCGGTCGAGGTCGGCGTGGATCAGCCGGAGCAGGTCGTCGCTGGAGTCCCGGGTGGCCAGCTCGACGTTCGGCGTCTGCACGAGCGCGACGTACGCCGGGACCCCCGCGTCGGCCAGGTCGTCGACCAGGGCGACGAGCCCGTCGTGGACCTCCTCGGTCCGCCCGTTGCCCATCGACTCGTGCACGACCACGGGGTCGGCGCGCAGCGCCTCCGCGATCCCGGAGACGGTGTCCGCCTCCGGGGCGCGGTCGGTCACTTGATCTCGCAGATGACCGCTCCGTTGGTGACGGTGGCGCCGGCCTCGGCCTGCAGGCCGGTGACCGTGCCGGCCTTGTGGGCCTTGAGCGGCTGCTCCATCTTCATCGCCTCGATGACGACCACGGTGTCGCCCTCGGCGACCTCCTGGCCCTCCTCGACGACGACCTTGACGACCGTGCCCTGCATCGGGCTGGTCACCGCGTCGCCCGAGGCGGCCGCGCCGGCCGACTTGCCGGCCGTGCGCTTCGGCTTCTTCGCGCTGCCGCCGCCGGCCGCGCCGTTCGCCAGGCCGCCGAGACCCGCGGGGATCACGACGTCCAGCCGCTTGCCGCCGACCTCGACCACGACGGTCTGCCGCTCGCCGGCCTCCTCCGCCTCCGCGGAGTCCCCGGCGTACGGCGCGATCCGGTTGTCGAACTCGGTCTCGATCCACTGCGTGTAGACCTCGAAGGAGCCCTCGCCGGTGGGGGTCGAGGCGCCGACGTACGCCGGGTCGCGGACGACCACCCGGTGGAACGGGATGACCGTCGGCATGCCGTCGACGACGAACTCGTCGAGGGCCCGCCGCGAGCGCTCCAGCGCCTGGGTGCGGTCGCGGCCGGTGACGATCAGCTTGGCGATGAGGGAGTCGAACGAGCCGGGGATGGTCTCGCCGTTCTCGTAGCCGCCGTCGAGCCGGACGCCGGGACCGCCGGGCGGGCTCCACGCGGAGAGGGTGCCGGGCGCGGGCATGAAGTTGCGGCCGCCGTCCTCGGCGTTGATGCGGAACTCGATGGAGTGACCGCGGATCTCCGGGTCGGCGTACCCCAGCTCCTCGCCGGCCGCGATCCGGAACATCTCGCGGACCAGGTCGATGCCGGTGACCTCCTCGGAGACGCAGTGCTCGACCTGGAGGCGGGTGTTGACCTCGAGGAAGGAGATCGTGCCGTCCTGGGCGACCAGGAACTCGCAGGTGCCGGCGCCGTAGTAGCCGGCCTCCCGCAGGATCCGCTTGGAGGACTCGTAGAGCTCGCTGACCTGCTCCTCGCTGAGGAACGGCGCGGGCGCCTCCTCGACCAGCTTCTGGTTGCGGCGCTGCAGCGAGCAGTCGCGGGTGGAGACCACCACGACGTTGCCGTGCTGGTCTGCGAGGCACTGGGTCTCGACGTGGCGGGGCTTGTCGAGGAACTTCTCGACCAGGCACTCGCCGCGGCCGAAGGCGGTGACCGCCTCGCGGACCGCCGACTCGTAGGCGTCCGGGATCTCCTCGAGCGTGCGGGCGACCTTGAGGCCGCGGCCGCCGCCGCCGAAGACCGCCTTGATGGCGACCGGCAGCCCGTTGGCCTTGGCGAACTCGACGACCTCGTCGGCGTCCTTGACCGGGTCCTTGGTGCCGGGGGCGAGCGGCGCGTTCGCCTTGTCGGCGATGTGCTTGGCCTTGGCCTTGTCGCCCAGCGCCTCGATCGCCGCGGGCGGCGGGCCGATCCAGGTCAGCCCGGCGTCGATGACGGCCTGGGCGAACTCGGCGTTCTCGGCGAGGAAGCCGTAGCCGGGGTGCACGGAGTCGGCGCCGGCCTTCTCCGCGACCGCGATGATCTTGGCGATGTCGAGGTAGGACTCGGCCGGGGTCGCGCCCCCGAGCGAGTGCGCCTCGTCGGCGAGCCGGACGAAGAGGGCGTCGCGGTCGGGCTCGGCGTACACCGCCACGCTGCCGATGCCGGCGTCCTTGCAGGCCCGTACGACCCGGACCGCGATCTCACCGCGGTTGGCGATGAGGACCTTCTGCAGGGGCTTGCTCTCCGGCACCTTGTGACACTCCTGATGATCGTGACGCGTGGGATCTCCGCGCGGCAGGGTACCGCCTGACCGCGCGGACGCTACGTCACCCGGATCACATCGGCGGTTAACAGGTGTTAACCACGCGGCTACGATCGGCGGCATGACCACGTCGACGACCTACGAGCTGTCCCGCGAGCACGAGGAGTTCCGCCGGAGCGTGCGCGAGTTCGCCCGCGCCGAGATAGCGCCGCACGCGGCGCAGTGGGACCGCGACCACCACTTCCCGGTCGACGTGGTGCAGCGGATGGGCGCGCTCGGGCTGTTCGGCCTCACCGCCCCCGAGGAGTACGGCGGCGCGGGGGAGGACGGCGACTTCACCAGCCTCTGCGTCGCGATCGAGGAGATCGGCCGGGTCGACCAGTCGATGGGCATCACCCTCGAGGCCGCGGTGGGTCTCGGCATCAACCCGATCCTGACCTTCGGCACCGACGAGCAGCGCCGGACCTGGCTGCCCGACCTGGTCGCGGGCCGCCGGGTCGCGGGCTTCGGCCTCACCGAGCCGGGCGCCGGCTCGGACGCCGGGGCCACGCGCACCAAGGCGGTCCTCGAGGGCGGCGAGTGGGTGGTCGACGGCGCGAAGCAGTTCATCACCAACTCCGGCTCCGAGATCACCAGCGTCGTGGCCGTCACCGCGCGCACCGGCGACCGGCCCGACGGCCGCCCCGAGCTCTCGGCGATCCTGGTCCCGTCGGGCACGCCCGGATTCACCGCCGAGAAGCCGTACGACAAGCTCGGCTGGCACGCCTCCGACACCCACCCGCTCAGCTTCGCGGGGGCGCGGGTCCCCGAGGCCAACCTGCTCGGCGAGCGCGGCCGCGGCTACGCCCAGTTCCTCGCCACGCTCGACGACGGCCGGGTGGCCATCGCCGCGCTCGCGGTCGGCTGCATCCAGGCCTGCCTGGACATGAGCCTGGAGTACGCCGGGGAGCGCCAGACCTTCGGCGGCCCGATCGGCCGCAAGCAGGGCGTCGCCTTCCAGATCGCCGACCTCGAGGTGATGCTGCACGCCAGCCGGCTGCTCACCTACCGCGCCGCCGCGATGAAGGACTCGATGGCCGACGGGCACGGCGCCTCGATGAAGGAGTTCAAGCAGGCCGCCGCGGTCGCCAAGCTCTACGCCACCGAGTCCGCGGTGACCGCGACGCGCATCGCGACCCAGGTCTTCGGCGGCTACGGCTTCATGGAGGAGTACCCCGTCGCCCGGTTCTACCGGGACGCCAAGGTGCTCGAGATCGGCGAGGGCACCTCCGAGGTGCAGCGGATGCTCATCGCCCGCGGGCTCGGCCTGCCCGTCGAGTGAGGGCGCGGCGCTGCTTGGGGTCCATGTGAGACTCGCCCCATGACCCGCGAACGCGTCCTCGCCATCATCCAGGCCGGCGGCGCCGGCGGCCGCATGGACGTGCTGACCCGCGAGCGCGCCAAGCCCGCGCTGCCGTACGCCGGGGTCTTCCAGCTCGTCGACCTGCCGCTGTCCAACCTGGCGCACAGCGGCATCTCCGACGTGTGGCTCTCGGTGCAGTTCCAGGGCGCGAGCCTCGAGGAGCAGGTGGCCAACGGGCGGCCCTGGGACCTGGACCGCAACCACGGCGGGCTGCGGCTGCTGATGCCGCAGGAGGGGACCGGCAGCCTCGACGAGGACGGGTTCGCGAAGGGCAACGCCGACGAGCTCTACCGAATCCGCGACCAGGTCACGGGGCACGCACCCGACGTGCTGGTGGTCGTGAGCGCCGACCACGTCTACCGCTTCGACTTCGCCGACGCGCTCGAGACCCACCGGCGCACCGGCGCCGAGTGCACGGTCGTCACGACGACGGTGCCGGTCGGCGACCAGGCCTCGGACCACGCGGTCGTCGAGGTGGACGGCGAGGGCCGGGTCACCGGGTTCGAGTACAAGCCCGAGGAGCCGGCGAGCGACGTCATCGCCACCGAGATCTTCCTCTACGACCCCCTCGTGCTGGTCGAGGTGCTCCAGGACCTGCACCGCGAGCTCTCCGCCGACCCGGAGGCCGGCGAGGAGCCCGGCGACACCGGGCTGGGCGACTTCGGCGACCACCTGCTGCCGCGGCTGGTCGAGCGCGGCAAGGTCGTGGCCCACGTGCACGACGGCTACTGGCGCGACGTCGGCCAGCCGCACCTCTACCTGCTCGCGCACCAGGAGGTGCTGACCGACGACGTCGGCGTGCTCGGCGTACGGGAGTGGCCGGTGCTGACCCGTCAGCCGCAGCGCCAGCCCGCGCGGGTGCTCGACGGCGCCGAGGTGGTCGACAGCATGCTCAGCCCGGGCTGCCGCGTGGCCGGCACCGTGCGCCGCAGCGTGCTCGGCCCGGGCGTGGTGGTCGAGGCCGGGGCCGAGGTCGTCGACAGCGTGGTCTACGCCGACTGCGTCGTCCGGTCGGGTGCGGTCGTGGCGTGGGCCATCGTGGACGGGGAGTCCACGGTTGAGCGGGACGCCCGCGTCGGCGACCCGGGCGCACCCGCGCTCGACGACCCCGATGCCGTCACCCTCGTCGGCCAGGGCTCCGTCGTGGGCGAGGGCGTGCACCTGGCCCCCGGCAGCCGGCTGGAGCCGGGCACGACCGCCTGAATGCTCTGCCGGGCCGGCGGCGGTTAGCCTTGGCGCCGTGTCCAGCCGGAGCCAGCGCGTCCTCGCCGAAGCGGGTCGGTTCCTCGCCGTCGGCGGACTGGCCACGATGGTCGCGCTGTTCCTGTTCAACCTGATGGTGCACGGCTTCGTCCCGGGCCGCGACGCGCTGCTGGCCGACCAGCCGATCCTCGCCTACGTCCTCGCCAACACCGTGGGCATGGGGATCAGCTACCACGGCAGCCGCAACTGGGCGTTCCGCGACCGGCCGCCGCGGCACGCCGACGGCGGGCTCACGGCGTACGTCGCCATCAACGTGCTGACGATGACGCTGCCGATCGCCTGCCTGATGATCAGCCGCGACGTGCTCGGGCTCGACGACCCGGTCTCCGACAACATCGCCGCCAACGTGATCGGGCTGCTGCTCGGCCTGGGGGCGCGGTTCTACCTGTTCCGCACCTTCGTCTTCCACCGGCCGATCAACCTCAACGACCTGTACCTGCCGGAGGGTGCGGAGCCGGACGCGGCGACCACAGAGCCGTCCAGGAGTGTCCCAGCTCCGCCGTCAGCTCCCTGAGCAGCGGCAGGCTCACCCCGACCACGTTGTGGTGGTCGCCCTCGATGCCGGTCACGAACGCGCCGCCGAGGCCGTCGACGGTGAACGCGCCGGCCACCAGCAGCGGCTCGCCGGTCGCGACGTACGCCGCGATCTCGTCGTCGCTGACGTCGGCGAAGTGGACGGTGGTGGACGCGGTCGCCGAGACGGTGCGGCCGGTCGCGGTGTCGCGCAGGCAGTGGCCGGTGCGCAGCACCCCGCTGCGCCCGCGCATCGCGTGCCAGCGGCGTACCGCCTCCTCGGCGTCCGCGGGCTTCCCCAGCGCCTCGCCGTCCAGCTCGAGCACCGAGTCGCAGCCCAGGACCAGCGCGCCCTCGGGCAGGTCGTCGCGCTGCGCCACCGCGGCGCACTTGAGCTCGGCGAGGCCGCGCGCGAGGTCCGCCGGCGCGAGCCCCTCGAGCTGGGACTCGTCGACGCCGGACACGATCACGACGGGTTCGACGCCCGCGCTGCGGAGCGTCGCGAGGCGGGCGGGGGAGGCGGAGGCCAGGACGAGCGAGGTCACCGGGAGAGGCTAGTGGCGGCGCTTCTGCACGAGGATCCTGGTGCTCCTCACGGATGCTTCGGTGCTGGAGCCGGGGGCCGGCTTGAACCTCACGGTGACCTTGTAGACGCCGACCTTGCGCAGCCGGGGTAGCCGGACCTTGACCGTCTCGTCCTGGTAGTCCCGGCCGACCCGCCACCGGGTGCCCGGACCCTGCAGCCTCAGGGCGACGCGACCGGTGGCGGCGGGGGCGTTCCCCTTGATCCGCACGCTGACCTTGAGCGTCGGGCGGGCGCCCGGGGAGACCACTCTCTTGCTGCTGATCTGGAGGGACGTCGGCTGGCAGAACGACCCGCGGCAGTCGTAGGGGTGGCGGACGACCACCGTCGTCGCGGACTCGGACCCCTGGAACGCGGCGTCACCGACGTACGTCGCGACGTACGTGTGCTCGCCGACGCTCGTCGAGACCGTCGTGGCGGCGCGCCCGTCGGTGAGGACGGCCGTCGCGACGACGTCCTCGCCCTCGCGCACCTCGACCGACCCGGTGGGCACCGACCCGTCCTCGGCCCGCACCTCCATGTCGAGGGTGACCTGCAGCGGCCCGGTCACCCTCGCCGTCAGCGTGGTCGTGGTGGGCACGGCGGCCACGTCGGCTGCCTGCGCGGGCAGCACGGGGGCGACCAGCAGCAGGGACGTCAGGGAGATCACCAGGGCGAGCACGGAGCGGGGCACCGGCACATCGTGCCCGAGGATTCCGCGTCACGCTGCGACTTCCGGCAAGCAATGGCGCGGTACGGCGTCGCGGACCCGATCGCGTTGTTAGGCTCCCGCCCATGGATGCGGGCAACCAGTGGACCGCGGTCATCATCGAGGACGACCCGGACGTCCGCGACCTGATCGACATCGTGCTCACGCAATCGGGCTTCAAGACCGTCGTCGCCGAGAACGGTCCCCTCGGTGTCGACGCCGTGCGCGACCACAACCCGTTGATCACCACGCTCGACGTGAACATGCCCGGCATGGACGGCTTCGCGGTCGCCAAGCGGCTGCGGGAGTTCAGCAGCACCTACCTGATCATGATCACCGCGCTCGCCGACGAGATCGACGTCGTCCAGGGGTTCGAGGCCGGTGCCGACGACTACCTGGTCAAGCCGTTCCGCCCGCGCGAGCTGCGCGCCCGCGCCGACTCGATGCTGCGGCGCCCGCGCGCCCGGTACGACGTGCCGCCGAGCGCGCCCGAGGAGCCACCGGCCCGTGCCCCGGAGCCCGAGCCCTCGGTCGACTCCTGGGCCGCCGAGGCCGCGCGTGACCTGGAGACCGGCGAGCCGGCACTCTCGCCGTACGGCGGGGCCGGCAAGCGCCGCGGCGCGCCCGAGCCGCGGTACCCGTACCTGCCCCCGGTGGACGAGCAGCCCCTGCCCCCGGCCCCGCCCGAGCCGGCCGCCCAGCCGGTCCAGCAGCACGCGGCGACGCCGCCGCCCGCCCCCGTCCGGACCGAGGCCCCGCGGTCCGGGTCGCTCGCGGAGCGGATGGCCGTCACCAGCTGGCTGCGTCTCAACGGGCTGGCGCTCGACCGCGAGACCCGGATCGTCACCCTCGACGGCGTCACGGTCGAGCTGTCGCAGGCGGAGTTCGACCTGCTGGCCTCGTTGCTGGAGACCGGTCGCCGGGTGCGCAGCAAGGCCGACCTGGTGCTGACCATGCGCGGCCAGCAGTACGTCACGTCGTACTTCGTCAGCGAGGCCGACAAGCGCTCGGTCGAGGTGAACGTCGCCAACCTGCGCCGCAAGCTCGGCGACGAGGGCCCGACCGCGCGCTACATCGAGACGGTCAAGGGCGTCGGCTACCGGATGGCCGAGGCGGTCTGACCGCCGGCGCTCGCCCGCGCCGCGCCGCGGCGTACTGGACCGACGGACCTTCCCCTGGACCGACGAAGCTCTGTCGGTCAAGCGCAAGATTCACCGGTCGACCGGTGAATCCTCCCGCCGAGGCCGTGCCGCGGCGTACTGGACCGACAGACCTTCCGCTTGACCGACGAAGCTCCGTCGGTCAAGGGTCAGATTCACCGGTCGACCGGTGAATCTGACCCTGCCGAACCATCCCTCAGCGCGGCATCGAGCTCGCGCGCCAGCCGCCGGGGCCGTGGGGGAGGGTACGGCGGACCTGGCGGTGCGGGGCCGACCACGACGGCACGAGGCGGCTCGCGGGCGGGGCGCCGCCGCCCAGCGAGGAGAGGACGGCGACGACCGCCGCCACCTCCTCGGGGGTCGCGTCGGGGTTGACCACCCGGAGGTACGGCGCCGGGCTCGCGTCCGCGGTCACAGCGGGATGTTCCCGTGCTTCTTGGCCGGCAGCGTCTCGCGCTTGGAGCGCAGCAGGCGCAGCGCCCGGACGATGTCGAGCCGCGTCTCGTGCGGCTGGATGACGGCGTCGATGTAGCCCCGCTCGGCGGCGATGTAGGGGTTGGCGAGCGTCGTCTCGTACTCGTCGATGAGCTCGGCGCGCTTGGCCTCGACGTCCCCGCCGTCGGCCTCGATCGCGGCGAGCGTCTTGCGGTGCACGATGTTGGCGGCGCCCTGGGCGCCCATCACGGCGATCTGCGCGGTCGGCCAGGCGACGTTCATGTCGGCGCCGAGGTGCTTGGAGCCCATCACGTCGTACGCGCCGCCGTAGGCCTTGCGGGTGATCACCGTGACCAGCGGGACGGTGGCCTCCGCGTAGGCGTAGATCAGCTTCGCGCCGCGGCGGATGATGCCGTTCCACTCCTGGTCGGTGCCGGGCAGGAAGCCGGGGACGTCGACGAAGGTCAGCACCGGGATGTTGAAGGCGTCGCAGAACCGCACGAACCGCGCGGCCTTCTCGGAGGCGTCGATGTCGAGGGTGCCGGCGAACTGCATCGGCTGGTTGGCCACGACGCCGACCGAGCGGCCCTCGACCCGGCCGAAGCCGATGATCAGGTTGGGCGCGAAGAGCTCCTGGACCTCGAGGAACTCCTCGTCGTCGAGCACGGCGGTGATCACGTCGTGCATGTCGTAGGGCTGGTTCGGGCTGTCCGGGATGATCGTGTCGAGCGTGCGGTCCAGCTCGGTGATCTCGGTGACGGCGGCGTCGTCGTACGTCGGCGACTCGTCGAGGTTGTTCTGCGGCAGGAACGACAGCAGCGCCTTGACGTACTCCAGCGCGTCGTCCTCGTCGGAGGCCATGTAGTGGGCGTTGCCCGACTTGGTGTTGTGGGTGCGCGCGCCGCCGAGGTCCTCCATCGAGACGTCCTCGCCGGTGACGGTCTTGATCACGTCGGGGCCGGTGATGAACATCGCCGAGGTCTGGTCGACCATCACGGTGAAGTCGGTGACCGCGGGGGAGTAGACGTGGCCGCCCGCGCAGTTGCCCATGATCAGGCTGATCTGCGGGATGACGCCCGAGGCGTGCACGTTGCGGCGGAAGATCTCGCCGTACAGGCCGAGGGAGACCACGCCCTCCTGGATGCGGGCGCCGGCGCCCTCGTTGATGCCGATGATCGGGCAGCCGGTCTTGATGGCGAGGTCCATGACCTTGACGATCTTCTCGCCGTACACCTCGCCGAGCGAGCCGCCGAAGACCGTGAAGTCCTGGGAGAACACGCACACCTGGCGGCCGTCGATCGAGCCGTACCCGGTGATCACGCCGTCGCCGTAGGGCCGGGTCTTCTCCAGGCCGAACGCCGTGGAGCGGTGCCGGGCGAGCTCGTCGAGCTCGACGAAGGAGCCCTCGTCGAAGAGCAGCTCGATCCGCTCGCGGGCGGTCTTGCGGCCCTTCGCGTGCTGCTTCTCGACCGCCTTCGCCGAGCCCGCGTGCACCGCCTCGTCGAGGCGCCGATCGAGGTCGGCCAGCTTGCCGGCGGTGGTGTGGATGTCGGGGGCGTCGGGTCCGTCCGGGACCTCGGTGCCTTCGCCGGGCTGTGCGCTCACTGGTGCTCGTCTCCTCGTTGGCGTCCGTGCATGGCCGTGGGTCAATGTAGTGCCCGTGAACGCCGAGTCGACGTGGTGCCCGTCACCCTCCCGTCCGCCGCTCGACCCGGACCGCCTGGCCGCGGCGCCCGAGCGGGCCCCGGGCACCCGGGTCGAGGTCGTCGAGGAGGTCGCCTCCACCAACGCCACCGTCGTCGAGCGCGCCGGGTCCGGGGAGCCGGAGGGCCTGGTGGTGGCGGCCGAGCACCAGACCGCGGCGCGCGGCCGGCTGGACCGCACCTGGGAGGCCCCGGCCCGGTCGGCGCTGGTCTTCTCGGTGCTGCTCCGGCCCGCGGTGCCGGCGCGCTCCTGGCCGTGGCTCCCGCTGCTGACCGGGTACGCCGTGGGCCGGGCGCTGCGCGCACGCGGGTACGACGCCGGCGTGAAGTGGCCCAACGACGTGCTCCTCGGCGACCGGAAGGTGGCCGGGATCCTGGTGGAGCGGGTCGAGTCGCCGGTGGGCCCGGCCGCGGTCGTGGGGATCGGCCTGAACGTCTCCATGACCGCCGACGAGCTCCCCGTCCCGACCGCGACCTCGCTGCTGCTCGCGGGCGGCACCGCGCCGGACCGCACCGAGCTGCTCGTCGACCTGCTCGCCGCCCTGCGCACGGCGTACGACGGGTGGCAGGCGGGCGGCGAGCGCGGCGACGCCGAGCTGCGCGCGGCGTACACGGAGGCCTGCGTGACCGTGGGCCGGGACGTCCGTGTCCAGCTGCCCGGCGGGGCGGACCTGATCGGCCGGGCCACCGGCATCGACCCCGGCGGCCGGCTCGTGGTGGCCGGCCCCGACGGGCCGACGGCGGTGGGCGCCGGGGACGTCGTGCACGTGCGACCGGCCGGACGCTGAGCGGCATTGGTGACATGATCCGTCCGTGGCCATCTCACCGAAGCTGCTGACCGAGGGCGAGCGCGTCGTCGTCAGCACCCGCACGCACCCCAAGGCGCTCCTGCTGCCGCTGCTGGCGCTGGTCGCCTTCCTGGCCCTCGGCGTCGCGGTGCAGGTGCTCATCGACCAGGAGGTCGTCACCCTCGTCGGGTGGGTCGTGGCCGGGCTCGGGATCCTGCGTTTCACGGTCTGGCCGTTCCTGGGCTGGCTGACCGACCACTACACGTTCACCGACCGCCGGCTGATCACCCGCACCGGCGTGCTGACCCGCCGCGGCCACGACATCCCGCTGTCGCGGATCAGCGACATCGAGATCGAGCTGCACGTCATCGACCGGCTGCTCGGCTGCGGCACGCTGGTGGTCAGCGACGCCAGCACCCACGGCCGGGTCGTGCTGCCCGACATCCCGCGCGTCGAGGAGACCAAGCGACGCGTGCACCTGCTGCTCCACGACCAGGCCACGGAGGCCACGGCTCGCGATGAAGGAATCTGACCCCGACCCCGAGGGCCTCGAGCACGCGATCCTCGGGGAGGAGCCGGTCTTCGACGCCGCCGACGTGGCGGCCGAGACCGGCATCACTGTGGACCAGGCCCGCCGGCTCTGGCGGGCGCTCGGGTTCCCGGAGCACGGCGCGGCGACCGCCTTCAACAAGGCCGACACCGACGCCGTCCGGATCGTCAGCGGGCTCGTCGACAGCGGACTGATCGACTTCGACCTCGCGGTCACCCTGACCCGGGCCGTCGGCCAGACCATGGCGCGGCTCGCCGACTGGGAGACCACCGCCTTGCTGCACCGCGTCGAGCAGCTCGCCGCCGAGCAGGGCGGCGACCTCCACATCGGTCGGGTCAGCTCGGCGCTGCGGATGATCGAGGAGTTCTCCGGACCGTTCGAGGACCTGCTGGTCTACGTCTGGCGGCGCCACCTTGCCGCCTCGGTCGCCCGCGTCGAGGCGCTCGGGGCCAAGGAGGAGGACCTGCACACGACCGAGCTCACGATCGGCTTCGCCGACATCGTCGCGTTCACGGCGCTGTCCAACGAGCTCACCGAGGACCGGATCGGCGACCTCGTCGAGCTCTTCGAGTCCCGGTGCGCCGACGTGGTCGCCGCCCAGCGCGGCCGGGTGATCAAGAGCATCGGCGACTCGGTGCTGTTCGTGAACGACGACCCGATCCGCGCCTACGACACCGCCGAGGGGATCATCAACGTCGTCGGCCGCGACCCGCGGATGCCCGACGTCCGGCTCGGGCTGGCGACCGGGTCGGTCGTGATGCGGCTCGGCGACGTCTTCGGCCCGCCGGTCAACATGGCCGCCCGGCTCACCGCCGTCGCCCGGCGCAACCGGATCATCATCGACCCGCGCACCGCCGACCTGCTGCCCCCCGACCAGTTCGAGACCCGCCGGCTGCCGGCCCGCCCGGTCCGCGGCTTCGGCCTGGTCGAGCCGCTCGCCGTACGACGGCACTGAGACGGCAGGGACCGGCCGCGGCCGGTGCGGCCGCGCCGCGACCAGGTGGCAGGAAGTGGCCACTGTCATTTTCTGACATCGGCGGCGGACGCCGTCCGATCCTCGTACCGTGGTCGGGGTGTTGGAGGTGCAGGAGATCCGGGTCGACCCGGAGGCCCGTCGTGCGTGGCGGGGCGACGACGAGGTGGTGCTGTCGCGCAAGGAGTTCGACCTCGTGCACGCGCTCATCTCCCGCGCGGGCGAGGTCGTCACCCGCGACGAGCTGATGCGCGACGTGTGGGGGACGACGTTCTGGACGTCCTCGAAGACCATCGACGTGCACCTGGGCTGGGTGCGCCGCAAGCTCGGCGACGACACCCGCCACCCGCACCTGATCACCACGATCCGGGGCCAGGGCCTGCGGTTCGAGACGCAGGGTCCGGTCGCCCAGGGCTGATCGGGACCGATCCTCTAGGGTTTCGGCGTGCCCGACGCCGCTCCCACCCTCGCCGTCATCGGCGGCGGCCAGCTGGCCCGGATGATGGCCCAGCCCGCCAACGCGATGGGCCTCCCGCTCCGTCTCCTGGCCGAGGCCGAGGGCGTGTCCGCGGCGCAGGTCGTGCCCGACCACGTGGTGGGCGACTACCGCGACCTCGAGACCCTGCGGAGGGTCACCGACGGCTGCGCGGTGGTCACCTTCGACCACGAGCACGTGCCGACCGACCACCTGCACGCGCTGGAGGCCGACGGGGTCGCGGTGCGGCCCGGCCCGGGGGCGCTCGTGCACGCCCAGGACAAGGGCGTGATGCGCGAGCGGCTCGCCGAGCTCGGCGTCCCGTGCCCGCGCAACGCCCTGGTGGCCGACGTCGCCGAGGTCGAGGCGTTCGGCTTCCCCTGCGTCCTGAAGACCACGCGCGGCGGGTACGACGGCAAGGGCGTGTGGTTCGTGGGCTCCGCGGCGGAGTGCGCCGAGCCGTTCCGCGTCGCGGCGGAGTCCGGCGTGCGCCTGCTGGCCGAGGAGCGGGTCGACTTCCGCCGCGAGCTGTCCGCCCTCGTCGCGCGCTCCCCGAGCGGCCAGGCCGCGGCGTACCCCGTCGTCTGGAGCACGCAGCGCGACGGGATCTGCCACGAGGTCGTGGCGCCCGCGCCCGACCTGGACCCCGCGCTGGCGGGGCAGGCCCAGGAGGTGGCGCTGCGGATCGCCGGCGCGCTCGACGTCACCGGCATCCTCGCCGTCGAGCTGTTCGAGACCACCGACGGCCGGATCCTGGTCAACGAGCTCGCGATGCGCCCGCACAACACCGGCCACTGGACCCAGGACGGCGCGGTCACCTCGCAGTTCGAGAACCACCTGCGCGCGGTCCTGGACCTGCCGCTCGGGTCGCCGGCGCCGCGGGCCCGCTGGACGGTGATGGTCAACATCCTCGGCGGCGAGCACCCCGAGGTCGGCCGGCTCTACGACGGGTACCCGCACGCGCTGGCCCGCGACCCGTACCTCCGGGTGCACCTGTACGGCAAGGACCTGCGCCCCGGGCGCAAGGTCGGCCACGTCAACGCCTACGGCGACGACCTCGAGGACTGCCTGGAGCGGGCGCGGCACGCCGCCGCCTGGTTCCGCGGCGACCTCGGCAACGAGAGCGAGTGACATGACCAGCGTGGGCATCGTGATGGGCTCCGACTCCGACTGGCCCGTGATGCGGGCGGCGGGGGAGGCGCTGGCCGAGTTCGACATCGCCTACGAGGCCGACGTGGTCTCCGCGCACCGGATGCCGGAGGAGATGCTCGCCTACGGCAAGGAGGCCGCCGGCCGCGGGCTGTCGGTGATCATCGCGGGCGCCGGCGGCGCGGCCCACCTGCCGGGCATGCTCGCCGCGGTCACCCCGCTGCCGGTGATCGGCGTGCCGGTGCCGCTCAAGCACCTCGACGGCCTCGACTCGCTGCTCTCGATCGTGCAGATGCCGGCGGGCGTCCCGGTGGCCACCGTGGCCGTCGGCGGGGCCCGCAACGCCGGGCTGCTCGCCGTCCGCATCCTGGCCGCCACGGACCCGGCGCTGCAGCAGCGGATGACCGACTTCCAGGCCGAGCTCAAGGCCACCGCCCAGGAGAAGGGCGCGACGGTCCGGCGGGACGCCGCGCCGCGCCGACTCGGGTTCTGACCGTGGCGGGGCCGAGCAGCCGGGTACGGCTCGTCGGCCTCGACGTCGCGCGCTGCGTGGCCCTGCTCGGGATGGTCGCCACCCACGTCCTCGACGAGCGCGACCCCGACGGGACGCTGACTCTGGGTCAGTGGCTCGCGGGCGGCCGGGCCTCGGCCCTCTTCGCGGTGCTCGCCGGCGTCACCCTCGCGCTCTCCACGGGGGGTCGTACGCCGGTCGCGGGGCGCGAGCGCGCGGCCCGCACCGTCGGGATCGTGGTCCGCGCGCTGCTGGTCGCCGTCCTCGGGCTGGCCCTGGCGCTCGCCGACTCCGGCCTGGCGGTGATCCTGACCTACTACGGCCTGCTCTTCTGCGTCGGCGCCGTCTTCGTCGGGCTGCGGACGCGGGCGCTGCTGGTGCTGGCCGCGGCCTGGGTCGTGGTGGTCCCGGTGCTCTCGCACGCGGTGCGCCCGCACCTGCCCGAGCGCGGGTACGACAGCCCGGCGTTCGACCAGCTCGCCGAGCCCGGGCAGCTGGCCTCGGAGCTGCTGCTGACCGGCTACTACCCGGTGCTGCCGTGGGTCGCCTACCTGCTGGTCGGCATGGCCCTGGGCCGCGCCGACCTCGGCTCCCGGCGGGTGCAGGCGACGCTCGCCGGGTCCGGCCTGGCGCTGGCGGTGGTCGCCACCCAGGTCTCGCACGCGCTCACCGACCGGTGGCCCGCGATCCCGGGGCTGCCGGACGAGGTCGCCACCGGCACCGGCGGGACGACGCCGGCCGACGGTCCGTGGTCCTGGCTGCTGGTGGTGGCGCCGCACAGCGCGACGCCGTTCGACCTCGTGCAGACGATCGGCAGCGCGCTGCTGGTGATCGGGGGCTGCCTGCTGCTCGTCGGGGCGCTGCCCGCGGTCCCGCGCGAGGCGGTGCGGGTCTTCTTCGGCGCCGGCACGATGACGCTCACGCTCTACAGCCTGCACGTGCTGCTGCGCACCGAGCGGCTCTGGCCGCCCGAGGAGCCCTCGGCGTACGTCTGGCACGTGCTGGTGCTGCTCGGCATCGGCTCGGCGTACGCCGCCCTCCGGCGTCCCGGGCCGCTGGAGCGCGCGGTCAGCGCCGCGTCCCGCGAGACCGCCGCCCTGGTGCCTCGCTAGCGCTCAGGACACGAAGTGGTCGGGGCTGAGCGGCAGCTCACGGACCCGGACGCCGGTGGCGTGGTACGTCGCGTTGGCGATCGCCGCGGCGGTGCCGACGATGCCGATCTCGCCCACCCCGCGCGAGCCCATCGGGGTGACCAAGTGGTCCTCCTCGTCGAGCCACTCCGCCTCGATCCCGCGGACGTCGGCGTGCGTCGCGACGTGGTAGGTCGCGAGGTCCTGGGTGACGACGTGGCCGAAGCGCGGGTCCCGGTGGGACTCCTCGTGCAGCGCCGCCGACAGCCCCATGACCAGCGCGCCGAGGAACTGCGAGCGCGCGGTCGCCGGGTTGATCACGCGACCCACGGAGTAGAGGCCGTAGAGCCTCGACATCCGGACCTCGCCGGTCCAGCGGTTGACCCGCGTCTCGGCGAAGACCGCGCCGAAGGAGTGCAGCGCGTGGGTCTCGGCGTGCGGGTTGGCGGCGGGGGAGGCCAGCGTGTGCAGGCCCGGGTCGGGGTCCTCGCCGTGGTCGGCGCGGAACTGCTGGGCTGCGGCCGCGATGGCCGACCCCCACGAGCTGGTGCCGGACGAGCCGCCCGCCGTCGAGGCGGACGGCAGCGTGGAGTCGGCGATCAGCAGCTCGATCCGCGCGGTCTCCACCGCGAGCGCGTCGGCGGCGATCTGGGTGAGCACGGTGCGCGCCCCGGTGCCGATGTCGACGGCGCCGATCGCCACCTCGTAGCGGTCGCCGTCGAGCGAGCGCACCCGGGCGGTGTTGCCCGGCATCCGCATGGCGGGGTACGTCGCGGCGGCCACGCCGGTGCCGACCCACCAGTCGCCGTCGAGGGTCGCCCGCGGCTCCGCCGGTCGGTCCGCCCAGCCGAACCGCTCTGCTCCGCTGCGCAGGCACTCGAGCAGCCGCCGGTCGTTCCACGGGTTCCCCGTCTCGGGGTCGATCGCGGGCTCGTTGCGCTCGCGCAGCACGATCGGGTCGATCCCGCAGGCCTCCGCGAGCTCGTCCATGGCGACCTCGTGGGCGTACATCCCGGGCATCTCGCCCGGCGCGCGCATCCACGACGGCACGGCGACGTCGAGCCGGGCCAGCCGGTGGCTGGTGCGGCGGTGCGGGGCGGCGTACATCATCCGGGTCGGGGACGCGGTCTGCTCGGCGAACTCGCGCGCCTTCGAGGTCTGCTCCTGCACGGCGTGCTCGATCGCGAGCAGCGTGCCGTCGGCCCGCGCCCCGAGCCGGAAGTGGGAGATGGTCGCGGTGCGGTAGCCGGTGAGCGAGAACATCTGCTGCCGGGTCACGGCCAGCACGACCGGACGCCCGGGCATGCTCAGCGCCGCGAGCGCGGCCGCCATCTCGGGGCTGTGCACCTCGCCCTTGCTGCCGAAGCCGCCGCCGACGTACGCCGCCCGGACCCGGATCTGCGCGGGCTCCAGGCCCAGCATCGGGGCCAGCGCGGAGACCACGCCGAACACGCCCTGGGTCGAGTCGTCGAGGGTGAGCAGCTCCGCGTCGGGGTCCCAGTGGGCGACCAGGGCGTGCGGCTCCATCGGGTTGTTGTGCTCGTACGGCGTGCGGTAGGTCGCCTCGAGGACCACGTCGGCCTCGGCCAGGGCGGCGTCGACGTCGCCCTCCTCGGTGTCGGTCTCCATCCCCGCGTTGACCTCGTCGGGGCGGTAGGTCGCGTTGTCCTCGCGGAGCTCGGCCTCGTGCGGCTCCTCGGCGTAGGCGACCTCGACCAGCGCCGCCCCCTCCCGTGCGGACTCCGAGGACTCGGCGAGGACGACGGCGACGATCTGGCCGCGGTACTGCACGACGTCGTCCTGCAGGATCGCCAGCTCGCCGTTGTCGGTCTGCGCGAGCCGGGGCGCGCTGGTGTGGTCGAGCACCGAGACCACGCCCGGGTGCGCCAGCGCGGCCCGGGCGTCGATCGCGGTCACCCGGCCGCGGGCGATCCGGGAGGTGACCAGCGCGAGGTGCAGGGGGTCGGTCGCGGCGGCCGCGTGCTCGGCGGCGTACACCGCCCGGCCGGTGACCTTCTCCCGGCCGTCGACGCGGCCGAGGTCGCGGCCCATCGCGCGGGCGGTGATCGGCTCGGGGCGCAGCTCGGTCATCGGGTGGCCTCCCGGGCCAGTCGGGTCAGCACCATGGCGGTCGCGTTGCGGACCATCGGCACCTTGTAGGCGGCGCCGGCGCTGGCGTCCGCGTCGGCGAGCTCCTCCTCGGCGGCCGCGCGCACGGCGTCCTCGGTGAGCGGCCGGCCGCGCAGCGCGTCCTCCGCCCGGCGGGCGCGCCAGGGCTTGTGGGCCACGCCGCCCCACGCGATCCGCACGTCGGCGACGGTCCCGTCCTCGGCGAGCTCGAGGGCGGCGCCGACCGAGACCAGCGCGAAGGCGTACGACGCCCGGTCGCGCGCCTTGTAGTACGTCGAGGCCCGCACCATCGGGGACGCGGTCAGCTCGACCGCGGTGATCAGGTCGCCGTGGTGGAGCGTGGTGTCCTCGTCGGGGCGGTCGTCGGGCAGCCGGTGCAGGTCGGTCAGCGGGAGGCGGCGCTCCCCGTGCGGGCCGAGGACCACCACCGTCGCGTCCACCGCGGCCAGGCCGACCGCGAGGTCGGAGGGGTGCACGGTCACGCACTCCTCGCTGGCGCCGAGGATCGCGTTGTAGCGGTCGTAGCCGCCGATCGCCGAGCAGCCGGTGCCGGGCTCGCGCTTGTTGCAGGGCGTCGTGACGTCCTGGAAGTACACGCAGCGGGTGCGCTGCAGCAGGTTGCCGGCGGTGGTGGCCTGGTGACGGATCTGCCCCGAGGCGCCGGAGAGCAGGGCCCGCGAGACCGCGGGGAAAAGGGAGCGCACCCGCCGGTCGGCGGCCAGGTCGCTGTTGCGGACGTTGGCGCCGATCCGCAGGCCGGGCCCGTCCGGCGTCTCGACCTCCTCGACCTGGTCGAGGGGGAGCCGGCGCACGTCGACGAGCAGCTCCGGCGTCGCGACGCCGAGCCGGAGGTGGTCGACGAGGTTGGTGCCCCCGGCCAGGAAGCGGGCGCCCGGGTGACCGGTGACAGCCGCGACCGCCTCGGCGGCGTCGGTCGGGCGGAGGTACTCCAGCTCCCTCATGCCGAGTGCCCCGCAGTCTCCTGGGCAGCCTGGTGGACGGCGGCCAGGATGCCGGCGTACGCGCCGCAGCGGCACAGGTTGCCGCTCATCCGCTCGCGGACCTCGTCGTCGGTCAGCTCGGGGTCCGTGTCCAGGTCCTCGGTGACGTGGCTCGGATGCCCCTGGCGCACCTCGTCGAGGACACCGACCGCCGAGCACACCTGGCCCGGGGTGCAGTAGCCGCACTGGTAGCCGTCGTGGTCGAGGAAGGCCTGCTGCACCGGGTGCAGGTCGTCGCCCGCCAGCCCCGACGCGGTGACCACCTCCGCGCCGTCGTACGACACCGCGAGCGCGAGGCAGGTGAGGTGGCGGCGGCCGTCGAGCAGCACCGTGCACGCCCCGCACTGCCCGTGGTCGCAGCCCTTCTTCGGCGAGATGACGCCGAGGCGCTCGCGCATCGCGTCGAGCAGCGTGGTGCGGGTGTCGACGGTGACGGTCCGCCGTTCGCCATCGAGGGTGAGGGTGATCTCGGCGTCCATGCGAGGCCGGTACCCCTCGGCAAGCGCAGCTACCGGCGCCACTCCATCGCGGGGCAGGTGTCCATCACCATCGGGACGCCGGCGGCGGTCGTCCGCGCGAACGCCTCCTCGTCGATGACGCCGAGCTGGAACCACACCGCCCTGGCGCCCACCGCGACCGCCTGGTCGGCGAACTCGCCGGCCGCCTCCGAGCGCCGGAAGACGTCGACGACGTCGATGGGGAAGGGGACGTCGGCGAGCGTGGCGTACCCCTGCTCGCCCAGGACCGTGGGCGCCTTCGGGTGCACCGGGACGATCCGCTTGCCGCGCTGCTGGAGCAGCGAGGCGATGGAGTACGCCGTACGGCTGGGGTCGTCGGAGAGGCCGACGACGGCCCAGGTCTCGCACTCGTCCAGCATGAAGCGGACGGCGTCGGGGTCCTGCCAGTCGGTGGTGCTCACGGTGCTCGGGGCGGCCATGCCTGCACGGTAGCCAGGTGCCCCACGCCGTGGGGTTACTCATCAGTACGATCGCCGCATGAGCACCGATTTCCCGCTGTACGGGCTGTCCGAGGAGCACCAGGCGATCCGCGCGGCAGTCCGTGCGGTCGCGGAGGCCAAGATCGCGCCGTACGCCGCCGAGGTGGACGAGCAGGCGCGGTACCCCCAGGAGGCCGCCGACGCGCTGCGGGCGCTCGACTTCCACGCCCCGCACGTCCCCGAGGAGTACGGCGGCGCCGGGGCGGACGCGCTCGCGACCTGCCTGGTCATCGAGGAGGTCGCCCGCGTCGACGTGTCGGCCTCGCTGATCCCCGCGGTCAACAAGCTCGGCTCGCTCCCGGTGCAGATCGGCGGCGGCGAGCAGATCAAGAAGACCTACCTGACCCGCCTCGCCGCCGGCGTCGGCGGGTTCTCCTACTGCCTCTCCGAGCCCGAGGCCGGCTCGGACGCCGTGGCGATGCGCACCCGTGCCGTCCGCGACGGCGACGACTGGGTGCTCGACGGCACCAAGCGCTGGATCACCAACGCCGGCGTCTCGGAGTACTACACGGTGCTCGCCGTCACCGACCCCACGCAGCGCTCGCGCGGCATCTCGGCGTTCGTCGTGGAGAAGTCGGACCCGGGCGTCTCCTTCGGCGCCCCCGAGAAGAAGCTCGGCATCAAGGGCTCCCCGACCCGCGAGGTCTACCTCGACCGGGTCCGGATCCCCGGCGACCGGCTGATCGGCGAGGTGGGCCGCGGGTTCGAGTACGCCATGAAGACCCTCGACCACACCCGCGTGACCATCGCCGCCCAGGCGGTCGGCGTCGCGCAGGGCGCGCTCGACCACGCGCTCGCCTACGCGCAGGAGCGCCAGCAGTTCGGCAAGCCGATCAGCGACTTCCAGGGCCTGCAGTTCCTGCTCGCCGACATGGGCATGAAGGTCGAGGCCGCCCGCCAGATGACGTACGCCGCGGCGGGGCGCTCCGAGCGCGGCGACGCCGACCTGACCTTCTTCGGCGCGGCCGCGAAGTGCTTCGCCTCCGACGTCGCCATGGAGGTCACCACGAACGCCGTCCAGGTGCTCGGTGGCTACGGCTACACCCGCGACTACCCGCTGGAGCGGATGATGCGCGACGCCAAGATCACCCAGATCTACGAGGGCACCAACCAGGTGCAGCGGATCGTGATGGCCCGCCAGTTGCTGGCGGGGGTGCAGAGCGAGCTCTAGGTCGCTCCCGATATCGGTGCCCGGCAGGAGGGAACGACGTCGTCGCCGCTCCGGATAAGGTGTGCGCCGATCGGACGCCGTCCGGCCGCACGCCTGAGGAGATCTTGGTGACCGTGACCCCCGGCACGCCGGCCCTGCACTCGCTGACCTTCCGGCTCAGCTATGCCGACACCGACCCGGCCGGGATCCTCTACTACGGCGCGTGGTTCCCGTGGATGGAGCGGATGCAGAGCGAGTGGTTCTACCTCAACGGCCTGCGGCAGGACCAGCTCCTGGAGAGGCACGGCTTCTGGTCGGTCACCTGCCACACCGAGTGCGACTACCTGGTGCCGGTGGGTCTCTTCGACGAGATCCGCATCGAGCTGCGACTGGGCCGGGTGGGCGGGGGCTCCTTCGACATGGTGCACCAGATGGTGCGCACGGAGGACGAGGTCGTCGTCGCCCGGGCGCTCATCACCCTGGTGACCGTGTCCTCGGACGGCTCCGCGACACCGATTCCCGACGTGCTGCGCGAGCACCTGGACCGCTGGGCCGGTGCTTCAGCCGCGTCGTGAGAACGACAGCTCGACCACCCGGTCGGTGCCCGAGTCCAGCTGGTAGAGGCGACTGGCGGCCAGGTGCCGCCGCGCCTGTCGCTGTGCGTCGTCGACGCTGCCGGCCTCGATGAAGTCGAGCAGGTTGTCGTGGGCCTTGACGCCCTTCTCCCGTTCCGCGCGGCTGGGGAACTCTCCGGTGTCGGTCGCGTCGCGTGCCCAGGCCAGCTCCTGGGTGGACCAGAGCGTGACCAGGGAGCCGGCGATCGCGATCAGGGTCTCGTTGCCGCAGTTCTTGACCATCAGCTCGTGGAACTCCCGCGAGGTCTCGGTGAAGAGGTACTCGTCGTCCAGTGACTCCACGATCCGGGCCTGCGCCGCCCTGAGCACGGGAAGCACGACCTCGTGCCGGTCCTCGCGCGCAGCGCAGAGCCCGACGCACACCGGCTCGATCCCGGTCACGGCATTGCGCAGGTCGCGGACCGTCACGTTGCGCGACTGCAGGATCATCCCGACCGCGTAGGCCGCGTTGCGCTCGTGCGGGGCGTGCACGGTCGCCCCGCCCTGGTTGCCGCGCCGGATGGTGAGCAGGCCCTCGGCCTCGAGCACCCGGAGCGCCTCGCGCAGGGCGGGCTTGCCGACGCCGAACTGCTCCATGAGCAGCTCCTGCCGGGGGAGCTCGCTGTTCGGCGGCAGGTCCCCGGACAGGATCCGGTCCCGCAGGCTCGCCGCGACGATCTCAGCGAGGCGCGGCTGATGGATCGCCATGGGCGTCCCCTTCGTGTCTATCTTGCATCTCTTAGTCATCTTGATGCTAACGTGCCGGTCGTCACATTACCGGCGAACGCCGGAATCGGAGGGAGACGCGGATGGAGCGGAGCGCAGCCGTCATCGGTCTGGGGAACCTCGGGCACGCGTGGGCGAGCCGGGTCCTGGGCACGCGCCCCCTGCTGCTCGTCGAGCCCGACGCCTCCCGACGGGCCGACTTCGCCGACGCGGGGGACACCGTCGCGATGGCCACCCTCCCTGCCGCTGGGGCTGCCGACAGCAGCCACTGGGCCCAGGTCGAGCGGGTGCACGTCCTGGTCCGCACCACCGACCAGGCGATGACGGTCCTGGCCCAGCTCGAGCAGCTCGTCGGCAGCGGGACCCCGGTCCACCTGCACACGACGCTGTCCGCGGCCGGTGCCTCCGCCCTCGCCGACCGGGCGACCGCGCTGCGGGTGCTGGAGCAGCCGGTCACCGGGGGAGCCGCAGGCATCCACGACGGCCGGTTCGCGGTGCTGACCGCCGGGCCCGCCACCGACGAGGACCACGCCTGGCTCGCCGACCTGGGTGCCAGGGTGATCCCCTTCGCGGCGTACGGCGACCCGACCGCCGCCAAGCTGGTCAACAACGTGCTGGCCGCCTGCACCACCGGGGCCACCGCCGCCCTGCTGCTGCTCGCGCGCGAGCTGGGCATCGACCTGACGCAGATGCGCGAGGTGCTGCGTCACGGCTCCGGCGGCAGCTGGATGGCCGAGGCGCTCCCCGATCTCCAGGACGACCAGGTGCAGCTGCTCGTGAAGGACGTGGGCCTGCTCGCCGAGCTGGCGGGCCGCGTCCCGTCGGTGGACCCGGCCGACGGTGCCGCCCTCCTGCGCGACGTCTCCGCGGCCCGCGCCGCGATGCTGGCGACCCCCGGGACGCGTCCATGACGACCGTGTCGCTGCAGATGTTCGGCCTGCCGCTCGCCGACTACCTGCCCGTGGCGCAGCTCGCGGACTCCCTCGGCTTCGAGACGCTGTGGCTCTCCGACCACGTGGTGACCCCCGCGGACTACGCGAAGCTCTACCCCTACTCCGGTGACGGGGACCCGGGCTACCGGCAGGACACCCCGCTGGCCGACGTCGCCGTCACCCTCGCGCACCTCGCCGCGGGGACGACGCGGATCAAGCTCGGGGTCGGGGTGATGGTCCTGCCCCTGCGCAACGTCTTCCACGTCGCCCGCTCCTGGGCCACCCTGCAGGAGCTCTCCGGTGGCCGCGCGGTGCTCGGCGTGGGTGCCGGCTGGATGCGCGAGGAGTTCGACGTCCTCGGTCTCGACTTCGCCGTGCGCGGCGAGCTCCTGGACGAGCAGCTCGAGGTGCTCGACCTGCTGTGGAGCGGCCGTCCCGCCTCCTACGCGGGGCGTCACCACCGCTTCGCCGAGGTGTACCCCTCGGGCTCGCCGAGCAGCCCGATCCCGGTCGTGGTCGGCGGGCACGGCCCGGCGGCCCTCCGCCGGGCGGCGCGCAGCTCCGGCTGGCTGGGGCCCGCCGTCCCCCTCGAGGAGTCGGTGCGCCTCGTCAGCCGGCTGACCGAGCTCCGCACGGCAGCAGGTCTCGGCGACCGGCCGTTCCGGTCGTACGTCCGGCTCGTCGGTGAGGTCTCCCCGGCCACCGTGCGCCGCTACGCCGACGCGGGCTTCGAGGACCTGGTCGCCTCGCCGTTCGGCGGCGCCGGACGGGACCTCCCGCTGCCCGAACGCCTGCGGGCGCTGGAGGAGCTCGCGGCCGAGGTGGAGATCACGCCACCCCCCAGCCGCGACCCGACGTGACCCGAGCCGCCCCGGACCCACCGACGCCGCTGCACCCGCCGCACGTCGCCCCCTGCTCAGCAAGTCGATCGAGGAGAACACTGTGAAGCTCACGAAGTCCCTGGCCGCCCTGGCGTCAGCGAGCCTGCTGCTCACCGCGTGCGGGGGCGGTGACTCCGGCGCCTCCGAGAACGAGATCGTCCTGGGCATCGTCACCGACAGCTCCGGCGGCGCCTCGGCGTACTCGCCCTTCACCGAGGCGGGGATCCAGCTGGCCGTCGACGAGATCAACGACGCCGGCGGGATCGACGGCAAGAAGATCCGGGTGGTCGAGGAGAGCGACGGCAGCGACACCACGCAGACCCCGACCATCGCCCGCCGCCTCATCGACGACGGCGCCCAGGTGCTGGTGCTCAACTCCGGCTCCGCGTCCGCGATCGCCGCGAAGGTCGTCTGTGTCGAGGAGGACATCCTCTGCGTCGCTCCGACGAACCTGAGCTCCTCGATCGTCGAGGAGCCCGACAACGAGAACATCTTCATTCTGGGCCCGACCAGCACCGGCATCGGTGACGCCTTCGCCGAGGGCATGAGCGCCGCGGGCTACGAGAAGGTCGCCGTGATCGCCGACGACGTCGCCACCATCCAGGACTACGTGCCCGCCATCGTCGGCCCGATCGAGGAGGCCGGCGTCAGCGAGGTCGCCGAGGAGAAGGTGGCCGCCGACGCCTCCGACGTGAGCGCACAGATCGCCCGCGTCAAGGACTCCGACCCCGACGTCGTCCTGGTGATGTCGCTGGGCGGCCAGACCGAGGCGGTCGTGCAGAACGCGCTCCACCGGGCCATGCCCGACGTGCCCCGCTTCTCCCTCGCCTCCATCGGCAACCAGCCCGCGACCTGGGAGCTCGCCGACGAGGGCGCGCTCGAGGGCGTCGTCTTCGCCGGCAGCATCGACCCCGCCAACAAGCGCACCGCCGAGTTCGCCGACAAGCTCGCCGAGGTCGGGGGCGAGCACAGCGAGCTCACCGCGTACGGACCGCAGGGCTACGACGCCGTCCAGCTGATCTCCCAGGCCATCGAGGCCGCGGGTGGCGCCAGCGACAAGGGCGCCGTCACCGACGCCTTCATGGAGCTGAGCGGCTACCAGGCGCACTACGGCCAGGACGCCTACACGATGTCCTTCGCCGAGGACAAGCACGTCGGTGCGGACGGCAACTGCGGCCTGGTCCTGGCGCAGTTCGGGGCCGACAACAAGCCGGGCGAGGCCTGGGCCGAGTACCAGCCCTCCTGCGACTGACCTGCCAACGATCGCGCCACGCTGACTGATTTTCACGACTGAGGAGGGACGATGCCAGCCCAGCTATGGGTCTCGGTGATCGAGCTCGGGTGCTTCGCGGGCCTCTTGGGGCTCGGGTACTACCTGGTGCTCAGGGGAGCGGACATCTTCTTGTTCATCCTCGGGTCGCTCGGGATGTTCGCTGCCATGTTCGGCTCGCACCTGATGAGTGCGAACGGGTGGCCCTGGCCGCTCGCCATCGGGGTGGGGGTGCTCGCCTCGGTCGTGATCGCGGTGCTCACCGAGCGCCTGATCGTGCGGCCGATCCACCAGCGGACGAACGGGGAGGAGACCCCGTCGATCATCGCGGTCGTCGCCATCCTCTTCGCGCTCGAGCAGCTGGCGGGGACGCTTTTCGGGCGTACGCCCCGGGCCGGGCACACCCTGTGGGACGCCGAGTTCACCGTCGCGGGCGCCCGGGTGACGGGGCAGTCCGTGCTCCTGGTCGGCGCCACGCTCGTCGCCTTCGTGGCGGTGGGCTGGTGGATGCGCAACACCGCCTCGGGACGGATGCTGCGTGCCGTCGGTGACAACGAGCACGCCGCCCAGATGATGGGGGTCCCGGTCGAGCGCATCCGCCTCACGGCGTTCGCGCTGGCCGGTCTGCTCGGCGGGATCGCGGGCACGCTGTTCGCGGCCAAGGCGGGCGTGGCCTACACCAGCGGGCTCCAGTGGACCCTGGTCGGCTTCCTCGCCGTGATCGTCGGGGGCCTGGGCCGCGTCTGGGCCCCCCTCGTGGGCGCGCTGATCGTGGCGGCCCTGCAGACGTGGACGGTCTACCAGTTCGGGCACGCGGTCCGGGACTACACGACCCTGGGCCTCGCGCTGGTCTTCTTCGCGCTCCGGCCCGAGGGAATCTTCCAGACGAAGGTGCGGCTATGACGGCGACATCGCTCGGCAGGGACGAGAAGCAGCAGCCCCGGAAGCAGGCCGGTATCGGGGCCGCGTTGGCCCGACACCGGTGGAAGCTGGAGGCGGCCGGGAGCGCGGTGTTCGTGCTGCTGGCCCTGTCCTACAGCACCGGAGCGAGCTACAAGCAGGACTACGTGGTGCTGATCTGCACCTACGCCCTGCTCGCCCTGGGCATGTACATCCCCTTCATCATGAGCGGCTCGCTGTCGCTCGCCTACAACGCCTACCTCGGCATCGGTGCCTACGCCTGCGCGATGGTCAGCACCGAGTACGGGTGGTCCTCGCTCTGGGGCATCCCGATCGCCGTGGCGCTCTCGGCAGCCATCGCCTGGTTGCTGGGCATGGCGACGAAGCGGCTGCGCGGGTTCTACCTCGCGGGCGTGACGCTGCTCTTCGGCATGGCCTTCCAGGTCTTCCTGCTCGACGAGGAGGGGCTGACCGGCGGGGCCACCGGCATGGCGGTACGCCGCCCGACCTTCCTCGACCACGACTTCGACCGGACCCAGATCATGGTGGCCGGCCTGGTGGTGGTGTGGGTGGTGGCACTGCTGATGTCGCGCCTGCGCCAGTCGCCGTTCGGCATCGTGGTCAGGCTCCGCAAGGACGTGCCCGAGGTGGTGGAGTCCAGCGGCGTCAACACCGGCACCATCTCGCTGGTCTCCCTCGCGGTCGGCGCCGGCATCGCCGCCCTCGGCGGCTCGCTCTTCGGCCTGATGAGCGGCGTCGCGCAGCCGGGGTCCTTCAACCTGCACATCATCTTCCTGGCGATCTTCATGCCGCTGCTGGGCGGCCAGGCCTCCCCGTGGGGCGCCGTGATCGGCGCCGTCATCGTGGTCGTCTTCACCTTCGAGCTCGACGTGCTGGCGGAGTCCGGGACGCTCGTGTTCGCGATCGCCATCCTGCTGGTGCTGAGGTTCGCCCCGCACGGCCTGCTGGGTCTGCTGGGCATGTTGGGGGAGCTCGTGCGAAGAACGACAGGACGTCGACACCCTGAGGAGGGACGGTCGTGAGCACGGCACTGCTGACCTGCGTCGGGGTCAACAAGAGCTACGGCGGGGTGCAGGCGGTCAAGGACGTCGCGATCAGCGTCGCCGCCGGCGAGATCGTCGGCCTCGTCGGGCCCAACGGCGCCGGCAAGACCACGCTCGTCGACGTGATCACCGGGCAGCAGCAGGCCGACACCGGGGACATCCGGATCTCCGGCACCCGGCTGACCGGTCCGCCCTCCGTGCGGGCCCGGCGTGCCGGGTTCGCCCGGACCTTCCAGCACCCGCAGCTGGCCCTGGACATGACCATCCGGGAGAACCTGCTCATCGGCGCGGTCGGCGGCTCCATGGGCCGGCTGCCCGGAGTCCTGCGCAGGGTCGCCACCGGCATGTTCGTGCCCACCGCGGGCGCGGACGAGCAGCGGGTGCGCGACGTCGCCGCGGACTTCGGCCTCACCGGCCTGCACCGGCTGGTGGCGGACCTGACCCTCGGCGAGCAGCGCCTCGTGGAGGTGGCGCGGGCGATGCTCCGCGTGCCGCAGGTGCTGCTGCTCGACGAGCCGTTCGCGGGCGGGGACCTGCGCGGGGTCGGGGCGATGACCCGCGGCCTCGAGCGGGTGCTCGACCGCGGGTGCGGCGTGCTCCTGGTCGACCACAACATCGACATCGTGGCCGGGCTCGTCCACCGGATGGTCCTCATGGACCAGGGCGCCGTCGTCTTCGAGGGGCCGCCGGACGTGGCTCTGGCCAGCCAGGAAATGCGTGACGTCTACTTCGGAGGACACAGTGCCTGAGTCAGGGAGCACCGCAACGCCGTCGTCCGTGGGGACCGACGCCGTCGGGAACCGGCTGTCGGTCTCGGGGCTCACCGTCCGCTACGGGCCCGTCACCGCGCTCAACAGCGTCGACCTGGTGTTCGCGCCCGGCAAGGTGACCGCCGTCGTGGGGCCCAACAGCGCCGGCAAGAGCAGCCTTCTCCAGGCGATCGCCGGAGCCGTGCCGAGCAGCGGTGTCGTCACGCTCGGCGACCAGGACCTCTCCGGCGCCAAGCCTGCGGTCCGGGCGCGCACCGGCATCGGCCTGGTGCCGCAGGGGCGCCAGATCTTCCCGACGCTGACGGTGCGGGAGAACCTGGCGGTCTACGCCGAGGTCCTCTCCCAGGGCTCCGACGCCGTGGAGTCCGCACTCGAGCGCTTCCCCAGGCTGATGGAGCGCCGCGACACCTACGCCGGCAACCTGAGCGGCGGGGAGCAGCAGATGCTGGCGGTGACGCGGGCGATGATGACGGACTGCAAGGTCCTGCTCTTCGACGAGATGACCACCGGCCTGGCCCCGCTGATCGTGCAGCAGCTGCTGCGCGTCGCCCGGGACCTGGCGTCCCGCGGAGCGGCGGTGGTCCTGGCCGAGGCCTCGAGCACCGTGATCCGGGGAGAGGTCGACCACGGGGTGGTGCTGCTGCGCGGCCAGGTCGTCGACCAGGTCGAGGGGGGCGCCGACCTCGACCGCGCGTACCGGACCGCCATGGGCATGGGTTCGTGACCCGCAGTCGTCCCGCACCCACTGACACCAGACAGGGCACACGATGAGCACGAACACACTGACACCCCGCACGACCTTCCCGCAGGGCGCCGCCCCGGAGCCCGGATCGCCGCATGAGGAGTACGTCGCGGAGCGGCTGACCGAGGTCGGCACCTGGGGCACCGACAGCCTCTCCGACCACGTCCGCCGGCACGCGGTCGAGCGCCCCGACCGGATCGCCTACGTCGAGGGCGACCTGCGCACGACGTGGCGCGAGTTCGACGCGATGGCCGACCACTACGCACGGGTGCTCGTGTCGGCCGGCGTCGCCGTGGACGACCGCGTCGCGGTGCTCTTCCCCGACGGCCCCACGGTCCACGCGCTCTACGTCGGCGTCGAGCGGGCCGGCGCGATCATCGTCGGCATCGGACCCCGGGCCGGGCTCATGGAGGTCCGGCACCTGCTGCAGGTCTCGGGCGCGACGACCCTGGTCACCGCGGCCGACCTGCACGGCAAGGACATGGTGGAGATGGCCGCCACCCTGGTCTCCGAGGGACTCGAGCTGGCCCGCCACGTGGTCGTGCAGCCGCACGCGCCGTTCGACGTCCTCGTCGACGGCACCCCGGTGGCGACGGACGGGCCCGGCCTGGCCGAGGTGTCTCCCGCACGGCAGCGGGGGATCGGCGAGCTCTTCATGCTCAACTCGACCTCGGGCACCACGGGGATGCCCAAGTGCGTGACCCACAACCAGAACCGCTGGTTCTACTACCACGAGCAGGTCCTGGCGGCGGGGGAGTTCTCGGCGGACGACGTGTTCCTGGCGCTGATCCCCGCCCCGTTCGGCTTCGGGCTGTGGACCAGCCACTTCACGCCGATCATCCTCGGCGCCACCACCGTGGTGATGTCGCGGTTCAACGCCGACGAGGCGATGCGGCTCGTCGAACGCGAGGGCGCCACGGTCCTGACCTGCGTCTCGACGCAGTTCATCATGATGCTGAACTCCGAGGCGATGGGCCAGGCCGACACCTCCTCGCTGCGCTGCATGTTCACCGGCGGGGAGGCCATCCCGTTCGACCGCGCCGCGCGGTTCGAGGACTCGGCCGGGGCGACCGTCCTGAACTTCTACGGGTCCAACGAGACCGGCACCCTCAGCTACACCACGTTCGACGACAGCCGCGAGCTGCGGCTGACCACCGGCGGGCGGGTGGTGGGCGAGATGCAGGTGCGGTTGTTCGACGAGCACGGTGCGGACGTCACCGCGACGGGAGGACCCGGGCAGGCGGCCTGCCGGGGACCGGCGACGTCCTGGGGCTACTACGCCGACCGGGGCGCCAACGAGTCGCTCTTCACGGCTGACGGCTGGATGCTCACCGGCGACATCTGCACCATCGACGCGGACGGCTACCTCAGGGTCGTGGACCGCAAGGCCGACTTCATCATCCGCGGGGGCAAGAACATCTCCGCGGCCGCCGTCGAGGAGCAGGTGGGCCGGCATCCCGCCGTGAGCATGGTGGCCGCCGTCCCCGTGGCCGACGAGGTCTTCGGCGAGCGGGTGTGCGCCGTGATCGTGCTGCGCGCCGGTCACGAGCTCGACCTGGCCGACCTGCAACGCGTCCTGGCGGCCAACGACGTCTCCAAGGAGCTCTGGCCCGAGCGTCTCGTCTTCGTCGACGAGCTGCCGCGCGCCTCCGGTGGCAAGGTCGCCAAGTCCGTGCTGAAGAAGAGCCTGCGTGGGTGAGGCACCCGTCGCGGTCGTGACCGGCGCGGCCGGGGGCATCGGCCGTGCCGTCGTACGGAACCTGCTCGACCGCGGCCACCGGGTGCTCGCGGTGGACCGTGACCCTGTCGGGCTGGAGGCGGTGCGAGAGCATCAGGTCGAGACCCTGGTCCTCGATCTCGCAACGCCCTCCTCGGCGGGCGCGATCGTCCAGCGAGCCCTCGCGTGGGCGGGCCGCATCGACACCCTCGCCCTGGTGGCGGGCGTCGCCCAGCTGGGCCGGACGGAGACCGTCACCGTCGCGCAGTGGGACGAGGTGATGGAGGTCAACCTGCGGGCTCCGTTCCTCCTCGCCCAGGCGGCCATGCCGGAGCTGGTCCGGTCCCGCGGCAGCATCGTGGCGGTCGCGTCGGTCGCCGGCCTCCAGGGCTGGGCGTACGGCGCCGCGTACGCCGCCTCGAAGGCCGGGCTCGTCGGCGTCATGCGCTCGCTGGCCCAGGAGTACGGCGGACTCGGCGTGCGGGTCAACGTGGTGGCCCCCGGCGGAGTGGAGACCGACATGGCCAGCGACCGCCGCCTGACCGACGATCTCGACCCGACCGTGCGCAAGCGGTCCACCGGGCTCGAGGGTCGGCGCGCACGACCCGCCGAGGTGGCTGACGTGATCTGCTACCTGGCCTCGCCCGAGGCCGGCTTCGTCAACGGAGCCGTCGTCCCCGTGGACGGCGGGGCCTTTGCATGACACGTCTCTCCGGATCAGGAGAGGACCGTCCCGAGACGCCCCCCAGGAGCAACCCGTGAAGACCGATCCCGCCGTCGCCGAGGACTACCGTCGCCAGGGCTGGTGGTCCACCCGGACCGTCGGGGAGCTGGTGCGGGGCCTGGCGGGCACCCGGCCCGACGCGATCGCCTACGTGGACGACCACCGCCGGTGGAGCTGGCGCGACTACGACGCCACCGCGGACCGCATCGCCGCCTTCCTCACCGGCCTGGGCGTGGGCCCGGGCGAGCGCGTCGCCGTGCATCTTCCGGACGGCGGTCTGCTCCACGCCACGTACACCGCGTGCGAACGAGCAGGCGTGATCGCGGTCGGCGTCCCGGCACGGGCCGGCGACAAGGAGGTCGCCCAGCTGCTGGTGCGGACCGGTGCCCGGGTCATCCTGATGCCCCCGGAGCTCCGGGGCCGACCCGGCCGCGAGGTCGTCGCTGCCGTGCTGGCCCAGCAGGCGGAGCTCGACGTGGCCGTCGAGGTGCAGGTGGACGGCCACGCGCAGGCGTACCGCTGGTCGACCGGGCGGACCGGTCAGCAGGGCGAGCCGGTCGAGGTGGTCCCCGAGACGGATCCCGCCCGCGCGCTGGGACCGGAGGACGTGTGGCTCCTCAACTCGACCTCCGGGACGACGGGTCTGCCGAAGGCCGTGATGCAGACCCAGAACCGGTGGTTCTACCTCGCTCGAGCTGCCGCGGACGGCGCCCGGGTGACGGGGGAGGACGTGGTGCTCTCGGCGATCCCAGGTCCCTACGGGTTCGGGCTCTGGACCGCGCACATGCTGCCGGCCATGCTCGGCGCCCGGTGCTGCCTCACGGAGCGCTTCTCGCCGGACGACACCCTGCGCATGATCGAGCGCGAGCGAGTCACCGTGCTCGCCTGTGTGACCACCCAGCTGGTGATGATGATGAGGAGTCCGTTGTTCGGGCTGCTCGACCTGTCGTCGCTGCGTGCCGTCTTCACCGGCGGCGAGCGCGTTCCCACGGAGAAGGCGGACCTGTGGGAGCGGTCGACGGGCTCCACGGTGCTCCAGTTCTACGGGTCCAACGAGGCGGGGCCGTTCTCGTGCACCCGGCTCGACGACGACCGCGACACCCGCCTCACCACCGCCGGACGGGTCCTGGACGGCGTCGTCTGGCAGCTCCTGGACCGCACCGACGAGGAGGTCGAGGTCGGCGGATCCGGGGTGATCGCCCGGGGACAGGCCACTCTGAAGAGTCCCGGGGCCCACGGCGGCTACTGGGAGGACCCGGCCGCCAACCAGGAGCTCTACACCGACGACGGCTTCCTCGTCCTGCCCGACGTCGTGACGATCGACCCCGACGACCGGGTGTGCGTGGTCGGGCGGAAGTCGGACTTCATCATCCGCGGGGGGAAGAACATCAGCGCCTCGGTCGTGGAGGAGGAGGTCACCGCGCACCCCGCCGTGCACCTGGCCGTGGCCGTGGCCGTGCCGGACGAGACGTTCGGCGAGCGGGTGGGCGTCGCCGTCGCCCTGGAGGACGCCGCGTCGTCCCTGACCCTGGATCAGGTGGTGCGCTTCCTGCGGGACCGTGGCGTGAGCATGGAGTACCTGCCCGAGCACCTGCTCGTCCTCGAGGAGATCCCGATGTCCTTGGGGGCCAAGGCCGACAAGCGGCGGATCAAGACCCTCTTCGAGGAGGCGCAGCCCCACGCTGCGCGGTGAGGCCGACACTGGCACCCGACCTTGCCCCTCCCTGCGGCCACCCTCGGGCTGGAGGACAGCCCTGACGAAGGAGCGGAACGTGGCAGCCACCGCCCCCGCCCCCGCGGAGCCGCGCCGCCAGCTCCTCGGTCCGCCGCCGCTGCGCACCCACCAGGCCCGCGCCCTGGAGGCGCTCGGGAGAGCGTGGGCCGCCGGCCGGTCCCGCTCGTGGGTGGTGCTGCCGCCCGGTGCCGGGAAGACCCGCGTCGGGTTGGAGACGATCGCGGAGGCGCTCGCGGGCGGCGGCGCCTCCCGTGCGGTGGTGCTCTCCCCGAACACCGCGATCCAGGCGCAGTGGGCCGCTGCCGCCACCGCCCACGGCCTCGAGGCCGGCACCGACCGCGACCTCTCCTCCCAGGTGACGAGCCTGACCTACCAGTCGATCGCCGTCTTCGAGACCGACACCGACGTCGACGGCGACCTCGACCGCACGCGCAAGCGCCCGGCGCCGACCGAGGCCGGCGCCCTGATGGACCGCCTCCACCCGAACGGACGCGCCCTGGTCGAGACGCTGCGCGACGTCGACGGGCTCGTCCTCGTGCTCGACGAGTGCCACCACCTGCTGGAGGTGTGGGGCCGGCTGCTCGGCGAGCTGCTGCACACCGTGGAGGACGCCCAGGTCCTCGGCCTCACCGCGACACCCCCCGACGCGCTGACCCCCGACCAGGCGGAGCTCGTCGAGGAGCTCTTCTCCGACGTCGTGTTCCGAGCAGGCGTCCCCGCCGTCGTCAAGGAAGGACACCTCGCCCCGTTCGCGGAGCTCGCGTGGCTCACCACGCCTACCGCGCACGAGAACGAGTGGCTCGCCGCCGAGGCCTCCCGGTGGCGCGAGCTCACCACGTTCCTCAGCGACCCGACGTTCGGGACCGTGCCGTTCCTGTCCTGGGTGACCAGCCGCTTCGTGGCCCCGGTCCCGACGGTGCGCAGCTGGGCCGAGCTCGCCAAGGCCGAACCGGCGCTCGCCGACGCCGCCCTGCGCCTGTGCCACAGCGGGCTCCTCGAGCTGCCCGAGGGCGCCCGGCTCCTCGAGCAGCACCGCCGCGACCCTGACGCCGACGACTGGGTCGCGCTCCTCGACGACTGGGCCACCACCCACCTGATGCCCTCCACCGACCCCGCGGACGCGGCCGTGGTCGAGACGATCAGGGCCGCGCTGCCCTCGGTCGGCCACGTCCTGACCCGCCGCGGCGTCCGCCGCGGCCGTACGCCGGTCGACCGGGTCCTGGCCCGCTCCCACGCCAAGACCGTCGCCGCCGCCGAGATCGTCAGCCACGAGCACGCGACCCTGGGCGACCGGACCCGGATGCTGGTGCTCTGCGACTACGAACGCGCGTCGGCAACCCTGCCGACCGGGCTCGAGGGCGTCCTCGACGCCCAGTCCGGGTCCGCGTGCTCCACGGTGGAGACCCTCGTCGCGGACCCGGCGACCGCCGGCCTGTCCCCGCTGATGGTCACCGGCTCCACCGTCGCCGGTGCGCCGGCGACCCTCTCCGCGCTCGCCACCTGGGTGTACGAGACGCACCCGAGGCTCGCCGGGAGGCTCACCGTCACCGGGGACGGGCCGGTCGCGACCCTGACCGGGCCGTGGAGCTCCCGCCACTGGGTGGCGCCGATCACCTCGTTCTTCGAGGCCGGCCACAGCCAGGTCCTCGTGGGCACCCGGGGACTGCTGGGGGAGGGGTGGGACGCGCGCCGCATCACCGGGCTCGTCGACCTCACCACCGCCACCACTCTCACCGCCGTCGTCCAGACCCGCGGCCGCGCGCTGCGCACCGACCCGAGCTGGGCCGAGAAGGTCGCCGTGAACTGGTCGGTGGTGTGCGTCTCCGACGCCCACCCCAAGGGCGGAAACGACTGGGCGCGGCTGGTCCGCAAGCACACCGGGTTCCACGGGGTCGACGACGACGGCGACATCGTCGACGGCGTCTCCCACATCGACCCCGCCTTCTCGCCGTACGCACCACCCCCGACCTCGACGTTCGAGGCGATCAACGCCCGGATGCGCGCACGCGCGGCGGACCGTGACCAGATCCGGTCCGCGTGGCGGGTCGGCGAGCCGTACCGCGACGAGGTCGCCGCGACGCTGCGCGTCGTGCTCCGCGCCGAGAGGACGGAGGACGAGGCCGTGGCCGACGGTGCCGCGACCTCGATGCCGCTGGAGATCGTGCCGGCACCGCTGGTGCTGCACCGGCACGGCATCGAGGTCCGCGACGGCACCATCCGACCACCGAGCACCGTCACCTGGGTCGACACGGTCGCGGCCGTCGGCACCCTCGGCGGCGTCGTCGGCACCGCCTCCGGGCCGGTGACCGGCTGGTACCTGGCCGCCGGCGGCGTCGCTGCCGTCGCCGGCGGGGTGGCCGGGACCCGCTCCCGCGCCCGTGGCCGGACCCGGGTGCTGAGCGAGTGGGTCAGCGCGCAGGCGAGGCGAGCGGCCGCCGCCCCGAGCGTCGGGCAGGTGGCCGCCGCCGTCGCCGACGCCCTGCACCGGGCCGGGCTGACGGTCGTCGGCGCGGAGGCGGTCGTCGTGGAGATCCACCCGGGTGGGGAGCACCGGTGCCTGCTCGACTCCACCGAGGCTGACGCGGCCCTGTTCGCCGGGGTGCTCGACGAGGCCCTGGCCCCCATCGGCACGCAACGCTACGTGCTGTCCCGCTACACGATGACCGCTGCGCCGACCCTGACCCCGCGACAGGTCAGGAAGCTGCGCAGCTCACGGGCAGCAGTGCGGGCCTTGGCGGGGTTCCGCGCGAACGGCGAGGCCTGGCACCCGGTCCCCTCCGTCCTCGGCGCGAACGCCTCCCGGGCCGCCGGCTACCTGGCGGCCTGGCACCGGTGGGTCGCCGACGGCGACCTCCTCTACACGAGCACGCCCGAGGGCGCCGGGGTCCTGGCGGCCCAGCAGGGGTACGACCCGTTCGACGCGACCACCGTCGTCCGCCGGCACTGGCGGTGACCTGCCCCGGTCCGGCCCCCGGGGTCCAGAGCAGTCACGCGCTCAAGAGTCGGTCGGCCAGGACGGCGACGCCGTCCCCCCGCACTTGCGCCAGCGCCGCGTCGGTGCGGGCGGTCATGAGCAGCGCCAGCGCGCCCGCCGACCCGGTCACCTCGGGCCCCTCTCCTGCCTCCCACACCGTGCCGGCGCCGTCAGCGCTCTCGCAGCGCAGGCGGACGCCGAGCAACCGACGTCGGGGGTGGAAGGGCCAGCCCATCCGCCACGCGCGCTCGAGGGCGACCCGCGCGGTGGCGTCCGGTACCGGGCGCGGGACGCCGAGGGGCACCGCGACGTCCTGCCCGTGCACGACCACATCGAGCAGGATGTTGTCGTCGACCACGAAGACCGGCTTGGTGCGCGCCCCGGCCAGCTCGTCCAGCCGGGCGACGAGCTGCCCCGGTGTCCGGGTCCGCGCGTAGGCACGGACGACGTCGCGGCCGGCGTTCCACAAGCGGCCGCGCGCTCGGACCATCGCCCGTGCCATGCCGGCCAGCGTGGGCTCACCGGCGGGCGTCATGACGACGTGCGCCACGACGTCGTGCACGGTCCACTCGGTGCACAGCGACGTCGTCGCCCACTGCGCCGCGGTGAGGGAGGAGGCCAGCTCGGCCAGGCTCGCACGCTCCTCGCGGACCATCTGCCACACCGACTCGTCCATGTCGCGCTCCCGATAGTCAAAGCATTTGACTACTGTGCGCCTGTCCCGTCGTCCACGCAAGGGGTCGGTTCCATGACGGTCATCGAGCCCGAGGGCACGCCGATCAGCGTCGGCGTCCTGCTGTTCATCCCGTACCGCCACCTCGAGCAGCGCATCCTCGCGGCGGTCAACGAGGCGGGGTTCGCCATCACGCTGCCCCAGGCACGTCTCGTGCAGCGCCTCGACCCCGCCGGGTCCCGCCTCACCGACCTCGCCGCCGCCGCCCAGGTGAGCAAGCAGGCCGCGGGCTACCTCGTCGACGAGCTCGAGCGCGCCCGGTTCGTCACCCGGACGCCGGACCCCGATGATCGCCGTGCCCGGCTGATCGTCATCGCGGAGCGGGGGCGCGCCGCCGCCGCCGTGGCCCTGCGCGAGCAGCAGCGCGCCGAGGGCGAGTGGGAGGCGCACGTCGGCGCCGAGCGGATGGCCGAGCTGCGCCGCATCCTGGAGGACCTGCGCACGATCACGGACCCCTGGCGGTGACGGAACACCTGGGACCCCCGGTCAGAGGACCGAGGACACCACGCTGGCCAGCAGCACCAGGGGCAGCGAGACGACGGCGCCCAGCGACGTCGCCACCGTGAGGGTCTTCAGGCTGCCCTTGGTGGACAGGTCGAGGAGGGTGCTGAACATCCAGAAGAAGTTGCTGTTCACGTGGAGCGCGAACATGGCGCCCGAGGCGATGGCCAGCGCGATGACGACGGGGTCGACGGAGAGCGAGCCGGCAATCGGCGAGATGATCCCCGCGGCCGTGATCGCCCCGACCGAGACCGATCCGATCGCGAAGTGCAGGACCGCGGCGATCAGCCAGGCGAGCAGGATGCTGACGATGACCGGGGCGCCCTCGTCGACGGAGAACAGGCTCTCCAGCCTCTCCTCCATGCCGCTCTCGGCGATGACCGCACCGAGGGACCCGCCGACCCCGGTGACGAGCAGGATCTCGCCGGTCGTGTGGAAGCCGGCGCCGAGGACCTTCCCGACCCCGTCGGCGCCCAGGGACCACCGGACCAGCGCGAAGGCGATCAGCAGTCCGAGGAAGAGTGCGATGTTGGCGTCGCCGAGGAAGACGAGCACCGGGGTGGTGTCCCCGGCCACGTCGACGATGGCTGCGGTGGCGATGAGCACCAGCGGGACCAGGATCGGCAGCAGCCGCACCCACAGCGGGAGTCCGGCGGCGCGCTCGGCGACAGGCACGTCCTCGGTCTCGTCGTGGGGGCGGCCGTCCTCGAGAACCACGTCCGGGTCGAAGTCGGACTCCTCGTTCCAGTAGCCCCGGGTCAGCAGCAGCCGGAACAGCAGCGTCGTGATCAGGGCGGTCGCCAGCCCGATCGGCAGCCCGTAGAGGAGATAGGTCCCGAGGGGCACGTCCATCAGCCCGGCGATGGCGACCGCCGCGAGCCCGGGCACCACGAAGACGTACCCGGAGAAGATGCCGATGCCCATGGCGCCGGCCAGCCAGGGCAGGCCGATGCGCCGGTCGACCGCCGGCGCGGACTCCTTGGCCATGGGCGCCGCCAGCACCACCTGCACGTCGACGTAGATGGAGGGGAAGATCGTGGAGAGCGTGCCGGCCATCGCGTACGGCAGGCCGCGCCCCACCCGCCGGGCCAGGATCCCGACCACGTCCCCGAAGGTGCCCATCGAGTGCAGCAGGGCGCCGATCAGCACGCCGAAGCCGATCAGCAGACCGACCTCGGCCATGATCTCGCCGAAGCCCCCGGTGATCTGGGCGACGGTGCCCTCGGCGCCCATCCCGGTGGCGAGTCCCAGGTAGACGCAGGCGAGCAGCAGCGAGATGACCGGGTCGACCTTGAGCGCGATGATCAGCGCGATCGCGCCGAGGATCGCGATGGCCGAGTGCAGGATCTCCACGGGGGGCTCCGATCGGTCCGGAAGTGAGCGACGCCACGCTAGTGCACCCGCCGGGGCTACGGGCTGACCGACGCTCAGGGAGCGGTGGCGAGCCCCCGGGACAGGTAGCCCCACGGCTTGGCGGGGCCGGGCGCCAGGTAGCCGTGCTCGACGTCGGTGACCACGAAACCGGCGTCGCGCACCATCGCGGCCGGGTCGCGCACCAGGTGGCAGCCGCCGGCCAGCGCCGCCTGCACCGGGTTCAGTCGGCGCTGCCAGACCCGGACCCGGGCGTCGGGCGCGATCCCGTGCTCGACGAAGTGCAGCCGCCCGCCGGGGACCAGCACCCGCCGCAGCTCGGCGAGCGCCCGCCCGGGGTCCGGGATGGTGCACAGCGAGAACGTGCACAGCGCCGCGTCGTACGTCGCGTCGGCGGCGGCCAGGTCCTGCCCGTCGAGCCCGGCACGTCCGACCGGTACGTCGGCCCGCGCCCGCCGGTCCGCGGACCGGGACCAGGCCAGCTCCGACGGCTCGACCGCGTCGACGGCGGTCACCTCGGCGGGCAGGTGCGGCAGGTTCAGGCCGCTGCCGAAGCCCACCTCGACGACGCGTCCGTGCAGGCCCGCGCACACCTCCCGGCGCAGCTCGCCGACGGGAGCCTGCGACAGGGAGGCGTCGACGAGCCGCGGCACCACGTGCTCGGTCCACCACGCCACGGCGAGGCCCCTCAGGTCCCGGGCACGCCGTGCAGGGCGACGGTCAGCAGCACCACGGCGTCGTCGACCGCCTCGAGGTCGTGACGGACCAGCGGGACCACCGCGTGGTCGCCGGCGGATCCCTCCCAGGTGTCGTCGCCGGCGTGCAGGCGGACCGAGCCGCGCAACACCTGCAGCGTCGCCTCGCCGGGACTGTCGTGCTCGCCGAGCCGGCGACCCGCCGCGAGCGCGATCAGGGTCTGCCGCAGGGCGTTGCCCTGCCCGCCGTACAGGGTGTGCGCGCTGCGTCCGGCGCTGTGCTCGCGCGCCACGGCGAGCTGCTCGTCGGCGAGCGTGCCCAGGGAGGTGCTTTCCATCGGGGTCTCCTGATTCTCGGCGTGCTGACCAGTTAAGCGGCGCCTGCCGGTCCAGACCAGGGCATAGAGCCCGGTCCTCGGGGTACGTCGCCCCCGGGCCGGGACCGCCCACGTCCCCCCACTCAGGGCGGTCCCGGCCCCGTCGCGTCCGCGACGGGGCCGGCCGGGCGGTCGCTCAGGAGCCGCTGCGGATCGCGGGCAGCACGTCGCGGCCGTAGGCCTCGATCATCGCGAGGTACTCGGGGCCGATGTTGGCGACGTACACCTCGTCGAAGCCGGCCTCGACGTACTCGCGCATTCCGGCGATGTGCGCCTCGACGTCCGAGCCCGCGGTGATGCTCTCCGCGGTGGACTCCCGGGTCACCAGCTGGGAGACCTGCTCGAAGTGCTGCGGCGAGGGCAGCACCTGCGCGAGCTCGCCGGGCACGCCGGCGTTCGCCCAGAGGCGGTGGGCGTGGTCGACGCCCTCGTCCTCGGTCGCGGCCCAGGCGACCTTGTAGCCGACCTGCGCCGGCTTGCCGCCGGTGCGCTCCTTGAACGTGGCGACCGACTCGGCGTCCGGCTGGGTGGTGATGAAGCCGTCACCGAAGCGGGCGGCCGCCTCGAGCGCCTTCGGACCGAAGGCCGAGACGTAGACCTCCGGGGGCGTCTCCGGCAGCGTGTAGAGGCGCGCGGTGTCGACGGTGTAGTGCGTGCCGCGGGTGGTGACCACCTCGCCGGTCCAGAGCCGCCGCATCACCTCGACGGCCTCCTCGAGCATCTCCAGGCGTACGTCGGCCGAGGGCCACGGCCCGCCGAGGATGTGCTCGTTGAGCGCCTCGCCGGTGCCGACGCCCAGCACGAACTTCCCGCCGAGCATCACCGAGGCGGTCGCGGCGGCCTGGGCGACGATGGCGGGGTGGATCCGCACCGTCGGGCAGGTGACGGCCGTGGTGACCGGCAGGTCGGTGGCCTGGGAGATCGCGCCGATGACCGACCAGACGAACGGGCTCTGGCCCTGCTCGTCGTTCCAGGGGTGGTAGTGGTCGCTGATCCAGAGCGCCTCGAAGCCCGCTCGCTCAGCGGCGACGGCCTGCTCGACGAGCTCGGCCGGCGTCCAGTCCTCGCAGGAGAGGAAGTAGCCGAAGCGCGTCACTCGTCGTCCGCCAGGTCGACCTCGGGGCGCTGCTCCTGGTTGCGGCTGATGTCGTCGGGGTCCTCCTGGAGCCGTTCGGCGGCGTCCGCGGCGCTCACGGCCTCCTCGGACGGGACGCCGCCCAGCTCGACGGGACGGTCTTCTCCTCGCGGGGTCGTCATGGGCGGGTGGTACCCGTTTCTCCTTCCGGCAGGCCGGTTACCGGGGCGCCATGACGACTTCGAGCAAGCTGCACTACACGGTTCCCGGCATGACCCAGAAGGACGCCAAGCGCGTGGTCGAGCTGCTCCAGGGGCGCCTGGATGCCTGCAACGACCTGCACCTCACGCTGAAGCACGTGCACTGGAACGTCGTGGGCCCCCACTTCATCTCCGTCCACGAGATGCTCGACCCCCAGGTCGAGGCCGTCCGCGGCTTCGCCGACGACCTGGCCGAGCGGATCGCGACCCTCGGCGGCTCCCCGGTCGGGACCCCGGGCCGGCTCGTCAAGAGCCGGACCTGGGACGAGTACAGCCTCGGCCGCGCGACCACCCAGGAGCACCTCGGCGCGCTCGACCTCGTGTACCAGGGGGTCATCGGCGACTACCGGGAGGGCATGCAGGAGCTCGACGAGCTCGACATGGTCACCCAGGACATGTTCGTCGCCCAGACCGAGCAGCTCGAGCTGTTCCACTGGTTCATCCGCGCCCACCTCGAGGACAAGGGCGGGCACCTCTCGACCGCCGACGCGACCACCGAGGCCGAGGCCGCGAAGGCCGCGATCAGCTGACCCGTACGACCGCTACGACCGAGCCCGCGCGGCCTGGGCGAGTGCCTCCTCGAGGTGCTCGGCCAGGTCGCGCGGGTCGTCGTACACCGTGACCGCGCCGGCCTCGAGCAGCTCGGCCTCGCCGAAGCCGCCGCTGCGCAGCCCGATGGTGGGGATGCCGCGCTGGTTCGCCGCCACCACGTCCCACACCGAGTCGCCGATCATCACCGGGCGCTGACCCTCGGCCTGGTCGAGCTGGTCCAGCGCCGCGTCGAGCAGCTCGGGGTCCGGCTTGGTCTCCTCGGCGTCCTCCGCGGTGGTCGCGGCGTCGGTGCGCGCGCCGGCGTCGAGCAGCGTCATCGCGTGCTCGGCGTGCCGGGGGATGGCGGAGCTGGCGAGCGCCACCGACAGGCCGGCCTCCCGCAGCGCGTCGAGCAGCTCGCGGGCCCCGTCGAGGAGTCCGGTCTCGTCGATGATCGCGTCGAACTCCTCCTCCCACCGGTCGCGCACCGCGTCCCCGACCTGCTCCTCGGCCTCGTCGCCCGCGACCGCGGCCACCAGGCGGTCGCCGCCCATGCCGAGGTGCCGGTGGATCCGCCAGGCCGGGACGTCCCGCCCGACGTGGGCGAACGCCCGGGTCCAGGCGAGGGTGTGGTGGTAGTTGGAGTCGAGCAGGGTGCCGTCGATGTCGACGACGGCGGTGTCGATGCCGTGGCTCATGCGCTTTCTTTACCCGGCGGGTGTCGCCACATGCGACGCCGGGGCCGCGGATACCCTCCCCGGCGTCCGCCGTTCTGCTGCCGGGCGCCGACCGTGCGTGCGACCATCGAGACGCGCGTGGCCCGGCCCGGGCCTCTCCGAGCGCATCGGTCGAGAGGGCGGTCCGCCATGGGATCGGAGTCGGACGTCCGGGGGCTCCCGGCGCTCACCGACTCCCTCCGGCGAGCCGAGACCACGCGGCTCCTGGCCCGCGCTCACGCCAGCCGCGGCGCGTCCCGGTCGCGGTACGAGAACGAGGTCGTCGGCCTCAACATGGTCGTCGCGGCCGAGGTCGCCCGTCGCTACCACGGCCGCGGGATCAGCGGCGACGACCTCGACCAGGTCGCGTTCCTCGGGCTGGTCAAGGCCGTCCGGCGGTTCGACCCGACGCGGGGGGAGGAGTTCCTCGCCTTCGCGGTCCCGACCGTGCGCGGCGAGGTCCGGCGGTACTTCCGCGACGCGGGCTGGGCGGTCCGTCCGCCGCGCTCGGTCCAGGACGCCCAGCGCCGGATCCGCGACGCCGAGTCCGACCTCGCCCAGCGGCTCGGCCGGGACCCGCGTCCCCCCGAGGTCGCCGGGCACCTCGGCGTACCGCTCTCGCTGGTGCTGGACGCGCAGGGCGCGGCGGGCTGCTTCTTCCCGACCTCGCTGGACGCCCCCGCCGGCAGCGGCGACAGCGGCGACCTCGCGTCCCCGGCGGAGTGGATGGGCGACCTCGACCCGGCGTACGCCGTCGCCGAGGCGCGGTTGGCGGTCCAGCCGCTGCTGCGCGACCTCGACGCGCGCGACCGCACGATCATCGAGCTGCGCTACTTCGAGAACCGCACCCAGGCCGAGATCGGCGCCGCCGTCGGCGTCAGCCAGGTGCAGGTCTCCCGCCTGATCGCCCAGATCCTGCGCCGGCTCCGGGCCCGGCTCGCTGTCGCCTGAGGTCCCGCCGAGTCGGCGCTCGTGTTCGGTCGCGCTAGGGGAAGATCCGCGGCAGCGACGAGGCCCGACCCACGAACTCGGGGGCGCGCTTCTCGCGGAAGGCGGCCACGCCCTCCTTGCCGTCGCCGATCGAGGTGTGGAACATCGCCAGCGAGTCGGAGAGGTGCGCCTCGAGCGGGTCGGCGACGGCGCCGTTGCGGTAGAGCATCTGCTTGGCCAGGCCGAGGGCGACCGGCGAGCGGCCGACGACGAACGAGCGCGCCAGGTCGTACGCCGCGGGCAGCAGGTCGTCGGGCTCGTGCACCGACCGCAGCAGCCGGCCGGCGTGGGCCTGCTCGGCGGTGAGGATGTCGGCGGCGTACACCCACTCCAGCGCCTGCTGGATGCCGACGATGCGCGGGAGGAACCAGGTCGAGGCCGCCTCCGGGACGATGCCGAGCCGGCCGAAGACGAACCCGACCCGCGCCTTGGTCGACGCCATCCGGATGTCCATGGCGAGCGTCATGGTGGCGCCGATGCCGACCGCGGCGCCGTTGATCGCCGCGATGACCGGCTTCGGCAGCGCGTGGATCGCGAGGGTGACGCGGCCGCCGGTGTCGCGCACGCCGTCGTGGTACGGCGGCTCCGTGAGGTGGGCGCGCAGGTCCTCCGGCGTGGGGTCGACGGTCTCGTCGAGACCGAAGACGTTGCCCTCGGCGGAGAGGTCCATGCCGGCGCAGAACGCGCGACCGGCGCCGGTGACCACGACCGCGCGGACGGCGTCGTCGCGGGCGTCGGTGAGGAAGACCTGCTCCAGCTCGCGCGCCATGGTGAGGTCGAAGGCGTTCAGCGCGTCGGGCCGGTCGAGGGTCAGCGTCGCGATCCCGTCGGCGTCGACGTCCCAGCGCAGGGTCTCGTAGCCGCTCATCCGGTGATCTCCTTCGGCAGGCCGGTGGGGGAGCAGAGCCCCTTCGGCATCTCGTCGACCTTGTCCTCGCGGATCGCCTCGAACATCTGCTCCGCGCGCTCGTCGTCCCAGTTGACCGTCAGGTCGGAGATCGGCACGCCGCAGGTGAGCCCGGCGTCGCCGTTCACCCGGGTCATCGCCATCGCCCACATCGCCGCGCGGACCGGGCTGGTGCCCTCGCCGAAGCCGAAGAAGTCGGGGACGGCGTTGTTCAGCCGCCAGTAGCGGACCGGGTTGACGAAGGTCCACGGCGAGAGCACCTTCTTGCCGACCGCGGCGACCACCTCGCGCTGCGCCTGCGCCCGCTGCACGTCGCCGAACCGCGTGTAGGTCTTGCGCGACCGGGCGTAGCCCAGCGCGGTCGCGCCGTCCACCTCCTGGCAGCCACGCTTGATGTTCAGCTTGGCCTGCGGGTCCTTCATCGCCGTCTTCGGGCAGATCTCGATGCCGCCGACCGCGTCCACGACGCCGGCCAGCCCGCCCATGCCGATCTCGACGTAGTCGTCGATGCGGATGCCGGTCGCGTCCTCGATCGTGCGGGTCAGCAGCTTGGCCTGGCCGAAGGCGTAGGCGCCGTTGATCTTGCCGACGCCGTGCCCGGGGATCTCGACGTTGGAGTCGCGGGGGATCGACATCAGCAGGTTGGGGCCGGAGCCGGTGTGCAGCAGCATGATCGTGTCGGTGCGGGCGCCGGCGACGTCGCCGGTGCCGAGCTCCTTGCGCTCCTCCGCGCTGAGGTCGCCGCGGGTGTCGCTGCCGACGAGGAGGTACGTCGTGCCCGGCTGGTCGGCGGGACGGTCGCCGTCGGGCTCCCAGTCGATCTTGTCGACCTTCGTCCAGGCGTAGAACGGCACCGCGACCAGGAAGACCACCCAGGCCAGCAGCACGATCAGGAGGTAGCGGGCCCGGAACCTCGGGCGCGGCACCCGGACGCCGCGACCGCCGCCGCGCGAGGGCGGGACGGGGGCGGGCGCCGGGCGGGGAGCCTGGGGCGGGGCGCCTCCGGAGCCGGCGGGGCGGGGCTGGTCGCGGGGCTGGTCCCGCGGCTGGACGCGCATCACCCGGGTCTCGTCGGGGCGGGGCTCACGGGGCGGCCGGGGCTGCTGGGGGACCGGCCGGGTGGGGTCGGGTCCGCCGGTGCCGGGCTTCTTCTTGCCGTAGAGCCAGCCGTACTCGGGGGTCCCGTCCCCGGAGCCGTCGGATCGGGGACGGTCTGCCATGGCAGTGAACGCTACCGTGCGGTCATGAGCCCCGACGCGCACGGCCGACCCCCGTCGTACGCCCGCGTGTCGCTCGCGATCATGACCTCCGGCCGGGAGGCGAACCTCCTCGGCAACATCCACGGCGGGGAGATCGTCAAGCTCGCGGACTCCACGGCCGGGGCGGTCGCGCAGCGGCACAGCGGCGGTCCCGCGGTCACCGCGGCCCTCGACGAGATGGCCTTCCTCGAGCCGGTGCACGTCGGCGACATCGTCCGCACCTTCGGGCAGGTGAACTGGGCGGGCCGGTCCTCGATGGAGATCGGGGTCCGGGTCGAGGCGCAGCCGTGGAACGACCCCTCGACGACGGGCCTGCACGTCGCCTCGGCGTACTTCGTCTTCGTGGCGATCGACGAGGACGGCCACGCGCGGGAGGTGCCGGCGCTGCTGCCAGAGACGCCCAAGGAGGTACGCCGGATGCGGGAGGCCGAGATCCGGCGGGCGCACCGGCTCGCACGACGCGCGGAGATCGAGTCGGGGAGAGCGGGTACCTGACCCGCGTGGACGACTGGCGGCACGTGCGCACCGAGCGGCTCTGGCTCGACGTGGCGACGGTGGCCGACGTCCCCGACCTGCACGCGATCCACGCCGACCCGCAGTCGTGGGAGCACTTCCCGGCCGGGCGGCACGCCGACCGGCTGATGTCGGAGCAGATGGTGGTCAACGGCGAGCGGCAGTGGCGCGAGCACCGGCTCGGCTACTGGTCGGTGCGCGACCGTGAGGGCGGCTCGATCGTGGGTCGCGGGGGCTGCGCGGTGCCGCCGGGGTGCCCGTGGTGGAACCTCTACTACCGGTTCGCCTCGTCGGTGCACCGGCGCGGCTACGCCTCGGAGATGGCGCGGGCCGCGATCGAGGCGGCGAACGACGTCGAGCCCGAGCGGCCCGTGCTGGCCTACCTGCTCGAGCACAACGTCGCCTCGCGGCGTACGGCGGAGCGCATCGGGCTCCGGCTGGTCTGGCGCGGGCCGGACGTCGGCAACCCCGACCGCGACGCGATCCGGCTGGTGTACGTCGACCGGGAGCCGGACGAGGACCTGGCCGCCGCGATCGCGAGGCAGTGCGAGCCGATCGGCGCGTCTGACGCCGTGTGACGGGTGTGGCTGGTGATACTTGCCGGGCAGCACTGACCTTCCCCTTCAGTACTCACCCGCAGTACGCAGCACAGAGAGGCATCTCGCATGCCTGCCGTTCCTTCCCCCGGCCCGCTCCACGACGGTCCGGTCCGCACCACCGCGACGGAGCGGGCGGCACGCGTCCGCTTCCGTCGAGCGCTCTCGCTGATGGTGATGACGCTCGTGGTGCCCGGCTCGGCACAGCTGACCGCCGGCAACCGGCGGGTCGGGCTGATCGCCGTCCGCATCTGGCTGGGGGTCCTCGCCGTCGGGCTGGTGACGCTGCTGGCGCTGCTCGTGCACCCCGGGCTCGCGTTCACGATGGCGTTCAGCCCCGCGCTGCTGCTGCTCGTGCGGCTGCTGCTCATCGCCGCCGCGATCGGCTGGGCGCTGCTCTTCATGGACGCCTGGCGGATCGGCCAGCCGCTCTCGCTCGGGCTCGCGCACCGGCGCGCGGTCGTCGGCGTGAACGGCATCCTGTGCTTCAGCGTGATGGGCACGCTCCTCTTCGGCGCGCACCTGGCCGGCGTGCACCGCGACCTGATCTTCGCGCTGTCCGGCGACGGCACCGCCAGCGGCGCCACCGACGGCCGCTACAACGTGCTGCTCATGGGCGGCGACTCCGGCGCGGGTCGCTGGGGGCTGCGCCCGGACTCGATGACGGTCGCCTCCATCGACGCCGAGACCGGTCGTACGGTCCTGATCGGCCTGCCGCGCAACATGGCGAACTTCCCGTTCGAGCGCGGGTCGATCATGCACGAGCAGTTCCCCGAGGGCTTCGACTGCGACGGCTGCTACCTCAACGGCGTCTCGACGTGGGCCGAGGACAACACCGAGCTGTTCCCCGGCTCGAAGCACCCCGGCGCGGACGCCACCGTGATGGCCGTCGAGGGCATCACCGGCCTCGAGGTCAACTACTGGGCGATGGTCAACCTGCAGGGGTTCAAGGACCTCGTCGACGCCGTCGGCGGCGTGACGCTCACCGTGCGTTCACCGATCCCGGTGGGCGGCCTCGGCGACGACGTCACCGGCTACATCGACCCCGGCACGCGGAAGCTCGACGGCTTCGAGACGCTCTGGTACGCCCGGGCCCGCGAGGGCTCCGACGACTACTCGCGGATGGCGCGCCAGAAGTGCGTGATGGCCGCGATGCTCGAGCAGATCAGCCCGCAGTCCGCCGTACGCAACTTCGAGTCGATCGCCTCCGCGTCGGCCGACATGATCTCGACCAGCCTCCCGGTCTCGGAGTTCGACACGTTCATGTCGCTGGCGCTGAAGGCGCGCAGCCAGAAGGTCTCGACGCTCTCGCTCGTGCCGCCGCTGGTGAACACCGCCGACCCCGACATCCGGAAGGTGCAGGCGAAGGTCACCGAGGCGCTCGACCGGGCCGAGGGCAACGCGCCGCCGCGCTCCGGCTCGGCCGCGCCGAAGAAGCCCGCCGGCGAGGCGCCGGTGACCGGCGGCTCGATCGGCTCGCTCTCCGAGGGGTACGCCGCCAACCAGGCCGAGGACCTCGGCGCCGCCTGCTGACCACTTAAGTCGCGTTTCGCGATGGACTTTGTGGGCCAATTGGTCCACCCTGGGTTAATGTTCGCGCGCTGGGGCTGGGACGCCGAGGACGTCGGCGTCGTCGTGGCCTGGCTGCAGCTCTGGACGGTCATCTACGTCTGGTGGTCCTAGCCCACGCCGCCGGTGGTTGAGCAGCGAAGCCGCGCTAGCGGGTGAGCGTGTCGAAACCCCCGCAGCCGACGTGGGGCGGTGGGCTGGTCTCCGGTGGTTGAGCAGCGAGGAGCGCCAGCGACGAGCGTTGTCGAAACCCCCGCAACCGACGTAGGGCGGTGGGCTGCGGGGGTCTCGACATCGCTCAGGCCCGGGGGCCTTCGCTGCTCGACCACCGGTGGTTGGGCTTCCGGTGGTTGAGCAGCGAGGAGCGCCAGCGACGAGCGTTGTCGAAACCCCCGCAGCTGACGTAGGTCGGTGGGTTGCGGGGGTCTCGACATCGCTCAGGCCCGGGGAGCCTTCGCTGCTCGACCACCGACGGCCCGGGAAGCCCTATCCGGTTGCCACCTCTGGGAGACTGGTGACGTGGCGAAGGAACAGGGGCAGAAGATAGTCGCGCAGAACAAGAAGGCGCGGCACGACTACGCCATCGAGGACACCTTCGAGGCCGGGCTGGTCCTCCAGGGGACCGAGGTGAAGTCGCTGCGCCAGGGGCGCGCGTCGCTGGTCGACGGGTTCGTCGACATCGACCGCGGCGAGGCGTGGCTGCTCGGCGTGCACATCCCGGAGTACACCCAGGGCACCTGGACCAACCACTCCGCGCGCCGCAAGCGCAAGCTGCTGCTCAACCGCGTCGAGATCGACAAGATCGAGCGCCGCGTCAACGAGAAGGGGCTGACCGTCGTCCCGCTCTCGCTGTACTTCAAGGACGGCCGCGCGAAGGTCGAGATCGCCCTCGCCAAGGGCAAGAAGTCGTGGGACAAGCGCAACGCCATCGCCGAGCGCACCGCCGACCGCGAGAAGCAGCAGGCGCTCGGGCGCCACCTGAAGGGCATGAGTGACTGAGGCGGACGTCGCCCCGGTCCGCGCGTTCTGGGAGCGCCTCGGCCTGCCGGGTCTCGTCGACGTCCACGTGCACTTCCTGCCGCCGCCGATCCAGCGTGCGGTCTGGGCGGTCTTCGACGCCGCCGGCCCGTCGCTCGGCCGCGAGTGGCCGATCCGCTACCGGGCCTCCCACGAGGACCGGGTCGCGCTGCTGCGCGCGATGGGCGTACGCCGCTTCCCGACGCTGCCGTACGCCCACAAGCCCGGCGTCGCGGCGTACCTCAACGACTGGGCGCGCGACTTCTCCGCCGACGTCCCCGAGTCGCTGTGGTCGGCGACCTTCTACCCGGAGCCCGAGGCCGCGGCGTACGTCGCCGACCTGGTCGCCGGCGGGGTCGAGGTGTTCAAGGTGCACCTGCAGGTGGGGGAGTTCCTCGCCGACGACCCGCTGCTGGACCCGGTCTGGGGCGTCCTCGAGGACGCCGGGACCCCGGTCGTCCTGCACGCCGGCTCCGGCCCCGTCGGCAACGACTTCACCGGACCCGCGTCGGTGCAGCGGCTGCTGGCCCGGTTCCCGCGGCTGACGCTGGTGATCGCCCACCTCGGCGCCCCGGAGTACGCCGAGTTCCTGGCGCTCGCGGAGACCCACGAGCGGGTGCACCTGGACACCACGATGGTGTTCACCGACTTCTTCGAGGCGGACGGGCCGTACCCGCGCGAGCTCCTCCCGCGGCTGCGCGACCTGCAGGAGCGGATCCTCCTCGGCAGCGACTTCCCGACGATCCCGTACCCCTACGCCCACCAGCTGGAGTCGCTGGCCCGCCTGGACCTGGGCGACGACTGGCTGCGGGCGGTGTGCTGGGAGAACGGGGCGCGGCTGCTGGGAGCGCCCGGCGCGTAGCGACCCGCTGGATACCGTGGCTGCATGGACTCCGGCACCGCGGTGGACATCCTGCTGGTCATCGCCTTCATCTTGATGGGCGGCGTCTTCGCCGCCACCGAGATCGCCCTGGTGTCGCTGCGGGTCGGCCAGGTCGACCGGCTCGAGACGCAGGGTGGCCGTGGCCTCGCGGTGGCCCGGCTGGCCCGGGACCCCAACCGGTTCCTCTCCGCGGTGCAGATCGGCGTGACCGTGGCCGGGTTCTTCTCGGCGGCGTTCGGCGCCTCGACACTGGCGCCGCAGTTCGCGCCGGCGTTCGAGAGCCTCGGCCTGCCGGCCCCCGAGACCGTCTCGCTGGTGGTCACGACGCTTGTCGTGTCCTACCTGTCGCTGGTGCTGGGCGAGCTGGTCCCCAAGCGGCTGGCGCTGCAGCGGTCGGTCGGGTTCGCGCGGATCCTCGCCCCGCCGCTGGGGAAGTTCGCGACCGTGATGACCCCGGTCATTTGGCTACTCTCCCTCTCCACGAACGCCCTGGTCCGGCTGCTCGGCGGGAACCCGGACGCGACCAGCGAGGAGATCGACGAGCAGGAGCTGCGCGGCCTGATCAGCGGCCACCAGGGCATCCCCGCCGAGGAGCGGAAGATCGTCGAGGACGTCTTCGAGGCCGGCGACCGCTCGGTGAAGGAGGCGATGCGCCCGCGCGGCGACGTGGTCTTCCTGGAGGCGGCAATGACGCTGGCCGAGGCCGTCGAGGTGCTCACCCACCAGCCGTACACGCGCTACCCGGTCACCGGCCGCGACTTCGACGACATCGTGGGCTACCTGCACCTGCGCGACGTGCTCGGCCACCGCGACGACCACGACAACACGGTCGGCGACCTGTGCCGCGAGGTGCTGCTGCTGCCCGCGACGAACCGGGTGCTGCCGTCGCTGAACCGGATGCGCCGCGAGGGCGTCCACCTCGCCGTCGTGGTCGACGAGTACGGCGGCACCGACGGCATCGTCACCCTCGAGGACCTGGTGGAGGAGCTGGTCGGCGACATCCGCGACGAGTACGACGCGTCGGCGCCGCCGTCGCTGGGGCCGGGGGAGGAGGTCTCCGTCGAGGGCGGCCTGACCATCGAGGAGTTCGCCGACCGCACCGGCATCGAGCTGGCGGACGGCCCGTACGAGACCGTCGCCGGCTACGTCCTGAACCGCCTGGAGCGGATGGCGGTCCCGGGGGACCGGGTCCCGGTCGACGGCGGCGTCCTGGAGGTCGCCGAGGTCGTCGACCACCGGATCACCCGGGTCGCGGTCGGGTCGGCGCCGGCTCCCAGCGCCGAGCGGGAGGCCCCGGCGTGAGCGCGCGCGGCCGGTCCTAGGGAATGGCGGGTGCGGCTCGCTGGTTGAACCCCCTAGACTGAGGCGCAGGCGGCCTCGGTCGTCCACAACTCAAGAGGGGCTGATCGGTTTCGACTTGGGACGTTAGTTCCAGGGGAAGCGGGTCGAGGAGCCAGCGACATCTCGTAAACGACCGCTGGAAAACACAACTGCCAACGCTAAGCGCAGTTCCTTCGCTCTCGCCGCCTGAGCGGTGATCGAAGCGTCAGTCCGGGCATCTGTCTCCGTCCCGGGTCCTGGCGTCATCTAGGAGACTTGCTGGTCACTCCCTGTCAGGAGGGGTGATCGGGACTCTTTCCTGACTGAGCCTGTCGACGACGTGTCCGTGCGAGCGTCGGGGCCGAGAAAAGCGACATCACGGACTGCACCCGGAGAAGACCTGGTTCGACGCTCGAGGACCGGGGTTCGATTCCCCGCAGCTCCACGACGGGGTCTTCGCAGAATAAGGGCGAAGACTTCGCAGAATTGCCGGTCCCGGCGGGTCGCACCGCCGAGACGCAGCCCTCTTGAACGTGAGCCGCTCCGACACCGTCGGAGCGGCTCACGTGCGTGTTCTGGCAGTCCGTCACAAGCAATATGTCTGCGCCGACCTCACGCGGCGGGCGGGGCGACTGTCGCGTCGTGCCTACCTGATCGGACGAGCGCCTCGGCGATGAAGCCGGTGACTTTCAGGTCCTCGACGAAGGTATGCAGGAATCCGACCGCCTGGGGGCTCCGGGTCCGCGTGGTGCCCACGGCCTGCTGGATCTCCATGAAGCACGGCTCGAGCAGCCGAGTCCCTGGATGGGTGGCGACGAAGTCGACGACCGGCTGCCTGATGCCCGCGGCGACCTCCAGTTGCTGCTCGGCGAACGTCGCGGTGCCCTCGCTGCCACGCACCACCTCTGCGTGAGCCAGGGTGCGGGTGAGGAACAGGTCGTAGGCCGACCCCTTCTTGACCCCGACCCGGACGCCCGGGCGGTCCACGTCGGCGGCAGAGGTGAGAGGCGAGTCGTCGGGGACCGCGAAGACCCCCTCGATGAGGGCGTACGGCGCGGTGAAGGCGACTGTCTCCTCGCGGGCAGGATCGACGGCGAGGAAGCAGATGTCGGCCCGACCAGCGGCCATCGCCTCGAACGAGTCGCGCGCGGCGTCGAAACAGATCAGCTCGACCGGGATCCCGAGCCGGGAGCCGAGCTCACGGGCGATGTCGACCGTGACGCCGGCGGGAGCGTCGTGTGTGCCCTGGGCGAGCACGGGGTTGCCGAGGTTGATCGACGCACGCAGGGTGCCGGACGGTGCTAGATCGTTGGTGATGTCCACGAGCCGCATGGTGCCAGCCGTGTCGCTCGGGGCAGAGGGTGACGTTCCGGTCCGGGTGCTGTTTCCGGCGGTCTGGGGTGCGGACATCCGTCCCTGCTCGCAGAACAGGTCGGCTGGCCTGGAGGTTCGAGATCTGCGAACACCCCACGACGGGGTCTTCGCAGAATTGGCGGAGATTCTTCGCAGAATTGCCGGTCCCGGTGGGTCACCCCGCCGAGAGCCAGCCCTCTTGAACGAGAGCCGCTCCGACGCCAGTCGGAGCGGCTCTCGTGCTCTGTCTGCGGCGTCGGAGGTGCCGCCTAGAGTTCGGGTGTGATCACCGGGGACCTCAAGAGCAAGATCGACAACATCTGGAACGCGTTCTGGTCCGGCGGCATCGCGAACCCCCTCGAGGTGATCGAGCAGATCACCTACCTCCTGTTCATCCGTCGCCTCGACGACCTCCAGATACTGGCCGAGAAGAAGGCCAACCGGACCGGCCGGCCGATCGAGAACCCGCTCTTCCAGCCCGGTCAGGCTGACCTCCGGTGGTCGAAGTTCAAGGATCTCGAGCCGGGGGTCATGCACCAGGTGGTGGGCGAAGGCGTCTTCCCGTTCCTGCGCAAGCTCGGCGGTGACGGGTCGACCTACTCCGCCCACATGAAGGACGCCCGCTACACCATCCCGACACCGGCCCTGCTGTCGAAGGTCGTCGACCTGCTCGACGAGATCCCGATGAACGACCGCGACACCAGCGGTGACCTGTACGAGTACATGCTCAGCAAGATCGCGTCGGCCGGACAGAACGGACAGTTCCGGACGCCGCGCCACATCATCGACCTCATGGTCGCGATGACCGCGCCACAACCCTCCGACGAGATCTGCGATCCAGCCGCGGGCACGTCGGGGTTTTTGGTCTCGGCGGCTCGGCACGTCCGCGAGCACTACCCGTCCGTGATGACTGACGCCGCCCAGCGTCAGCACTTCCACCAGAGCATGTTCCACGGCTACGACTTCGACTCCACCATGCTCCGCATCGGCAGCATGAACATGCTGCTTCACGGCGTCGAGCAGCCCGACATCCGCTACCGCGACTCCCTTTCCGAGGGCGCGTCAGGTGAGGAAGGGACGTACTCACTGATCCTGGCGAACCCGCCCTTCGCCGGCAGCCTTGACTACGAGTCGACCTCCAAGGACCTGCAGCGGGTCGTCAAGACGAAGAAGACGGAGCTCCTGTTCCTCGCGCTCTTCCTCCGGCTGCTCAGCGCGGGAGGTCGGGCTGCCGTCATCGTTCCGGATGGCGTGCTCTTCGGGTCCTCGACGGCGCACAAGGCGCTTCGCAAGACCCTGGTCGAGGACCAGAAGCTTGGCGCCGTCGTCAAGCTCCCCTCCGGCGTATTCCGTCCGTACGCCGGGGTGTCCACCGCGATCTTGTTCTTCACCAAGACCAACTCCGGTGGCACCGACCACGTCTGGTTCTACGACGTCCGCGCCGACGGCTTCTCGTTGGATGACAGGCGCAACCCCATCGATTCCAGCGACCTCCCCGACGTACTAGCCCGCTGGCAGCACCTCGTCGCCGAGAAGGACCGTGCGCGCACCGAGCAGTCCTTCCTTGTCCCCAAGGCAGACATCGTCGCCCAGGGCTACGACCTGTCGCTGAACCGCTACAAGGAGATCGTCCACGACGAGCTCGAGCACCGTGCGCCGTTGGAGATCATCGGCGACATCGAACTTCTCGAGGACGAGATCGCCAAGGGCCTCGCCGAACTGAAGGCGATGCTCTCGTGACCACGACCCTCGCAGACGTCTGCACGATCACGATGGGCCAGGCTCCCACGGGCGACTCATACAACGTTCGCGGCGAGGGTCTGCCCCTGATCGCTGGCGCTGGGGATTTCAACGGGCAGACACTCGCGCCAACGAAGTTCACGACGAAGCCTGGAAAGGTCTCCAAAGCGGGCGACATCGTCCTCAGCATCCGCGCCTCCATCGGGGCGAAGGTCTGGTCAGACGGCGAGTACTGCCTCGGCCGTGGTGTTGCCGGACTACGACCGGGTTCCCAGCTCGACGACAAGTACCTGTGGCACTGGCTCACACGTTACGAACGTGAACTTTCTTCGAAGGGGCGCGGCGCGACCTTCCTCCAGGTCAACAAGACCGACATCGGCAAGATGCCAATCCAACTCCCACCCCTTCCTGAGCAGCGCCGCATCGCCGCGATCCTCGACCACGCCGACGCCCTCCGCGCCAGGCGCCGCCAGGTCCTCACCCACGTCGATGCGCTCGGATCAGCGGCATTCGTGGAGCGTTTCGGCTCGCACGCTGAACTGCTCCCCCTCGGGGAGAGCCTCACCTTCCTAACGAGCGGTGGTCGAGGTTGGGCGAAGTACTACTCCGACCAAGGCGACCGGTTCATCCAGTCCCTGGACGTACAAATGGGTTCGATCAGTGCTCGCGACCCGGTGTTCGTCGTGCCGCCGGACAACGCCGAGGCGCAACGGACACGAACGGCCGTCGGGGATGTGCTGCTCACGATTACCGGTTCAAGGATCGGTCGCGTGGCTGCCCTGCCTGCCGCACTCGCAGGCTCATTCGTGAGCCAGCACGTTGCGATCCTCCGTCCAGACCGGCAGGTGATGCTGCCCGAGTTCCTTGCCGCAATGCTTGCTCTTCCTTCTCTCGGGCAGCACCTGATCGCGGGAGCGCAGTACGGTCAGACCAAGCCCGGTCTCAACTTCGAGCAGATTCGAGGATTCGCGCTGCCGAGGCAGCCACTCCCAGAGCAGCGGCGGTTCGTGGACCGCCTCCACCGGATTGCAAGCCAGCGAGTTGCTATGACTCATGCCGAGACCAGCATCGCGGAGCTCTTCGCTTCCCTTCAGTCCCGCGCCTTTCGAGGGGAGTTGTGACGGATGCCCGTCGAGATGAGGATGTGGCGGATCGACGGCGACGAGCCGAAGCCGCTGACGACCTCGGTACTCCCCGCAGAGAAGGACCTGCACGAGTTCCTCAAGCGCGACCCGTCCCTGCTTGGCGAGCGCTTGTTGGTCATCGGCAGCGAGGTGATCACGCCATACGGGTCACGTCTCGACCTGTTGGCGATCGACGACGAGGGCAATCTCAACCTGCTGGAGCTCAAGCGCGACAAGACTCCACGGGAGGTTGTCGCCCAGGTGCTCGACTACGGCTCGTGGGCCGCGACGCTATCCCGCGACGACATCATCGACATCGCAACCAAGCATCTCGACCAGCCGTTCGAGGCGGCGTTCGAGGACGTCTTCGGAACCGCACCGCCCGACGAGCTAAACGGTGAACTCAGCCTCACCATTGTGGCTGCCGATCTCGACGCCAGCTCGGAGCGGATCGTCAACTACCTTCGCGACTTCGGTGTGCCAGTCAACGCGGTCTTCTTCTCCTACCTCGAGGACGACGGCCGTCGCTACCTGGCCCGCTCCTGGCTGACCGCGTCGGATGACGAGACACCGACCGCCACCACGGGAAGCAAGAAGAGCAAGCGCGCCGCGTGGAACGGCAAGGACTGGTACATCTCCTTCGGCGGCGGTGACCGCGTGTGGGACGACGCCCGCCGGTTCGGCTTCCTCTCGGGTGGCGGCGCCAAGATGTTCTCGCAGGACATGCGGGCCCTGCCGAAGGACGCCCGCGTCTGGGTGAACGTCCCACCGATGCGCTACGTGGCGGTGGGACGGGTCTTGGCCCCTGCATGGCGCTTCGAGGATGCCCAGGTCCGCGTGGCCGGCAACTGGATGCCGCTGGCCGTCCAGTCGCTGCAAGGGTCCTACCCGGGCGATCCGGCGACCGAAGATGACAACGCCGAATGGGTCGTGCCGGTCGAGTGGATCGACGCTCGGCCCCTCGAGGCTGGGTTCTGGGAGAAGGGCATGTTCGCCAGCCAGCACAGCGCTTGCAAACTCCGCCAGGAGTTCACCCTCGCGCGACTCGCTGAGCACTTCGACCTCGACGGGGACGAGGAATGATCGGGTTCGATCAGTCCGGGTCCCATGCGGCGAAGGGGACGCCCCGTTCCGCGTCCAAACCAGTCTCCGCGTTCGCTCGCACTGTGGCGGGCCGGCCCACCGGCTACTCCGCAGGCGCCAACGAGCAGGTCTGGAAGCAGGCCACTCGGGCGGTGTTCGAGGGTTGCGTGTTGCCCGAGGGCTGCCGGGTGCAGGTCGAGATCGACTTCCTCCTGGCGCAAGACCAATTCGGGCGGGTCGAGCCCGACCTGGACAACCTCATCAAGTCCACGGTCGATGCGCTGGAGGGTGTGCTCGGTGTCCGGCCCGGCACCGGTTCCCGTACGGAGACCGACGACGTCCGCGTAGACCGGATCGTTGCCTCGAAGCGACCGGCCCGCAGCGGGGAGCACCCCGGCGCCCGGATCGTGGTCTCCGAACTGCCCGAAATTCCCCTCTGAGCGTGTCGGGACCGACATGATGGGCGGCGACTCAGCGGGGGAGAGGCGTGACCAGCAACTTCGACTTCATCCAGGGCGAGTGGCCGCAGACGCACGCTGACTGTGCGCGGGCAGAGGGCTACCTGACCTCGGATCCGCGTACCGCGTGCATCTACGCGCGACGCGCTGCCGAGCAGTTGGTCGGCTTGATCTACGACGTGGATCGCCTGCCGATGCCGTACAAGAACGACCTCGCCGCTCGGATCAACCAGGCAGAGTTCCGCAACCGGGTCGGTGTGGGGATCGGGCAGAAGCTCAACCTGATCCGCAGTCTCGGCAACAAGGCTGTGCACGACACCCAGCCGATCCCGGCGAAGGCGGCTGTCGACGTCCTGAGGGAGCTCCACCACGTCGTGTTGTGGACTGCGTTCCGCTACTCCACGAACCCTGCCTCTGTGCCCACCGGCGCAGTGTTCGACCTGTCGGCGGCCGGGAAGTACGCGCCACTGAGCCGCTCCGACGTCGTCAAGCTCGCGGAGAAGTTCAGGGCCCAGGACGACGCACACGCGACGGCGTTGGCTGAGCGCGACGACCTGGCCGCGGCCAAGGACGTCGAGATCGAGAAGCTGCGGGCGCAGATCAAGGCGGCACAGGCTGCCAACACGTTGCCGGACACCCGGGATTACTCCGAGGCCAAGACCCGCGAGCTGATCATCGACGAGCTGCTCCGCGAGGCGGGGTGGCTACTTACCGAGGACCGGGACCGCGAGTTCGAGGTCATGGGCATGCCGAACGAGAAGAACACCGGCTATGTCGACTACGTGCTCTGGGGTGCAGACGGTCTGCCGCTGGCGGTGGTGGAGGCGAAGCGCACCACGATTGAGCCGGCGGTCGGCCAGCAGCAGGCCAAGCTCTACGCCGACTGCCTCGAGCAGATGACCGGCCGGCGCCCGGTGGTCTTCTACACCAACGGCTACCAGACCTGGCTCTGGGACGACGCCGCCGGCTACCCGCCCCGCAAGGTCGAGGGCTTCTTCACCGCAGCCGAGCTCGAGCTCATGGTGGGACGCCGCACCGGTCGTCTCCCACTGGTCACCGCGACGATCAGCAAGGAGATCGTCGGACGGCACTACCAACAGCGCGCCATCCGGGCCGTCGGGGACGCCTTGACCGCCAAGCAGCGCGACGCCCTGCTCGTGATGGCCACCGGGTCGGGGAAGACCCGCGTCACGATCGCGCTGGTCGACCAGCTCATGCGAGCCGGCTGGGTGAAGCGAGTGCTGTTCCTCGCCGACCGCACCGCGTTGGTCCGCCAGGCAGCGAATGCGTTCAAGACCCATCTGCCCAACGTCACGACCGTCAACCTGGTCACCGAGAAGAACAACGACGGCCGGGTCTACGTCTCGACCTACCCGACGATGCTCAACCTCATCAACGACATCGACAGCGGCCGACGCATGTTCGGACCCGGCTACTTCGACCTGGTCGTGATCGATGAGGCCCACCGGTCGGTTTACCAGAAGTACGGCGCGATCTTCTCCTGGTTCGACTCGCTCCTGGTGGGCCTGACCGCCACCCCCAAGGACGAGGTCGACCGCAACACCTACGGCCTGTTCAACCTCGAGGACGGCGTCCCCACCGACGCCTACAGCCTCGACGAGGCCGTGGCCGAGGGCTACCTCGTGCCCCCGGTGGGGGTGTCCATGTCCACCAAGTTCCTGCGCCAGGGGATCCGCTACGACGAGCTCTCCGAGGAGGAGAAGGACGACTGGGACTCCTACGAGTGGAGCGAGGACGGGGAGATCCCGGACGCGGTCAGCGCCGACGAGCTGAACCGGTTCCTGTTCAACGCCGACACCGTCGACAAGGTCTTGGCGGCCGTGATGAAGGACGGTCACAAGGTCGCCGGCGGCGACCGCCTGGGCAAGACCATCATCTTCGCCAAGAACCAGAAGCACGCGGAGTTCATCGAGCAGCGCTTCAACCTCGCCTATCCCCACTACGCCGGCGACTTCGCCCGCGTGATCACCCACTCGGTCACGTATGCCCAAACCCTGATCGAGAAGTTCTCGATGAAGGACGAGGCTCCGCACATCGCGATCTCCGTCGACATGCTCGACACCGGCATCGACGTCCCGGAGGTCGTCAACCTCGTTTTCTTCAAGGCCGTCCGGTCCAAGAGCAAGTTCTGGCAGATGATCGGGCGCGGCACCCGCCTGTGCCCCGACCTGTACGGGCCTAGCGAGGACAAGAAGAACTTCTACGTCTTCGACGTCTGCGGCAACCTCGAGTACTTCAGCCAAGACCTCCCCGAAGTCGGCGGCTCGGTGCAGAAGTCCCTCGCCGAGCGCCTCTTCGAGGCCCGCCTCGGACTGGTCGCGGCCCTCGACCACACCTCCGGTGACACCGAGGACGAGCCGGAGGTGGGGGAGGGCGAGACGTCTGAGCGCGGGCTTCGCGTCGACATCGCCTGGTCGCTCCACGAGGTGGTCGCCGGCATGAACGTCGACAACTTCCTGGTCCGCCCCGCTCGGGAGTGGGTCGAGACCTACGCGGAGTGGCCTTCGTGGAAGCGTCTCGACACCGACAGGGCCGGTGACATCGCCCGCCACCTGGCCGGGTTGCCCTCCGCCCACCGCGACGAGGACGAGGACGCCAAACGCTTCGACCTGATCCTGCTGCGTCTCCAACTCGCCCGCCTTGAGAGCGACGCCCTCACCTACGAACGACTGCGCAAGCAGGTCCAGGACATCAGCTCGGCCCTGCTCGGCCAGACCACCATCCCGTCGGTCAAGGCCCAAGAACAGCTCCTCGATCAGCTGGCCGGTGACGAGTGGTGGGTCGATGCGACCCTGCCGATGCTCGAGCTGGCCCGTCGACGGGTCCGGGGGCTGGTGCGGTTCGTCGACTCGACCAAACGTGCCATCGTCTACTCCGACTTCCAGGACGAGCTCGGCGACGCCAGCATCGTCGATCTCCCCGGTGTTCTGCCCGGCACCAACTGGGAACGTTTCCGCGCCAAGGCACGGGCCTACCTGCGCGATCACGAGGACCACCTCGCGTTGCAGCGTCTGCGCCGCAACCTCCAGCTCACCGCCGATGACCTCACCTCGCTGGAGACGATGCTGCTGGAGTCCGGCGCCGGCACCGAGACCGACATCGCCAAAGCTCGCGAGGAGGCCCACGGTCTCGGCCTCTTCGTCCGGTCCCTGGTGGGGCTGGACCGTGAAGCCGCGACCGCCGCGTTCGACCGCTACCTCTCCGACACCTCGTTCTCGACCAACCAGCTCCGCTTCGTTCAGCTGATCGTGGAGCACCTGACCGCCAACGGCGTGATGGAAGTCGCGAGGCTCTACGAGTCGCCGTTCACCGACCACGCCCCGCACGGCCCAGACACGCTCTTCACCGACGACCAGGTCGACGACATCGTGGCCATCCTCGACGATGTCAGAACGCACGCGCTGCCCGATGTCACCGTGGCCTGAGACTCCTGCCCGTGCCTGGTCGCACCTTCAGCGGTTGACTTTTCAAAGTTCCGCGTCAGTGCTCTGCACGGCGGAGCCGATGCTGGTCAGGCCAAAAAGGCTGCGGGCCGCATGGACGACGGATCCGAGACTCATCAGGAGCACGTGCAGGCGTGGGTGGAGATGAGGGCGGAGATCCTGAGTCGATTCCCTGGCTCGACTAAGGAGACCCCGGCAAGGGTCTGCTGGGCGGCGAGTCCTTCCCTGCACCCCAGGCGGCCGTCTCGCAAATGCACGACCTTCTCGCCAACAACAACGCGTCCGCATCGACGGCGACGTTGCAAAGGCGATGTACGACTATCTCTCGATCGTCACGCATCCCACGCTGTACCCGAGCCGCCAGATGACCGAGTGGCTGCCGCACCCGGAACATCTTGGCGAGCTGTTCGCCCAGCTGACGCTCGACGTTTCGGACGTCGAGAAGGAGGTGAGCGCCGCAGTCCTCGCGTTCTACCAAGCACTGTCGTACGTGACATCCTTCTACGGCTGGGACCTAAGTGTGTTCGGGAGGTTCCGCGCCGAGGTAGAACGCTCGCTCCCTAATGCCTTCATGTGATGTGGGGGACTCCGGAAACTCCGGGGCGGCTCAGGCCGGAGTGGGCTGCAAGGTGATTCACGCGTTTGCCCAACCAAGCCTGTATCGCCGGTCCAGCGTGGCTATGGTTCGTGTGAACCACTCCCAGCCGAGACGAGGAACGCTTGCACATCAGTGCGCTCCGTATATCGAACTTCCGGAACTTTCAGAACCTCGTGATCGATCCGTTTCCGCGAAACGCAATCGTTGTTGGTGAAAACGGCGCCGGCAAGAGCAACCTGCTCGCGGCACTCCAGCTCGTTCTTGATCCGACGCTTCCCCGGAACACGCGCCGGCTGAGAGAGACGGATGTCTGCGCGGCCACACTCGCGTCAACACCGCTTGTCGACGTCGAAGTTCGAGTCGAGGTCGAGCTTCAAGGTTTTGAGGACTCGACAGGCGCGATGAGTCAGTTCGACGGCTGGATCGTATCCAAAAGCCCCTTGACCGCCCGTGTCACATACGTGTGGCGCATCGAGGACGGCCCCGATAAGGCTGACGACGATGCGACTGAAGCAACCGCGCACGACTTCGTTTGGCGAATCTTCGGCGGGTCGGACGAGGCGCGGGATGCAAGCCGGATCGTCGACGAGCTGCCCTTGACCGTTGTTCCGGCGCTCCGAGACGCTGCCCGAGATCTCGCAAGCTGGCGCACGAGCCCGCTCGCCGCCATCGTTGAAATGCGCCCACCGTCTCGGACAGTCATCGACACAGCGCTTGCCACAATCGGTGAGGCGACGGACAAGATCGCAGCCGACACGGCGCTGCTGGCCACTGGGACCAGTCTCAAGACTCGCCTCGACGATATGAGCGGCAAGCACCTCAGTATCGAACCCACTATGGGCGTCGCAGCGAGCCGAGGTGAACAACTAGTCCGAAGTCTCCGACTCTTCATCGACGGCTCGCGGAGCAGGGACGTTAGCGACACAAGCACCGGTGGTGCCAACGTCGTGTACCTAGCACTTCTGCTCGAACGGCTGGCACTCCGAACGGAGGATGACGCACAACTCGACTTCGTCCTTGGGGTCGAAGAGCCAGAGGCACATCTCCATCCCACCCTTCAACGGAAGCTCTTTGGTTTCCTGCTACGGGCCTACACGAAACTAGTGCTCACTACGCACAGTCCGAACATCGCCGCAGTTGCGGACCTAGCGTCCCTCGTCCTACTTCGATCGGACCAGTCCACGGGAGTCACAGCGGCGCGGACCATCCCGACCGCTGATCTCACTCCAGAGGAACTGGCGGACCTCGATCGGTATCTCGACACCAGTCGAGCTGATTTCTTGTTCGCGAAGGCAGTCGTCCTGGTCGAGGGAATCGCCGACGTCTACATCGTGCGCAGCCTGGCAGAACGTCTCGGGTTCGACCTCGACGCTTGGGGGGTTGTCGTCGCCAGCGTTCAGGGAACCGACTTTGGGCCGTACCGGAAACTCCTGGGGCCGGGGGGATTCGACATCCCGCACCTAGTGATGACTGACGGCGACCAAGACGTGAAGGTGGCGCTGAGTGGTCTGGTGCGAGCTGCCCGGCTGATCGGAGGCGTCGATGGCACGGCCCTTGAGGCGAAGGTTGTTGCGTTTCGAGGCGGTGACACGACGATTGACCCCGAGGCCCTCTACTCCGAGGCTGCGAGTGCCGGGATCTACGTGGGCCACCACACCCTTGAAGTAGATATGTGTCCGCTCTTGGGCACCGAGCTCGCGACTGCCATCTCCTTCCTCCTCAGTCCAGATGCCACGACGGATCCGGCTCAGCGAGTCAACGACCTCCTGAGCAGCAACACGCCGGAGAACCGCCATTCGCTACTCCTGGCAGTCGACAACGTGAGCAAGGGACGTCTCGGGCAGCGGGTCGCCAACGAGATCCTCGCCCTGCACGAGAGTCACCCGGTCGTGCTGTTGTCTGGCAAGGACCTTTCTAGCAATCCGTTGCGCTACATGATTGACGCGATCAGCGCGGCTGCCGCGATGGTTGGGGCGCCAGTGGTCATTCCGACGGAAGCCAGCTGATGACTCTCTCGCCCGAGTCTGTGCGGCTGGCCGAGGCGCTGGCTGCACTGAACGACCGCCAGCGAGAAGCGGCTATCCACGACGGCGACGTGGTAGTTCTCGCAGGTCCCGGTAGCGGGAAGACTCGCGTCCTCACCGTCCGTGCCGCGCATCTGCTTGCTACCTCGGTACCGCGCCGGTCGGCACTTGCGGCGATCACCTTTACCAACGCCGCAGCCGACGAGATGCGGGAACGCCTCGGACGCCTAGGGCTTCCGCAATCACGGCGAGTCTCAATTGGTACCGCCCACGCATTCTGTCTCAACGAAATCCTTCTTACCCACCGAGACCTCCTGCCGCGAACGCTCCCCGACGGTGTCAAAATCCTGTCCGAGAGGGCCGCGGCGAGGGTGGAATCGAACGTCCTGACCGAGCACGGAATCGCGGACAGCTTCGATGCAAAGCTCGCGCTGACCCGGGCACGCCGCGGAATTGCAACTGACGGGAGTCTTGCTAAAGGAGATGAGCCCCTTCGAGCAGTTGCGGAGGCCTATTCGCAGACCCTCCGCGAACGTGGGGTGCTTGATTTCGAAGAAGTCATCATTCGAGCCTTGGAGGCTCTGAAAGATCCGACCATCCTCAGTCTGGTAGCGAACAGGTTCACCCATCTCCTCGTTGACGAGTATCAGGACCTAGGAGTGGCGCTGCACTCGGTCGTCACCGCGCTGCATGCTGCTGGCACAGAGATCTCAGCCGTGGGCGACCCGAACCAGAGTGTCTTGGGTTTTGCCGGAGCTAGCCCTGCCTTCCTGCTCGAACTTTGCGAACGCCCAGACTTTGAAGCCGTCCAGTTGGATCTGAACTATCGCTCGGCAGCATCGCTGGTTGCGGCAGCCGCAGCCTTCGTTGCCTCGACGGCACCAGCACAGCGGCACGTGCGAGATGTTGAGGGCGTAATTCATCACGTCTCGGTTGAGGGGGATCAATTGGCGCACGCTTCGCGAGCTGTTTCCTTGGTGGAGGACCAACTGTCGGCCGGTGTGCCCCCTGGGGAGATCGCGCTGCTCTATCCCAGAAAGGGGGCGTTCCTGACGGCTCTTCTCCTAGAGCTTGACCGTCAAGGTGTCCAGTACTTCCACGACCGCGCCGACGTGATCCCGAAAGGACCGCTTGCGCGATGGGTCTCACGCTGTGCGTTGCGAAGCGCGCTGTCAGATACGCCAGGAGCGAATCTTCCCATTGATCTCACGATCCCCGCGCTGGCGTACGAGCTCGGGAGGCTGTCACAGAACAGGACCCGAGAGTTCCGGCGTAGCCGCGGTCGCCAGCTCGCCGAGTTCCTTTCGTCGCACGGCGAGCCCGAACTGGCCGCGAATGAGTTCACCGAGGCACTCGCCGATGCCGTCGGCATCCGAGAGTTGATTGACGCCTTACCAGACGAGACGGACCAGGAGGATTTTTGGAGGCTCCTCGAGCTGACAGATGTGCCGGTCTCGGGCCTGGCGTCGAGCATTAGCCCGACTGCCGTCACCGTGACCACGTATCAGTCGGCGAAGGGGCGGGAGTTTGATGTAGTCATCATGCCGGGTCTGGTTGAGGGCAGCGTCCCGCTGTGGCCACCTACCGGTCCTCCCGCCTGGGACCGCGAACCTCCCGACGAGGAATCCGTCGCCGAGGAGAGGCGGGGGTTCTACGTGGCGGTCACACGTGCCCGCAACGAGCTGTACCTGATCACTGGCAGTGGCTGGACGAACAAGGGCGGCTTCTGGGAACTCCAGCACGAAGGGCCAAGCAGGTACGTCCTGGAACTCTTGGAGCACGTCGAATAGACCGCCAGCCAAAGCCTGAAAGTGGCCAGCGCGACCGCGGGCAAGTGCAAGGTCTGAGGACGCCGGCGGCTGGTCTCATGCGAAGACGCGCCAACTGTGGCTCGAGTTTCATCTCCGCTGGACTGCCTTGACCTGACTTGCGGCCCTTCGGTCGCACGTCGATGGGTGCTGATTTCGGCGGCCATGGGTGCAGGCCTCGGACGCTCTTCGCAGATTTGATCATGCGACCTCAGATCAGGCGCGTCCTGAGCGTGGATTCTAGGAGCGAAGACCGAAATTCGGGGCCATCGTCAATGTACGAACACCCCACGACGGGGTCCACGCAGAGCACGCGAGGACCCTTCGCAGAATTGCAGCTCCCGATGGGTCGCCCCACCGCGAGCCAGCCCTTTTGAACGAGAGCCGCCCCGGCGGGTGACCTCCCCCGCCGGAGGGCTGCGAGTCATGAACGCGCTGATGGGCGCGCAGCGTCCGACGGTGGAGCCTCGTGAGGCGATCGCGACCCTTATCGGCTACGACAGACTCACCATTGACTGGCTGCAAGGACTTGCAAAGCGGCGTGACTAAACCAGCCGTTCTGTGGCCGTGCGTCGATTGCGGTGGAATGCGCGTGCCGGATCGGACTTGATGGGTGCTGACAGAGTCTGGGACTCACGTGCGCAGCCCCTCTCGCGTGCTCTGGCGGGTTCCCGGCGCAGGCGGGGTCTTCCGCACGGTTGACTGAGCGCGTGACTGACGACCTCGCTGCCCGGTTCCGCTCCGCGATGCTCGACTGCCCGGTGGTGGGCTGGCGCCGGCGCGAGACCCCCGCGGAGACGTTCGCCGCCCTCGCCCGGGCGAGCGCCGAGCTGGGCCTCGACCGCTGGGACGGGTACGGCGCGGGCGGCCCGGTCGAGCGGCTGGAAGCCGAGGTGGCCGCGCTGCTCGGCAAGCCCGCCGCGGTGTTCTTCGTGAGCGGCGGGATGGCCCAGCAGGCCGCGCTGCGCACCTGGTGCGACCGCCGCGGGTCGACCCGGGTCGCCCTCCCGGACCTGTCCCACCAGCTGCGCCACGAGCAGGACGGGCCGCGGCTGCTGCAGGGGTTCCGCTTCGAGTGGCTGACCCAGGGCCGGGAGGCGCCGACGGCCGAGCACGTGCGCGCCCTCCCGACCGGGCTCGGGGCGGTCCAGGTCGAGCTCCCGCTGCGCGAGGCCGGGTGCCTGCTGCCGTCGTGGGACGAGCTCGTCGGGGTGTCCCAGGCCTGCCGCGACCTCGGCGTACCCCTGCATTTCGACGGGGCCCGGCTTTGGGAGGCGCAGCCGTACTGGGACCGGCCGCTGGCCGAGATCGCCGGGCTGGCCGACAGCGTTTACGTCTCCTTCTACAAGGGGCTCGGCGGCCTCGCGGGCGCGGCCGTGGTCGCCGAGGCGGACGTGGCGGACGAGCTGCGGCTCTGGCGGACCCGGATGGGCGGCACGCTCTACCGGATGACGCCGTACGCCGTCGGTGCGCTGGTCGGGCTGCGCGACCGGCTCCCCGAGATGGCCGCGGTCGCCGGCTGGGCGCGAGACCTCGCCGCGGCGCTAGTCGGGCGGGGCCTGCGGGTGACCCCCGACCCGCCGCACACCGCCACCTTCCAGGTCGCGGCCGAGGTCGAGCCCGACCTGGTCACCGAGCGGTTGATCGAGCTGATGGCTCGCGAGGGCGTGCTGCCCTGCTTCCCGTTCTCGGCCTCCGCCGACGTGCCCGGGTTCGCGTTCACTGAGGTGGCAGTGCACGAGGAGGCGCTGCGCCACGACCCCGAGGTGGTCGCCGGTTGGTTCGCCGAGCTGGTCGCCCCGCGTCGTGCGCCGCGGGGCGACGCGGCGTCGGCGCAACCTACGTGAAGGGTGCCTGGCGGTCCTGGGCTTCGTGGCGGCCAGCGCCGTGCTGGTCCTTGGGTTCACGATCGCGCTGGAGCGTAGGGGTGCCGAGCGGACGAGCCGCTCACGTCGCGCCGAGCCGGTGGGTCCGTGCGTGGCTACAGTCGTCGGATGGGCGGTCCGGCAGACGGATTCGAATACGTACGTCGCGCCGACGGCAGCGTGATCATCACGCACCACGGCCGGGTGGCCGCGACGCTGCGGGGCGGCCGTGCTGCCGAGTTCCTCGCCGAGGTCGATGACGATCCCCAGCTGGTGATGGCCCGCTGGACCGGGAACTACCGGCACGGCAACGAGCGGGTGGCTCGCCAACACCCCCGCAACAAGGGCTGAACGAGCCTAGGCTCCCCGGCGTGAGAGACCCGGGCCACTGCTCCTGCTGCGACGAGGTCGCGGTGCGATCCGGCGACCGGCTCGACCTGCTCGCGACGCAGGCCAACGTTGAGGCAAGGCTGGCCGCCGGCCGCCTCCGCGTGCTGAGGGCAGACGTGCCGGTCGACCAGATGGTCGCCCTGCTCGAGCGCGACACGAAGTACACGATCGTCTCGTACCTGGCCTGCGTCACGTGCGGCGCGACGTACTTCTGGGGCCTCTGCATCCGGGGCGAGCCGATCTGGCGCCGCGTCGAGCCGGACGCCCACCTGACCCACCCGTGGTCCCCGGGCTACCCGACCGTGGTCGGTGCGTAGTCAGCCTTCCCCTCACCCGGCGGTGGTCGCGCGGGCGGCCTCCTCGATCATCCGGGCGACGGCGCCCGGCTGCGAGACGGTCACGGCGTGGGAGGCGTCGACCTCCACGCTGCGCGACCCGGCCCGCTCGCCCATGAACCGCTGGGCCTCCGCCGGGATGGCGAGGTCCTTCAGCGTCACCAGGTTCCACGACGGGATGGTCTTCCAGGCCGTCCTCGTGGCCTTCGCCTCCAGGGCGTCAGCGACGATCGGCCGCTGCGTGGCGGCCAGCAGGTCGGTGACCTCCTCCGGCACGTCCGCGGCGAAGACCCCTCGGAACTGCTCCTGGTCGATGTAGAGGTCGTCGACCGGCCCCTCGCCGCTGGGAGCGGTGACCGGCACGCGGCGCAGCGAGCCGGCGAGCTGGGCCCCCGGGAACTTCGCTGCGAGCTCGCCGGCGCTCTCGCCCTCCTCGAGGATGAAGCCGGCGACGTACACCAGCGCGCGCACCTGGGGGTTGCCGTCGGCGGCCTCGCTGATCACGACACCGCCGTAGGAGTGCCCGGCGAGGACGACCGGGCCGTCCACGCTGTTCAGGATCGAGCGCAGGTAGTCGACGTCGGCGTCGAGACCGCGCAGCGGGTTCGCCGCGGTGAGGACCGGGTAGCCGTCGCGACGGAGCTCGGCGAGCACGCCGTTCCAGCTCGAGGAATCGACGAAGGCTCCGTGGACGAGCACGACCGTGGGTTTCGTGGAGGCATCTGGGGTGGTGTTCTGGGACATGGTGTTTCCTCTCTCTGGTGGTGCCCTCAGGGGGCGATGGTCAGCTCGGCGATGAGGTCGCCGGCCAGGGTGAAGCGGTAGCTCAGGTAGGCGACGCCGCCGGGGAAGTCGCCCTCGAGGCGGACGGCGGCCACCCAGTGCTCGTCGTCGATGCGCTGCGCGCCGACGAGCTCGGTGGTGTAGGTGAACTCGGCCCCGGCGCCGCGCAGGAAGTCGAGGACCTCCTGGGTCCCGCGGAAGGTCTGGCCCTGGTCCACGACCACGGCGGCCGCGGAGAAGGTGCGCAGTGCGGCGTCCGCCTTCTGCGCCCCGTGTGCGGCGAGGTAGGCGCGGATCGTGGCGGGGAGCTGCGTGGTCTGGACGGTCGTCGGGGTGGTCATGACGCCACCGTGCGGCCTGCCCCGCGAGGAGGGTCAAGCACTGGACCCTCTCCCCGGGGGAGAGTGCAGACTGCACCCATGCTGGCGATCGGCGAGTTCTCGCGGCTCACGCACCTGAGCGTGCGGACCTTGCGCCGCTACCACGACGCCGGCCTCCTCGTGCCCGCGACCGTGGACGACGCGTCCGGCTACCGCTACTACAGCCCCGACCAGATCCCGACCGCCCAGGTCATCCACCGCCTGCGCGAGCTCGACGTGCCCCTGCCGGACGTCCAGCGGATCCTGGGGACGCCCGATCCCGGCGCCCGGGCGGACCTCGTCGCCAGCCACCTGCGGCGTCTCGAGTCGGAGCTGGACCGGACCCGCTCCGCCGTGGCGTCGCTGCGCCGGCTGCTGGCGCCGGAGCCAGCGCCGGTGCAGGTCGAGCTGCGCGCGGTCCCGACGACCACGGTGGCCGCCGTCGAGGGCGACGTCGTGCAGGACGACGTGTTCTCCTGGTACGCCGGAGCCATGGCCGAGCTGGACGCGGCGGTCCACGAGCCGACCGGCGCCCCGGGTGGGCTGTACGACAACGCCCTGTTCGAGGTCTGCCAGGGGCACGTGCTCGTCTACCGCCCGACGACCCGGCCCCCGCGCCGCGGCCGGGTGCACCCGGTGACCCTCCCGGCCGTCGAGCTGGCCGTCGCCACCCACGTCGGCGAGCACGACGACATCGACGTCACCTACGGCGAGGTCGGCAGCTGGGTCGTGGCCAACGCGCTGGCGGTGGCCGGACCGGTCCGGGAGACCTACCTGGTGGGTCCCCGCGACACCCCCGACCCCGCCGCCTGGCGCACCGAGATCGGCTGGCCGGTCTTCCGCGTGGATCACCCTGCGGGGGCGGCCCGCCGTCGGTAGGTTGCCCGCCATGGGTACCTACGCCGTCACCGGCGCCGCCTCCGGGATGGGACGCGAGGTGGTCGACCGGCTCCGCGCCGCGGGCCACACCACGATCACCGTCGACCTGCGCGACGCCGACGTCGTCGCCGACCTGGCCACGCCGGCCGGTCGGCGTACCGCCGTCGCCGGGGTGCTCGCCCGGGCGGCGGGCTCGCTCGACGGCGCCGTCCTCGCGGCCGGCGTCGGGCCGGTGCGGGGCCGCGAGGAGCTGATCGCGCAGGTCAACTACGTCGCGCCGACCGAGCTGCTGCTCGCCTGGCGCGACACGCTTGCGGCGACCGCGGCCGGGACCGGGGTGTCCAGCAAGGTCGTCGTCTTCGGGTCCAACTCCGCGAGCGTCACCCCGGGCATCCCCGGCGCCCTGGTCGCCGCGCACCTGCACGACCGGCCGGGGGTCCGCGCCCGGCTGCTCAAGGTCTTCGGGCCCAACGCGGCCGCCTTCGCGTACGGCGGGTCGAAGCTCGCGCTGAGCCGGTGGGTACGCCGTACCGCCGTCGCACCGGAGTGGGCCGGCAGCGGGATCCGGCTCAACGCGATCGCCCCCGGCGCGATCATGACCCCGCTGCTGCAGACCCAGCTCGACGGTCCCGACCGCGATCGGATCGAGTCCTTCCCGGTGCCGGTGGGCGGCCTCGGCGACGCCGGCCAGATCGCCGAGTGGGCGGTGTTCATGCTCTCCCCGGCGGCGGACTTCCTCTGCGGCAGCGTGGTGTACGTCGACGGCGGCACCGACGCCTACTTCCGCGGCAGCGCGTGGCCCGCGTCGTCCTCGATGCTGTCCGTCCCGCGCTGGCTGCTGCGCTCCCGGGCCTTCGCGAAGCGAGCGGTCAGCGGGTCGTGAACCCGTCCTCGGGCGTCCAGGTGGTCCCGCCGACGCGGACGGCGTCGTCGTCGATCACCGGTTCACGGCGTACGCCGGGGACGAAGGCGGTCTCCCACGTGCGCAGGTCGGTCGTGGCCGCGATCGCGTAGGCGTCGCCGTCGAACTCGTCGCGGCTGCGGCCGGAGTTGCAGGTCGCGACGATCACGTAGCCGGTGTCGCCGACCTCGTAGGCGTCCAGCCAGGTGCACTCGTGGCCCGGCCCGGCCATCGGGAGCAGCTGCGGCTCGCTCCACGTCTCCTCGCCGAGCAGGTGGGTCTGCACGCGGAGCCGCCGGCCGTCGGGCGAGCCGTAGGCCACGTCGTTCCAGTGCACGAAGCCGTTGACGAACGTGTCGCAGCAGCCCCGCTTGCGGTCGTCGAGCACCAGGCCGCTGGGGTCGTCGTGGGTGGTGGTCCACGCCTCCCCGTCGCGCACGAACCAGAAGTCCGCCGCGATGTCGCGGTCGCTGGCCAGGACGTGGACCCAGTCGTCGCTGTAGGTCATGAGGGAGGTCCGGCAGTCCGACCGGCCGCCCCGCACGCGCGCCGGGGCCGAGGCGACCGGGCTCAGGTCGGCGGTGCCGGGCTCGGAGACCAGCAGCTCCAGCCGGCAGGTACGGCGGGCCGGTGCCGCGCTCACCACGCGCAGCGAGCCGTCCGGCGCGAGCAGCGGCTCGGAGGGCGCGGCCCCGTCGTACCCGGGGTGGCCCGACCAGCGGTGCCGCTGGATGCCGCCGTCCTCGGTCCAGAGGTGGACGCCGCGCTCGTCCTGCCCCAGGTAGGCGGTGCTCCCGTCCGGCGTCACCTGCGGCTCGCCCCCGAACCCGGGGTCGCGGCGGGTCTCGCACACCAGGTCGCGGCAGACGATGCCGACGGTGATGTCGTCGTGGTCGTCCTCGCTGCCGGGCGGTGAGAAGGTCTCCAGGATCGCGACCGTGCCGCCGCCGTACCGCACGGTGTTGTCGATCGCCAGGTTCTCCTCGTCGGTCCACACCGTCTCCGGCGCCGTCCACCCCGTGCCGTCGGGGTCGCGCCACTGCACCACGACGCGGTGGCGGTCGGGCGAGCCGATCGAGAGCTGCGCCTCGCCGTCCTCGAGGTCGACGTAGCGGTTGGCCTCGCCGTCCTCGCCGCCGTACTTCTCCAGTGCGTGGCGGTACGTCGAGGCGTCGTCGCCCCAGACCGCCCAGCCGATCCCGGCGCCGGCCAAGGAGACGAGCACGGCGGCCCCGATCGCGAGGGCGACCCGGGTGCGCGTCATGGCGGCAGGCTACGGCGGATCGTCCCCGGCGGCGTGCACACTGTGGCGCATGATTCTCGGGCGCCACCTGTTCCTCGTCCTCCTCGGCCTCGTGGTCGCCGTCGGCGGGCTCGCCGCCCCGGCGAGCGCTGCGACGCCGACGGTGCTGACCCTCGCCGCGCCCGGCGCGTACGCCGACGCCACCACGACGCTCGCGCTCGACCTGCGGACCTCGACGGGCGAGCCGGTCGCCGGCGCCCCCGTGACCGTGGAGCGGCGGGTCGCGGGGGAGTGGCGGCCGGTCACGGCCCTGACCACCGACGCGGCCGGGCACGCCACGGCGAGCGTGCCGGTCAGCCGCACGCCCCAGGACAACGCGTTCCGCGCGTCGTACGCCGGGGACACGACGTACGCGCCCGCGACCGGCGCCATCGACGTCCCGGTCGTGCGCCGCGCCGCGACCGTGCGGCTGCAGGCGCCGAAGAAGGTCGTCGACGAGCAGGAGGTCACGCTCGCCGTGCGCTGGGCGACCGACCAGGGCACCCCGGTGAGCGGCACCGTGCGGCTGCAGAGCCGCGACGAGGGACAGCGCCGGTGGCGGCGCGTCGGCAGCCTGGTGACCGACGCCGAGGGTCGCGCCGAGCTGCCGGTGCGCCCGCGGGTCGACACCGAGTGGCGCGCCAAGGTGCCGGCGACCGCCTGGACCCGCGCCGCCACCAGCCCGGTCCGCCGCATCGACAACCGCCCGCCCCGCACGCCGGTGACGCTGCCCGCCGGGGCGCCCCGGCCGCGGGTCCGCCTGCCCCGGCAGGAGCGCGCGGTCGGCGAGGGCGCCCACGTCGCGATCACCGCCATCCCCGACGGCGTCTGGCGCCGGATGACCGGCCGCTCCTGGCGCGCCGGCTGCCCGGTCGGTCGGGCCGGCCTGCGGCTGGTGCGCGTCAACTACTGGGGGTACGACGGCTACCGCTACCGCGGCGAGCTGGTCGCGGCGACCGACGCCGCCGACAACATGGCCGGCGCCCTGGCCGAGATGTACCGCCGCGGCTTCCCGATCCGCGCGATGCACCGCGTCGACCGGTTCGGCTGGTCGAAGCGGCTGCAGGGCGCCGACGACTACGCCTCGATGGCGGCCGGCAACACCTCGGCGTTCAACTGCCGCTCGGTGGTCGGCCGCCCCGGCGTACGGTCCCCGCACAGCTACGGGCGCGCGCTCGACGTGAACACCTGGGAGAACCCGTACCACGCCTCCCACGGCGTGGTGCCCAACCGCTACTGGGTCAGCCGCTCGCACGCGCGGGTCGCCTGGCGCTCGCGCTCGCACGCGGTGGTGCGGCTGATGGCCCGCCACGGCCTCCGCTGGACCTACGGCACCCACGACAGCCACCACTTCGATGTCGTCGGCGGGTCCGGTCGCGCCGCCGCCCGGATCAGCCCGCGCGAGCTGCACCCGCAGTGCGACGGGTTCGTGTGCGAATGAGCGCCTGCGTCTTCTGCGCGATCGTCGCCGGCACCGCCGAGGCCGACCTGGTGCTGGAGGAGGACGACTTCGTCGCGTTCCTCGACCGCCGCCCGGTCTTCAAGGGCCACGTGCTGCTGGTCCCGCGCGAGCACGTGGTCACCCTCCCCGACCTCCCGGCCGGCCTGCGTGACGGCTTCCTCGGCGCCGCGCAGCGGCTCGCGACCGCGGTGGTCGACGGGCTGGGCGCGCAGGGCAGCTTCGTCGCGATGAACAACGTCGTGAGCCAGTCGGTCGCCCACCTGCACCTCCACGTCGTGCCGCGCACCAAGGGCGACGGGCTCCGCGGGTTCTTCTGGCCGCGCACGACGTACGCCGACGCCGACGAGCGGGCCCAGTACGCCGCGCGGTTGCGCGCGGTCCTAGAGTGACCGGCGTCCACGGCACGAACGAGGAGGAGCTCATCATGGGTCGGTTCGACGGGCGGGTCGCCGTCATCACCGGTGCGGGACGAGGCATCGGGTTCGGCACCGCGACGCGGTTCTCCGAGGAGGGCGCGGCGGTCGCCGTGATCGACCTCGACGAGGCCGCGGCCAGCGACGCCGCGAGCCGCCTCCCCGGCAAGGCCGTGGGCATCGGCGCCGACGTCAGCAACGCCGCGTCGGTCGACGCCGCGGTGGCGCGGGTCGTCGAGGAGCTCGGCGGGATCCACATCCTCGTCAACAACGCCGGCATCACCCGCGACAACCTGCTGTTCAAGATGTCCGAGGACGACTGGGACCTGGTCATGAACGTGCACCTCAAGGGCGCCTTCCTGATGACCAAGGCCGCGCAGAAGCACTTCGTCGAGCAGCGCTACGGCAAGATCCTCAACCTCTCGAGCGTCTCCGCGCTCGGCAACCGCGGCCAGGCCAACTACTCCGCCGCCAAGATGGGCGTCCAGGGGTTCACCCGGACCCTCGGCATCGAGCTCGGCCCGTTCGGCATCAACGCCAACGCGATCGCGCCCGGCTTCATCGCCACCGAGATGACCGACGCCACCGCCGCCCGCCTGAAGATGGACGTCGAGGAGTTCCGCGCGCTCAACGCCGAGGCCGCGCCGGTCCGCCGCGTGGGCTTCCCCGAGGACATTGCGGCCGCGGCCGCGTTCCTGTGCAGCGACGAGGCGTCGTACATCACCGGCCAGACGCTGTACGTCGACGGCGGCGCCAAGCTCGGCTGACCGTCGGCGCCTCCGGGCGCGCCTCCGACGGGTGCGCCCGGTCGCGCCGCACACTGAAGTGAACCGAGTCAGTACACCTTCCGACCTGAACCGGAGCTCTCCCGTGCGCCGTGCCCACCTGCTCGCCTCCTGCCTCGTGGCCCTCGGGCTCACCCTCAGTGCGTGCGGGGGCGACGACGACGGCGGGGACGACACTCCGGGCGCCCAGGACGTCGCCGGCGGCGAGACCCTCGCCGCCACGTGGCCGCTGACCGGGCTCCCGGTCAAGGGCGACGCGAGCTCGGCGAAGAAGCACCCGGTGATGGTGCTCAAGCTCGACAACACCGCGGCCAGCGCGCCCCAGGAGGGGCTCGGCAGCGCCGACCTGGTGGTCGAGGAGCTCGTCGAGGGCGGGATGACGCGGCTCGCGGCGTTCTTCTACTCCGAGCTGCCCGACAACGCCGGCCCGGTCCGGTCGATGCGCGCCAGCGACATCGGCATCGTGAAGCCGGCCGACGCGACGATGGTGACCAGCGGCGCGGCCCCGGTGACGATCCAGCGGATCAAGGACTCGGGCATCCACTTCTTCGCCGAGGGCGGGCCCGGGTTCTACCGCGACTCCGCCCGCAGCGCGCCGTACAACCTCTTCACGGACATGGGCGCGACCGCCAAGGCCGCGGCGCTCGACGAGGAGCAGCGTCCCGACGACTACCTGCCCTGGGGCGAGGCGAAGGACCTCCCGAAGGGCCAGCCCGCCCGGACGGTCTCGGCGAAGTTCTCCGGCGGCCACACGACCAACTGGGTCTTCGAGGACGGCGACTACGTCAACCAGAACACCTACGCCGCCGACGGCGACGAGTTCCTGGCCGACACCGTGCTCGCGCTGCGGGTGCAGGTCGGCGACGCCGGCTACACGGACCCGGCCGGCAACCCGGTGCCCGAGACCAAGTTCGAGGGCAGCGGCGCGGCCCTGCTCTTCCACGACGGCCGGCTCGTGCGCGGCACCTGGAAGAAGGCCGGCGTCGCCGCCCCGCTCAAGCTCTCGACCAAGGCCGGCGAGCTGACCGTGCCCGCCGGGCGCACCTGGATCGAGCTGGTGCCCGCCCAGGACGGCGACGTCACCTTCGGGAAGTAGCCCCACCGTCGTTGGTCGAGCAGGGAAGGCGCGCAGCGCCTGACCGTTGTCGAGACCGGGTGGGCCGACGTACGGCGGTGGTCGACGCTCTGCGTTCGTTGCGGGGGTCTCGACACCGCTCGTCGCTGGCGCTCCTCGCTGCTCGACCACCGGGGGTCGGGGGTCGAGCAGGGAAGGCGCGCAGCGCCTGACCGTTGTCGAGACCGGGTGGGCCGACGTACGGCGGTGGGTGGGGGCCCTGCCTTCGTTGCGGGGGTCTCGACATCGCTCGTCGCTGGCGCTCCTCGCTGCTCGACCACCGGGGTGGCGGCGCTCCTCGCTGCTCGACCACCGCGGATCAGGGGGTCGGGGCGCCGGGCTCCTCGATGTCCGGGGCGCCGGTGGGCAGCTCGACGCCCGCGTCGGCGAGGGCCTGGAAGCCCTGCAGGATGAAGGCGATCGCGGTCTCGACCCGCTGGGCGGAGGCGATCGGGTCGGCGGAGCTGGCGACCGACTCGCCCGCCGACGACATCGCGCCGAAGAAGATCCGCGCGAAGGTCTGGAGCATGTCCTCGTCGAGCTCCCACGTGCCGGCGGAGATCACGGCGCGGACGATGTCGACGACGTTGGCGAACGTCGAGCGCTCCTCCTGCTCGCGGTAGCGCTCGTAGCCGAGCACCGAGGGGCCCTCCTGGATCACCACCCGGCGGTAGCGCGGCTCCTGCACGACGGAGAGGAACGCGCGCAGGCCGGCGAGCGCCTTCTCCCACGGGTCCCGCCGGCCGCGCAGCGCCTTCTGGATGCTCTTGGCGGCGTCGGTCTCCACGCGGTCGAAGACCGCCTCGAAGAGCGCCTGCTTGCCGCTGAAGTGGTGGTAGAGCGCGCCCTTGGTGACCCGGGCGCCGGCGACGATCGCGTCGAGCGACGTCGCGGCGTACCCGTGCTCGGTGAAGAGCTCCTCCGCGACATCGACCAGGGCGCGCTTGGTCGAGGCGGAGTACTGCTGCCGGCGGCTGGTGCCGGGCACCGCGGGGACCTTCGGCACCAGCTTGGAGACGGAGGGCTTCGGCATCCCGACAGTCTAGGACCGACCGCCGGTACGGGTGGCGAGCATCACCCGACGCAGGTTTGCATACCGACGGTATGGCTTCGTACTCTGAGTACGTACTCGCGGTATGCGAGATCCGTCCCGAAGGAGCCGACCATGACCCGGAACACCTTCCACCACCGCGGCGAGGTCCTGCGCGCCGTGACCGCCGAGGCCGACCGGCGTCTCGACGGCCGCCTGCCCCTGGACGTCGAGGGCGTGGCCGAGACCTTCGGCGACGAGCTGACCCTGCTCGGCGCCCTCCAGCTGCGCTGGCACGCCCGGCTCTCGGGCCGGATCGAGCGCGAGCTGCTGCTGAACCAGCCGACCGACCTCGAGGCCGCGGTCGTGGACGCCTGGCGCGCCACCGCCGAGGAGCTGCCGGGCACCCGCGCGGTCATCGACCACCACCGTGAGCACCCGCTCGACGAGCAGATGGCGACCGCGGTCGCGAAGGCGACCGCCAAGGAGCACACGGTGCTCGCCGTCGCCGCCGGCCTGGCCAGCGCGCAGGACGCCGCGGCCGCCCGGACCGGTGCCCGCATCGAGGCCGAGGCGCGCGCGACGTACGCCGTCCCGCAGCGGGTGCGGCCCCCGCAGCGCGCCACGTTCCTGGACCGGGTGCGCTCGGCGCTCGTCGCGTGACCTCTGCCGGGCCCATCGGTCCGGTGCGAGGATGGGTCCCATGGTGGGCAAGGACGCGGGGCTGGGCGCGGGGATGCTGCTGGTGGCGACGCCCGCGCTGATGGACCCGAACTTCGCCGACTCCGTCATCCTGCTGCTCGACGCCGACGAGGAGGGCGCGCTCGGCGTCGTCCTCAACCGGCCCTCGCCGGTCCCGGTCGGCGAGGTGCTCAAGCCGTGGGACGACGTGGTCAGCGAGCCGGGCGTGCTCTTCCTCGGCGGCCCGGTCAGCACCGAGGGCGCGCTCGCCGTGGCCCTGCTGCGCGACGGCGAGGACCCGCCGGTCGGCTTCCGCGAGGTCGTCGGCCGCCTCGGCCTGCTCGACCTCGACACGCCCGTCGAGCTCGTCGACGGCACCGTCTCCCGGATGCGCATCTTCGCCGGGTACGCCGGGTGGGGCGCCGGCCAGCTCGACGCCGAGATCGAGGAGGGCAGCTGGTACGTCGTGCCCGCGCAGGCCCCCGACGTGTTCCGTGCGGACCCGGTCGAGCTGTGGCGCGACGTGCTCCGCCGCCAGCCCGGGCACCTCGCCTGGAACTCCACCAGGCCCGCCGACCCCGGCCTGAACTGACCGCCGCATCCCGTACCCTGGGACGCGTGAGCACCATCGGATTCGGGACCGGCACCGCCGTCGACGAGAAGGTTCGCGAGGACCGTCACACCGTCCCCACGGACGACGGTGACCACGAGAAGTTCTCGCACTACGTCGACAAGGACAAGCTCACCGAGGCGATGGTCATGGGCACCCCCGTGGTCGCCCTGTGCGGCAAGGTCTGGGTGCCCAGCCGGGCGCCGGAGAAGTTCCCGGTGTGCCCCGACTGCAAGGACGTCTGGGAGTCGCTCAAGGACGACGCGGGCTCCGACGCGTGACCGGGCGTCACGACGACGCCCCCCTGCCCACCGCGCTGACCCCGGCCTGGCCGGAGCGGGCCGCGTGGGGCACGGCGAGCTCGCTGCGCGCCTGGCAGGCGGCGGCGATGGAGCAGTACTTCGCCCGGCAGCCCCGCGACTTCCTCGCCGTGGCCACGCCCGGCGCCGGCAAGACGACGTTCGCGCTGTCGGTGGCCGCCGAGCTGCTGGGCCGCCGGATCATCGACCGGATCATCGTGGTCGCCCCCACCGAGCACCTCAAGCTGCAGTGGGCCGAGGCCGCCGCGCGCGCCGGCATCCCGATCGACCCGACGTACGCCGCGGGCAAGGGCCGCACGTCGGGTGACTACGTCGGCGTCGCGGTGACGTACGCCGGGGTCGCGGTCAACCCGCTCGCGATGCGGATCCGTGCGGAGCGGTTCAAGACGCTGGTGATCCTCGACGAGGTGCACCACGCCGGCGACGCGCTCTCGTGGGGCGAGGGGGTGCGCGAGGCGTTCGAGCCCGCCGCCCGCCGGCTCGCGCTGACCGGCACGCCGTTCCGCTCCGACATCAACCCGATCCCGTTCGTCACCTACGCGCCCGGCCCCGACGGCGTCCCGCGCTCGGTGGCCGACTTCACCTACGGCTACGCGCACGCGCTGGCCGACCACGTCGTCCGCCCGGTGCTGTTCATGGCCTACTCCGGCGAGATGACCTGGCGGACCCGCGCCGGCGACGAGATCGCGGCGCGGCTGGGGGAGCCGCTCACCCAGGACCTCACGAACCAGGCGCTGCGCACCGCGCTGGACCCCTCCGGGTCGTGGATCCCGTCGGTGCTGGCCGCGGCCGACAGCCGGCTCACCGAGGTGCGCCGCCACGTCCCCGACGCGGGCGGCCTGGTGATCGCCACCGACCAGGACTCGGCCCGCGCGTACGCCAAGACGCTGCGCCAGATCAGCGGCGAGGCGCCCACCGTCGTGCTCTCCGACGAGAAGGCCGCCTCCAAGAAGATCACGGAGTTCGCCGCCGGCGAGGCCCGCTGGATGGTCGCGGTCCGGATGGTCTCCGAGGGCGTCGACGTGCCCCGCCTCGCCGTGGGCGTCTACGCGACGACGACCTCGACCCCGCTGTTCTTCGCCCAGGCCGTCGGCCGCTTCGTGCGCGCCCGTACCCGCGGCGAGACCGCGTCGGTCTTCCTGCCCAGCGTGCCGCGGCTGCTCGCGTACGCCGGCGAGATGGAGGTGGAGCGCGACCACGTGCTCAGCCGCCGGGTCAACGACGAGGGCAACATCTTCGCCGCCGAGGACGACCTGCTCGCCCAGGCCAACGCCACCGAGTCGGCGTCCGGCGAGCTGGAGATGTCCTTCGAGGCGCTGGGCTCCGAGGCCCGCTTCGACCGGGTGCTCTTCGACGGCGGCGAGTTCGGGCACGCCGGCGAGGTGCACGTCGGGTCCGAGGAGGAGATGGACTTCCTCGGCATCCCCGGCCTGCTCGAGCCCGGCCAGATGCGCGAGCTGCTGCAGTCGCGGCAGAGCGAGCGGGCCCGCAAGCAGAAGTCGGCCCGGGCCGCCGCGGTCGACGACGCGGCCGGCGCCGCCGACCCGGTCGCCGAGGTGGCCACCCACGAGCAGCTCGCGGTGCTGCGCCGCGAGCTCAACGGCCTGGTCGCCGCGTGGCACCACCGCACCGGGCAGGCGCACGGCATCACGCACGCCGCGCTGCGCCGGGAGTGCGGTGGCCCGCCCGCCGCGGTCGCCAACGCCGCGCAGCTCGCCGCCCGGATCGACCGGGTGCGCGAGTGGGCGATGCGCCGCTCCTCCTGACGCCCTGCTGACCTCGGGCGATACCGGCGGTATGCCTAGACTTCGAGCATGGCGGCGGAGACCTCGCAGACCCTCGATCGCGGACTCCGTGTGCTGGAGGTGCTCTCCGACGCGCCGGGCGGGCTGACCGTCACCGAGCTGGCCGGCCGGCTCGGGGTCAACCGCACCGTGGTCTACCGCCTGGTCAGCACGCTCGAGCAGCACGCGCTGGTCCGCAAGGACGCCCGCGGCCGGCTGCACGTCGGGCTCGGCGTCCTGCACCTCGCCTCGGCGGTCCAGCCGGCGCTGCGCGACGTCGCGGTCCCGGTGCTGCGGCGGCTCGCCGAGGAGGTCGGCTGCACGGCCCACCTCACGGTCGCCGACGGCGAGGAGGCGCTCGCGCTGGCCGTCGTCGAGCCGTCCTGGACCGACTACCACGTCAGCTACCGGGTCGGGTCCCGGCACCCGCTCGGCCAGGGCGCGGCGGGCAAGGCCATCCTCGCCGGGCGCGACCGCGGCCGCGAGGGGCCGGCGTACGTCGCGACGACGGGGGAGCTGCAGCCCGGGGCCCGGGGCGTGGCCGCGCCGATGCGCGGCCTGCGGGGGTTCGAGGCGAGCGTCGGGATCGTCACGCTCGGGGATCTCGATGACGCCGCGGGGGTGGGCGGCCGGGTGCTGGCCGCCGCCGACGAGCTCAGCGGCCGGCTCTCCTAGGACCCCTCCCGGGCCGCCCGCGCCAGCGGCAGCACCCGGTGCCCGACCTGGGTGGCGAGCGCGATGACGGTCGAGGAGCGCACGATCGCCGGCTCCGAGAGGACCAGGTCGATGACCCGCTGGAGGTCGGCGTTGCTGCGCGCGACCACGCGCACCCACAGGTCGCCGGCGCCGGTGATCGTGTGCGCCTCGAGCACCTCCGGGACGGCCGCGAGGTGGGCGCCGACCGCGTCGTGCCCGCCGCCGAGCGCGGGGTCCTGACGGATCTCGAGGGTCAGGAACGCGGTCACCGGGAACCCCAGCGCGGCGGGGGAGAGCTCCGGGCCCCAGCCGGTCACCACGCCGGTCGCCGCGAGCCGGTCCAGCCGGGCCTGCACGGTGCCGCGGGCCACGCCGAGCCGCCGCGACGCCTCGAGGACGCCGACCCGGGGCTCGGCGGCGAACAGCTCCAGCAGCGAGGCGTCCAGATCGTCCACTTCCGGCCTCCCGTGGCGTCCGGGACCGGACAACCTGTCCAGTCCCTCGGCGTACTGTTGCACAGAGTGCGCTGGCGCGGCCACGCTGCGAGCATGACCCTGACCCCGGACGAGCTCAAGGCCGACCTGACCCTCGAGCAGCTGCGCCAGCTGGTCGGGCTGGTGGAGTACGACGCCAGCCGCGACCCGTTCCCCGTCACCGCGATGGACTCGGTGGGCTTCGTCGTGGGCAACGCGACCCAGGCCGCGAGCTTCTACCAGCTGGCGATGGGCATGGAGCTGGTCGCCTACCGCGGCCCGGAGACCGGCACCCGCGACTCCAAGTCCTACGTGCTGCGCTCCGGCAGCGTTCGGTTCGTGCTCACCGGCGGCGTGACACCCGACAGCCCGGTCCTCGACCACCACCGCAAGCACGGCGACGGCGTCGTCGACCTGGCGCTGGAGGTGCCGGACGTCGACACCTGCGTCGCGCACGCCCGGGCGATGGGCGCGACGGTCCTGGTCGAGCCGCACGACGAGTCCGACGAGCACGGGACCGTCCGGCTGGCCGCGATCGCGACGTACGGCGAGACCCGGCACACCCTCGTCGACCGGTCGGCGTACACCGGCCCCTACCTGCCGGGGTACGTCGAGCGCCGCTCGACCGTCACCCGCCGCGAGGGCCACCCGACCCGGCTGTTCCAGGCGATCGACCACTGCGTCGGCAACGTCGAGCTCGGGCGGATGGACGAGTGGGTGGGGTTCTACAACAAGGTCATGGGCTTCACGAACATGGCGGAGTTCATCGGCGACGACATCGCGACCGACTACTCCGCGCTGATGTCGAAGGTCGTCGCGAGCGGCAACCACCGGGTGAAGTTCCCGCTGAACGAGCCGGCGATCGCCAAGAAGAAGTCGCAGATCGACGAGTACCTGGAGTTCTACGACGGCGCCGGCTGCCAGCACATCGCGCTCGCGACCAACGACATCCTGCGGACCGTCGACGTGATGCGCGACAACGGCGTGGAGTTCCTCGACACCCCGGACTCCTACTACGACGACCCGGCGCTGCGGGCCCGGATCGGCGAGGTGCGCGCCCCGATCGAGGAGCTGAAGAAGCGCGGCATCCTCGTCGACCGCGACGAGGACGGCTACCTGCTGCAGATCTTCACCAAGCCGATGGGGGACCGGCCCACGGTCTTCTACGAGCTCATCGAGCGGCACGGCTCGCTCGGCTTCGGCAAGGGCAACTTCAGGGCGCTCTTCGAGGCGATCGAGCGCGAGCAGGAGGCGCGCGGGAACCTGTGAGGGTGCGGGGCCGGGGGGTGCCGGGCGGTGGGTGCCGGTTTCCCCGGTGATCAGGGAAAACTGTCGCCGCGCCCGGGACTTCTCAGGGAGAACCTGATGTTCGGGGGCATCGCGATGGCCGGGAACATCAGGTTTCCCCGGTGATCCGGGGAAACCGGACGATCCGGACGACGCCCCTGCGGCATGATCGCAGGGTGGCGACCTGGATCGGGTTCCTGAGGGCGATCAACCTCGGGGCGAAGCGGAAGTTCCCCAAGGCGGCGATCGTCGAGGCGGTGCAGGACGCCGGATTCACCGACGTGGCGACCCACATCAACACCGGCAACGTCCGGTTCGACACCTCGATGCGGTCCCGCGCGCGGATCGAGGCGGCGCTGGAGGAGTCGTTCCTGGCCACGGCCGGGTTCGAGGTGCCGACGATCTGCTTCACGCAGGCCGAGCTGCGCGAGATCGCGGAGCGGGCGGAGTCCTTCGGGCACGGCGGCCGGCACTACGTCTCGCTGCTCAAGGGCGAGCCGTCCGCGGACGCCGTACGCCTGCTGGAGGAGCGGAGCACCGCCGAGGAGGTCGCGAAGGTCAGCGGCCGGGCCGTGCACCTGCTGCTGGGGGAGAACTACCACGAGGCGCGGCTGACCAACGCGACGGTGGAGAAGGCGCTCGGCGTCTCGACCAACCGCAACCTCACGGTCATCTCGACACTGGCGCAGAAGTGGTGCTGACCCGCTGCAGGCTGCGCACGGACCTCGACGTCAGGGCGAGGGCGGTGATCACGGCGTAGACGATGCCGCCCACGAGGATCACCCGCTGTACGCCGAAGAGCACCCCGAGCGGCCCGAACAGCAGCTGCCCCACGGGGATCGCGACGAACGATCCCAGGGCGTCGTAGGAGTAGGCGCGCGTCAGCAGGTCGTCGGGGATGTGCTCCTGCATGGCGAGGTTCCAGCCCAGGTTGAAGATCTCGGTGCCGGCGCCGGCCAGGACCATGGCGGCCATCACCACGACGACCTGGGGGTGCAGCCCCAGCGCGATCATCGGCAGGGCGAGCGCGCCGATCCCGACCATCCCGTAGAGCAGCGGTCGCTCGAGGCGCACGCGCGCCATGACCAGCGTCATCGCCAGCAGCCCCACCGCCTCGGCCGACAGGATGAGGCCCCAGCCGCGCTCGCCGATGTCGCTCTGCTTGGCGAGGACCGGCCCGAGCGTGAAGATCGCGCCGGAGTGGATCGCGTTGAGGGCCATGAACGCGAGCACGACGACCCAGAGCCAGGTGGTCGAGCGGAAGACCGTCCAGCCCTCACGGAGCTCGACCAGCATCGAGGGCTGCTCGTCCCGGCGTACCGGCGCGGGGATCCGCACCCGCAGCAGGAGCGTCGCGGCGACCAGGTAGGTCACGCCGTCGACGACCAGCGCCCAGCCCGGCCCCACCGTGACCACGAGGATGCCCGCGACCGACGGGCCGATGACCGTGAGCGTCCCGCGCATCATCGAGATCAGCACGTTGGCCTGCTGCAGCTGCTCGCGCGGGACGAGCTGCGGCAGCACGCTGGCCAGGGCGGGGAAGCTCATCGCCGACGACGTGCCGATGACCGCGGCGAGGCACACCAGCTGCCAGACCTGGGCGTGGCCGCTGAGCACCAGCGAGGCGATTGCCAGCTGGCACAGGCCGGAGACGACGTTGGACGTCTGGATCACGAGCGTGCGGCCGAACCGGTCGGCCACGACGCCGCCGACGAGCAGGAACACCACCATCGGGATGCTCATCGCGGCCAGCACCGTGCCCAGCGCGCTGGGGGAGTCGCTCACCTCGAGCACGGCGAAGGCGAGCGCGACGCTGGCCATCGTGCTGCCGACCATGTTGACCGTGCGCGCCAGGAAGTACCAGCGGAAGTTCTGCCCGCGCAGTGGGGCGAGCACGGGCGGGCGGCTCACGGCGTACCGCCCGGGGTCATCCCGAAGGCCGCGACGGTGAGGTTGGTACGCCGGGTGCCCGCCGTCCGCGGCGGCTGCGCCGCGTCGTGCACCAGGCGGCCGGCCTCCTCGACGAGCGCGAGCGCGCGCGCCCAGGTCTCCTCGTCGACCCAGAGCTCGGCGTCGCAGAAGTAGCTGTGGCCGCGCCCGGTCTCGCGCTCGGCGACCCGGCGTACCAGCTCCTGGCCCATGGTGCGCACCTCGAGTCCGATCTCGCGCGGGCGAGCGCCGGCCTCGCGGTGCCGGTCGTCCCACTCGTGCCGGTAGCGCTTGGCCGTCCCGCCGCGCACCTTCTCCTCGCCGGCCTCGACCACCTCGCCGGCGCGGGCCAGCACCCGCAGGTGGTACGACGCGTTCGCGTGCGTGATGCCCAGCTCGCGGGCCACCTCCGCCGCGCTCATCGCCGTACCGGTCAGCAGCGACAGCATCCGCAGCCGCAGCGGGTGCGCCGCCGCCCGCAGCACCTGCCGGTCGTCGTCCTCGGCCATCGCACTACCTCCCCAACAGTCATTGGGGAGTCTTCTCCCGGCGCGCAGCGACTGTCAAGCACTTCTTGGGCGGTCGGGTTCGTCCTCGGGTCAGTGGCCGCGGAAGTCCGGGCGGCGGCGGTTCAGGAAGGCGGCGATGCCCTCGGCGACGTCGGCGGTGCGCATCAGGAGCTGCTGGCCGGACTTCTCGCGGTCCAGGGCGGGCTCGAGGGCGGCGAGGGTGGCGGCGTTGATCGCGCGCTTGGTGGCGGCGAACGCGAGCGGGGGTCCGCCGGCGAGGCGGCGGGCGAGCCGGTCGACCACGTCGGCGTGCTGGTCGTCGGGGGCCAGGTGCGAGACCAGCCCGGCGTCGTACGCCGCGCGGCCGGGCAGCGGCTCGGCGAGCAGGGCCATCCGCATCGCGCGGGCCCGGCCGACGGCCGCGGCGACCGTCGCCGACGAGCCGCCGTCGGGCATCAGGCCGACGCGGGTGAACGCGAGGAGGAACGTCGCCGACTCCGCCGCGACCTGCAGGTCGGCGGCCAGCGCGAGCGAGCAGCCGATCCCGGCCGCGATGCCGGCCACCGCCGCGACGACCGGCTTGTCGCACGCGACGACCGCGCGCACCATCCGGTTGGCGAGGTCCATGGTCTGCTCGTCGAAGGGGTCGCCGCCGGAGAGGTCGGCGCCGGTCGAGAACGCCTCGCCCGCGCCGGCCAGCACCACCACGCGGACCTCGTCGCGGGCGCTCGCGCGCTCGAGCTCCGAGGCCAGCCCGACGGCCATCTCGGCGCTGAACGCGTTCAGCACGTCGGGGCGGTCCAGGGTCAGCCGCAGCACCCCGTCGCGGAGCTCGACCAGCAGCCCGGGCACCGGGGCCGGGTCAGGCGACACCGACGCCCGCCTCGAGCATCTCGCTGAGCGCGGCCTCGGTGGTCGCGGGCGCCACGCCCGCGCACAGCGCGGGCAGCAGCCGCACCGCGAACCCCTCCCGCACCGCGTCCAGCACCGTCGCCCGCACGCAGTGGTCGGTGGCGAGGCCGCACACGTCGACGTCGGTGACGCCGTGGTCGCGCAGCCAGTCGGTGAGGGGTACGCCGGCGGCGGTGCGCCCCTCGAAGCCGGAGTACGCCGCGGCGTGCTCGCCCTTGAGGAAGACGGCGTCGAACGGCTGCGGGTCCAGGTTGGGGTGGAACGCCTCGCCGTCGGTGCCGACCCGGCAGTGCACCGGCCAGGAGGTCACGAAGTCCGGGTCACGCGACCAGTGGTCGCCCGGGTCGATGTGGTGGTCCTTGGTGGCCACGACGTGCGCGTAGTCGGGGGCGTCCGGGAGCCGCTCGGCCCACGCGGTGAGCAGCCGGGTGATGTCGTGGGCGACCTGGGCACCCCCGGCGACCGGCAGCGACCCGCCCTCGCAGAAGTCGTTCTGGACGTCGACGACGATCAGGGCGCGCATGCGCCGACAGTAGCGGGGCTCAGGCGTGCACGGTCGGGATGACCGGCTCCCCGCGCGACATCTGCTTGGCCGACATCGGCAGCTCGGCGCGCGCCATCACGTGCCGCTCCCGCGCCACCTCCAGCGGCTCGCGGCCCACGACCTCGCCCTCGCGCACCAGCGGCACCAGCAGCGGCCGGTCGTCGCCGTCGTCCACCGGCGGGCTGCCGATCCCCACGACCTCGGCCTCCGCGACGCCCCCCGGCGTACGCCGCCGCATCGCCCACTTGCGGCCGCCGACGGAGACCTTGTCGATGCTCTTCTTCGCCACCGGCACCAGCGTGCCCGCGTCGTCGGCCCGCGCCACCAGCTTGTAGACGAACCCGCTGGTCGGGTGGCCGCTGCCGGTGACCAGCTGCGTGCCCACGCCGTACCCGTCGACCGGGGCCGCCGCCAGCGCCGCGATCGCGAACTCGTCGAGGTCGCTGGTCACCACGATCTTGGTGCCGGTCGCGCCGAGCGCGTCGAGCTGCTCGCGCACCTGCTGGGCGAGCACGCCGAGGTCGCCGGAGTCGAGGCGGACGGCGCCCAGCTCCGGCCCGGCGACCTCCACCGCGGCGCGTACGGCGTCGGCCACGTCGTAGGTGTCGACGAGCAGCGTCGTGCCGCTGCCCAGTGAGTCGACCTGGGCTCGGAACGCGTCGGTCTCGGTGTCGTGGAGCAGCGTGAAGCTGTGCGCGCTGGTGCCGGTCGTCGGGACGCCGTACCGGCGCCCGGCCTCGAGGTTGGAGGACGACGCGAACCCGGCGACGTACGCCGCCCGCGCCGCTGCGACCGCCGCCTCCTCGTGGGTGCGCCGCGAGCCCATCTCGATGCAGGGCCGGTCCCCGGCGGCGCAGGTCATCCGCGACGCGGCGGAGGCGATCGCGCTGTCGTGGTTGTAGATCGAGAGCAGCACCGTCTCGACCAGGACCGCCTCGGCGAAGCTCGCCTCCACGACGACCAGGGGGGAGTGGGGGAGGTAGACCTCGCCCTCGGGGTAGCCCCAGACGTCGCCGCGGAAGGACCAGGACGCGAGGTACTCGCGGGTGGGTGCGTCCACGACGTCCTCGAGGACGGCGAGCACCTCGTCGTCGAAGCGGAACGCCTCCAGGGCGTCCAGCGCCCGGCCGACGCCCGCGACCACGCCGTACCGCCGCCCCTCGGGCAGCCGCCGCGGGAACAGCTCGAAGACCGACCGCCGGTGCGCGGCCCCGGACGCCAGGGCGGCCTGGAGCATGGTCAGCTCGTAGTGGTCGGTCAGCAGTGCGGTGCTGGGTGCGGGTGCGTGGGCCACACCGAGCAGTGTGCCAACATGGACGTCGTGTCCTCCGCGCCGGTCGAGGTCGAGCCGACCATCACGCCCGACGAGATCATCCACCTCTCCAAGCCGTGGGTCACGATCGTCTGGAACGACCCGGTCAACCTGATGTCGTACGTGACCTACGTGTTCCAGAAGTACTTCGGCTACGACGTCGCGAAGGCGGAGAAGCTGATGATGGAGGTCCACGAGGATGGCCGGTCGGTGGTCAGCGCTGGCACGCGCGAGGAGATGGAGCGCGATGTGCAGGCGATGCACGAGTACGGGCTCTGGGCCACGATGGAGAAGCAGGAGTGAGGTGCGCGTGAGCGGATTCCACCGCCACCTGCGCAGCCAGCGGATCATCGCGACGTTCTCGGGTCTCGAGGCCGACCTGCTGCGCACGCTGGCCTCCCAGCTGGTCGAGCTGCTGCGCAACGAGGCGGCCGTGCCCCGCGACGACCGCGACCCGTTCGAGGCCCTGATGGACTTCAGCGGCCCGACCACCGAGCCCGAGGACCCGGTGCTCGCGCGGCTCTTCCCGACGGCCTACCCCGGCGACGAGGAGGCCTCCGCGGAGTTCCGGCGCTTCACCGAGGGCGCCCTGCGCGACGGCAAGGCGGCCGCCGCGGTCTCGATCATCGACGGGCTCGAGGAGGCCGGCCTGCCTCCCGAGCTCACCGAGGACGGCCTGGTCATCGACGTCGAGCTCGACGAGGCCGAGGCCGAGGCCTGGATGCGCTCGTTCACCGACCTGCGCCTGGCCCTCGCCACCCGCCTCGGCGTCGAGGAGGACGACGAGGACTACTGGCTCGCGCTGCCCGAGGAGGACCCGCGCTCCCAGATCCACGACATCTACGAGTGGATCGGGCTGCTCCAGGAGACCCTCGTCGAAGCGCTGATGGACTGACGGGGCGCGTCCCGATCGACGGTCGCTCGGCGAGCGGACGGTGAGGGACACTGCGTGGGTGTTCCACGAGGCGCTGGCGCTGTACTCGCCCTCTGACGGACGCGACAGAGCCGAGCTCCTACGGGCCTACCCGACTACGCCGCGTGACGCCTGACGCGCGCTGATCCGCCGCTGTCCAGGCGAGGTGTGGGAGCAGAGTTCGCAAGCGGGCGAGGGTGGTGTCGAGCACGTTGCGGGTCCGGTCCTCGTCACCGGGCCGCAGGTGCGGGGCGTGATCACCGTCCACGACGGCGACCGTGACGTCGCCGGGGGCGAGTCGTTGAGCCGGGCATGACGACGCGTCTCGGAACCTCTCGCCCCCGGTCCCTCCGGCTGGCGCTCGCGCTGGCGGTCGTGCTGGCGATGGGCGCGGCACTGCTGCCCTCGGCGCCGGCACGCGCCGATGAGAAGCTGCCGGTGCCCTACTCATTCCTGCCGGGCGCCTTCGTCGGCGCCGTGCAGGTGGGGTCGAGTGCCCCTGGCACCAACGACTGGTCGTGCAAGCCCACCAAGCGCCACCCGCGCCCGGTGGTGCTGGTGCACGGCCTGCTCGGCAGCCGCTCTTCGAACTGGCCCACCTACGGGCCGCTGCTGCACAACAAGGGCTACTGCGTCTACGCGCTCACCTACGGCAACAAGCGGCTGCCCGAGAAGTACCGGGCGTTCGGTGGCCTGGACCGCATGCAGTCCAGTGCGCGCGAGCTGAAGGCGTTCGTTGCCAAGGTGCTGCGCCGCACCGGTGCGAAGGAGGTCGACATGGTCGGCCACTCCGAGGGCACCGTCGTCCCGGCCTACTACTTCAAGTTCCTCGGGGGTGCCAAGCACGTGAAGCGGTTCGTCGGTCTCGGCGGCGCCTACGCCGGCACCGACGTCGCGGTGCTCTCGACGGTGGCGGAGGCCGGAGGTCCGCTCGGCATCACCCCGGTCCTGGTCGCCGCCCTGAAGCCGTACTTCGCCGCCGGGCCGCAACTGCTCTCCAGCAGCGCGTTCATCCGCCGGCTGAACTCCGGAGGGTCGGCCAAGGTCAAGGGCGTCGCGTACACCAACGTCATCACGCGCTACGACGAGCTCGTGTGGCCCTCCACGAGCGGCACGCTGCCGGGCACGCACAACGTCCTGCTGCAGGACGTGTGCGCCCTGGATTTCTCCGACCACCTGCAGATCGTGTCGTCCCCGATCGTGGCGCGGATCGTGCTCAACACACTCGACCCCCAGCACCGGCGTCCGGTGCCGTGCCACCTGGTGACACCACTGGGCTAAGGCACCCTGACATCGCTCGAAGAGCCCGGATCTGCCGCGCAGCACCGCCAGCTGTAACGCGGTGTCCACCATTCTTCCGCGGTGCTGCAGCACCGCGGGAGAGCAGTGGATACCGCGTTACATGTACGGCTCAGCGCTGAGGCAGCCGTCCGCTCCTTCCACGACTCGCGCGACCGCTTCTGGCACCCTCTGTGTCAAGAAGCTGCCGGGCCATGCCGATGAGCGAGCACTGCTCTGCCTGCACTCAGCGCCGAACCTTCGCCCGGGATCACCGACGTCCACCGCAAGGATCAGCGGGTCAGGTCACCTGGGTACGACGTGCGCCGCACGGTGACCACGGGAGCCGTCCGTGCAGAGGGACACCCCAGTGGGAGTCGGTCAGACCACGCCCAGCGCGAGCATCGCGTCGGCGACCTGCAGGAAGCTCGAGATGTTGGCGCCGGCGACGTAGTTGCCGGGCGCGCCGTACTCCTCGGCCGAGGTGGCGCACCGCTCGTGCACGCCGGTCATGATCTCGCGCAGCCGGTCCTCGGTGTGCGCGAAGCTCCAGGAGTCGCGCGAGGCGTTCTGCTGCATCTCCAGCGAGCTGGTCGCGACGCCGCCGGCGTTGGCCGCCTTGCCGGGTGCGAACAGGACGCCGCGCTGCTGCAGGAGCCGCACCGCCGCCGGGGTGCAGGGCATGTTGGCGCCCTCGGCGACCGCGCGCACGCCGTTCTCGACGAGCGTGCGGGCGGCGGACTCGTCGAGCTCGTTCTGGGTGGCGCAGGGCAGCGCCACCTCGCAGGGCACGTCCCACACGCTGCCGCCGGCGACGTACGTCGCGTCGGGGCGCTCGTCGGCGTACGCCGAGATCCGCAGCCGCTCGACCTCCTTGACGTGGCGCAGCAGCTCGACGTCGAGCCCGTCCTCGTCGACGACGTACCCGGAGGAGTCGGAGCAGGCCACGACCTGCGCGCCGAGCTGGGCGGCCTTCTGCGCGGCGTAGATCGCCACGTTGCCCGAGCCGGAGACGATCACCCGGCGCCCCGAGATGCTGTCGCCGGCGGCGGCGAGCATCTGCTCGGTGAAGAAGACGGTGCCGTAGCCGGTGGCCTCGCGGCGCACGCGCGACCCGCCGTACGCGAGCCCCTTGCCGGTGAGCACGCCGGACTCGTAGCGGTTGGTGATCCGCTTGTACTGGCCGAAGAGGTAGCCGATCTCCCGCTCGCCGACGCCGATGTCGCCGGCGGGGACGTCGGTGTACTCGCCGAGGTGGCGGTAGAGCTCGGTCATCATCGACTGGCAGAACCGCATCACCTCCGCGTCGCTGCGGCCCTTGGGGTCGAAGTCGGAGCCGCCCTTGCCGCCGCCGATCGGGAGCCCGGTCAGCGCGTTCTTGAAGATCTGCTCGAAGCCGAGGAACTTCACGATCCCGAGGTAGACCGACGGGTGGAAGCGCAGCCCGCCCTTGAACGGCCCGAGCGCGGAGTTGAACTCGACGCGGAAGGCGCGGTTGATCTGCACGCGGCCCCGGTCGTCGGTCCACGGCACCCGGAAGATCAGCTGGCGCTCGGGCTCGCAGATCCGCTCGATGACGGAGTGCTCGAGGTACTCCGGGTGCCGGCGGACCACCGGCGCGAGCGACTCGAGGACCTCCGCGACGGCCTGGTGGAACTCCTGCTCGCCGGGGTTGCGGTCGAGCACGGTGCGGTAGTGCTCCTCGAGGAGCGGGTCCAAGGTGGCCATGCCCCGACCCTAGGCGGAGCGTGCTGGGGGCCGGCGAGAGCCCTGTCAGACTGCCCCCATGCCGATCCCGCCCTTCGTCCTGGAGCTGCGCCGGATGGTCGGCCAGCACGAGCTCTGGCTCCCCGCCGTCACCGCCGTCGTCCTGCACGAGGGTCGGGTGCTGCTCACGAAGCGGGTCGACAACGGGCAGTGGGCCCCGGTGACCGGCATCGTCGACCCGGGGGAGGAGCCCGGGGTCGCCGCCCGTCGCGAGGCGCTCGAGGAGACCGGGGTGGAGATCACCGTCGACCGGCTCGCGTCGGTGGGCGTGAGCCCGCCGGTCACCCACGCCAACGGCGACCGCGGCCTCTACCTCGACCTGACCTTCGCCTGCTCGTGGGTCTCCGGCGAGCCGTACGCCGCCGACGACGAGAACACCGACGTCCGCTGGTGGCCGGTCGACGACCTGCCGCCGATGGACCCGTCCCTGCGCCGTCGGATCGAGGACGCGCTCGCGGGCGAGACCGCGGCCCGGTTCACCGTCTGAGGGTCGTAGGCTGGGACGGTGCTGACCATCGACCGGGCGACGTACGACGCGATCGTGGCTCACGCCAAGCGGGACCACCCCGTCGAGGCCTGCGGCGTGGTCGCCGGCCCCGAGGGCAGCGACCGGCCGGTCCGGTTCATCGAGATGGTCAACGCCGCCGGCAGCCCGACGTTCTACGAGTTCGACTCCACCGACCTCCTGCGGCTCTACCGGGAGATGGACGCGAACGACGAGGAGCCGGTGGTGATCTACCACTCGCACACCGCCACCGAGGCGCACCCGAGCCGCACGGACATCGGCCTGGCCAGCGAGCCCGGCGCCCACTACGTGCTGGTCAGCACCCGCGAGCACGGGAATAACGACGGCCCCGTGGAGTTCAGGTCCTACAGAATCGTCGACGGCGAGGTGACCGAGGAAGAGGTCGCCGTCGTCCCCGAGCCCAGCGTCAGCTGAGCAGACCCCACCGAGGAGCAGCACCCATGGCCATCGAGGTCCGGATCCCCACCATCCTGCGCACCTACACCGGCGGCGAGAAGGCCGTCGCGGGCGACGGTGCCAGCCTGAGCGCCCTGATCGACGACCTGGAGTCGCACCACCCGGGCATCAAGGACCGGCTCATCGACAACGGTGACCTGCGGCGGTTCGTCAACGTCTACATCAACGACGAGGACGTCCGCTTCATCGGCGGCCTCGAGGCCACGCTGAACGACGGCGACCAGGTCGTCGTGCTCCCCGCCGTCGCGGGGGGATAAAGCGGTCATGGCTGAGCGGCGTACGTTCGTCCTCGTCGACGGCGAGAACATCGACGCCACCCTCGGCAACTCCCTCCTCGGCCGGCGGCCGCTCCCGGAGGAGCGGCCCCGCTGGGAGCGGGTCACGGCGTACGCCCGTGAGCTCTGGGACCAGCCGGTCACCGGCCTGTTCTTCCTCAACGCCTCCAACGGGCAGCTGCCCGCGGCGTTCGTCCAGGCGCTGCTGGCCATGGACTACCGGCCGGTGCCGCTGGCCGGGCGCAGCGACGAGAAGGTCGTCGACGTCGGCATCCAGCGCACGCTCGACGCGCTGCTCGGCCGCGAGGACGACGTGCTGCTGGTCAGCCACGACGCCGACTTCGCCGACCACCTCATGCGGCTCGCCGACGGCAGTCGGCGGGTCGGCGTTCTCGCGCTGCGCGAGTACGCCAGCATCACCTACGACACCCTCGGCATCGAGGTCCACGACCTCGAGGACGAGGTCGGCGCCTTCAACGTCCCGCTCCCGCGGGTGCGGATCATCGCGCTCGAGGACTTCGACCCCGAGCGCTTCCTGCGCTGACCCGGAGAGGATCCTTCGACCATGCGCTTCGACAACCTGCTCGCCTCGGTCGGCGGCACGCCGCTGGTCGGCCTGCCGCGGCTCTCGCCCTCGGCCGACGTCCGCATCTGGGCCAAGCTCGAGGACCGCAACCCGACCGGCTCGATCAAGGACCGCCCGGCCCTGAAGATGATCGAGCAGGCCGAGAAGGACGGCACCCTGCGTCCCGGCTGCACGATCCTCGAGCCGACGTCGGGCAACACCGGCATCTCCCTGGCGATGGCGGCGAAGCTCAAGGGCTACCGGATCGTCTGCGTGATGCCGGAGAACACCTCCGAGGAACGCCGCCAGCTGCTGCGGATGTGGGGCGCCGAGATCATCTCCTCGCCCGCCGCCGGCGGCTCCAACGAGGCGGTGCGGGTCGCGAAGCGGGTCGCCGAGGAGCACCCCGACTGGGTGATGCTCTACCAGTACGGCAACGCCGCCAACGCGCTCGCGCACCAGGAGGGCACCGGTCCCGAGCTGCTCGCGGACCTGCCCTCGATCACCCACTTCGTCGCGGGTCTCGGCACCACCGGCACCCTGATGGGCGTCTCCCGGTTCTTCCGCTCCGCCAAGCCCGACGTCCGCATCGTCGCCGCCGAGCCGCGGTACGGCGAGCTGGTCTACGGCCTGCGCAACCTCGACGAGGGCTTCGTCCCCGAGCTGTACGACGCCGACCTGATCGACTCGCGCTTCTCCGTCGGCCCGCGCGACGCCGTACGCCGGGTGCGCGAGCTGCTCGAGCTCGAGGGGATCTTCGCCGGCATCTCCACCGGCGCGATCCTGCACGCCGCGCTCGGCCAGGCCGCCAAGGCGGTCAAGGCCGGGGAGAGCGCCGACATCGCGTTCGTCGTCTGCGACGGCGGCTGGAAGTACCTCTCCACCGGCGCCTACGAGGGCACCGTCGACGAGGCCGAGGACCGGCTCGAGGGCCAGCTGTGGGCCTGAGGGCCCTCGCTCTCTCCCTCGCGGTCGCCGCGGGGCTGCTGGTCCCGGCGGCGCCGGCCTCCGCGGTCGTGGTCAACACCGCCCCGCCCGTCGTCTCGGGCTCGCCCGAGCACGGCGGCACGCTGCGGGCCGGTCGGGGCTCCTGGGCGCCCGCGCCCACGGCGTACTCCTTCCAGTGGCTGCGCGACGGCTCGCCGGTGCGCGGCGCGACCGACCGTCGCTACCGGCTCGGCCTCGACGACCTCGGCGCCCGCCTTGCGGTGACGGTGACCGCCACGGACTCCGTGGGGGACAGCGCCTCGGCGACGTCCGCCGCGACCGCGCCGGTGCGCCGGGCGCGGCTGGCCAACCGGCGGCCGCCGACCATCGACGGCGAGCTGCGCTTCGGCCGGATCGTGACGGCGCGTCCCGGCCGGTGGTCCACGCGCCCCGCGCGGGTGCGCTACCAGTGGCTGCGCGGCGCCCGGCCGATCCGCGGCGCCACCGGCGCGCGCTACGCGGTCGCGCCCGCGGACGTCGGCCGGCGGCTGCGCGTGCGGGTCGAGGTCCGCGCGCCGGGGCACCGGCCGGCCGAGCGCCTCTCGGTGCGCCGGGAGGCGGTGCGGCACCGGGTCGACGTACGCCGCACGGTGACCTACCGGGTCGAGACCCGGGGGCGCGTGACCGCGAGCGTCCGGCAGTTCCGGCGGCTCGTGCAGCAGACCTACGACCACCCGCGGGGCTGGCGCGGGGCCGGCGTCCGCTTCCGTCCCGTCGCCCGCGGCGGCCAGATCTCCGTGGTGCTCGCCGAGGCGAGCCGGGTGCCGGACTTCTCCCCGGTGTGCAGCAGCACCTGGAGCTGCCGGGTGGGCCGCTACGTGATCATCAACCAGGACCGCTGGAAGCACGCGTCGCCCGCCTGGAACGCCGCCAACGGCGCGCTGCGCGGCTACCGGCACATGGTCGTCAACCACGAGACCGGCCACTGGCTCGGCTTCGGCCACGCCGGCTGCCCCGGTCGCGGGCGGCCCGCGCCGGTGATGATGCAGCAGTCCAAGGGGCTCGACGGCTGTCGGTTCAACCCGTTCCCCACGCTCGGCGAGCTGGGGCGGGCCCGCTAGCGGACGACCAGGTCCTGGCGGGCGCCGATCCCGCTGCCGGGCACGGCGCGGAGGCCGAGCAGGGAGGTCACCAGGTTGGCCAGGTCGCCGTTGCGGATCGGCTGCCGGCGCGCGGCGTACGACGGGCGGGTCCTCTCGGGCGGCTCGCGCCGGGGGTTGAGCGCGTAGAGGTTGGCGGCCCGCACGCCCGCGCCCCAGGCGAGGAACGGGATCCGGTAGTTCGCCAGCCGCGCGGGGTCCTGGTGGCCGTCCCCGCGGCCCCCGTGGTCGGCCGTGAGCACCACCACCAGGTCCTCGGCGAGGCGGCGGTGGGCGTCGATCGTGCGCACGAGCTTCCCGATCAGGGCGTCGGTGCGGCGCACCGCCTGCAGGTAGGGCGCGGTCATGAACCCCGACGCGTGGCCCGCGCTGTCGGGCAGGCGGAGGTGGAGGAAGGTCAGCTCGCGGTCGTGGCGGAGCAGGTCGCGACGAGCGGCCCGCACCAGGGCGAGCGGGCGCTCGTCGTAGGTGAACCGGTCGACCGCACGCGGCCAGGAGTGCGGGAACAGGCTGAACTTGGACTTGCCGGCGAAGACCGCCGACTCGCCGCCGCTCCGGTGGACCACGGTGAACATCGAGGCGACCCGGTGCCCGGCCGCGCCGTGCACCGTGCGCCCCGGCAGGTCGTCGTTCCAGGTCACCCCGTGCCCGCCGTGGTCGGCCGCGACGCGCCGCCCGGTCACCATCGAGGTGTGGTTGGGCAGGGTGACGGTGACCTCGTGCTCGGTCCGCGCGTTGAGCGTGGCCGCCCCCTCGTCGACCAGCCGGTGCAGGGTCGGCGTACGCCGGGGGCCGAGCCGTCGCAGGGCGGTGGGGTTCAGCCCGTCGACGGAGATGGCGAGCACCCGGCGGCCGGACGGCGCAGCGCTGCTCGTCGTCCCGTCGGGCGTCGCCTCGAGGGCGTGGACCGCCGGCGCCGGGAGCCCGAGGAGGGCGAGCAGACCGGCGAGGACGAGGGCGGTCGACGTACGCATCCGACCACGCTACGCCGCACCGCGTGACCCGGCGCACGCGTGACGTCCATCGCTGCACCGTGCGCAGAGCAGGGCGAAGGCCTACCGTTGCGTCCGTGCCGCCCGCGACCCCCGCCGATCTCGAGGCTCCCATCGGGATCTTCGACTCCGGATTCGGGGGGCTCACCGTGGCCCGCTCGGTGATCGACCAGCTGCCGCACGAGTCGATCCGCTACGTCGGCGACACCGCCCGCCAGCCGTACGGCGCCAAGCCGATCGGCGAGGTCCGCGAGTACGCCCTCGAGTGCCTCGACCACCTCGTCGCCGAGGGCGTCAAGGCGCTGGTGATCGCCTGCAACTCCGCGAGCGCGGCGATGCTCCGCGACGCCCGGGAGCGGTACGACGTGCCGGTCGTGGAGGTCATCTACCCGGCCACCCGGCGCGCGGTCGCCGCCAGCCGCACCGGCCGGATCGGGGTGATCTGCACCCGCGCCACCGCCGAGTCGCTCGCGTACGACGACGCGTTCGCCGCCGCTCCGCACGTCGAGCTCACCACCCAGGCCTGCCCGCGCTTCGTCGACTTCGTCGAGGCGGGGGTGACCGGCGGCGAGGAGCTGCTGGCGGTCGCCCACGAGTACCTCGACCCCCTGACCGCCGCCGGGGTCGACACGCTGATCCTCGGCTGCACGCACTACCCGCTGCTCACCGGCGTGGTCTCCTACGTCATGGGCGACAACGTGACGCTGGTCAGCAGTGCCGAGGAGTGCGCCAAGGACGTCTACCGGATGCTCACCGCCACCGGCCTGATGCGGACCGCGGGCGACCCGGCGTACACCTTCGTGACCACAGGCGAGCCCCACGAGTTCGAGACCATCGGCCGCCGGTTCCTCGGCCCGGAGATGGTCGCGGCCAGCCAGTTCGCGGGCGGCCTGCGATGAGGCTCACCGTCGTCGGCTGCTCGGGCTCCTACCCGGGCCCGGACTCCGCCGCCAGCTGCTACCTGCTGGAGGCCGAGCACGACGACGGCACCGGCTCCCGCACCTGGCGGGTGCTCCTCGACCTCGGCAGCGGGGCGCTCGGGTCGCTGCACCGGTACGCCGACCCGCTGACGATCGACGCGGTGCTCCTCAGCCACCTGCACGCCGACCACTGCCTGGACCTCGCCGGCTACTACGTGCTGCGCAAGTACCACCCCCGCGGCCCCCAGCCGCGGATCCCCGTGTGGGGCCCGGTGGGCACCGCCGACCGCGTCGCCCGCGCGTACGACCTGCCGCTGGACCCGGGGATGCGCCACGAGTTCGACTTCCACGAGTGGGACGGCCCGATCGAGGTCGGCCCGTTCGCGGTGGTGCCGATCGGGGTCGACCACCCGGTGCCGGCGTTCGCGCTGCGGGTCGCCGCCGACGGCGCCGTGCTGGCCTACAGCGGCGACACCGGTCCCTGCTCCGGCCTGGACCTGGTCGCCTCCGGCGCCGACCTGCTGCTCGCCGAGGCCTCCTTCCGGGAGGGCGACGACAACCCGCCGCACCTGCACCTCACCGGTGCCGACGGCGGCGACGTCGCCGCCCGCGCGGGCGTCCGGCAGCTGGTGCTCACCCACGTCCCCCCGTGGCACGACCCCGCGATCGCGCTGGCGGAGGCCCGCGGCCGGTACGCCGGCCCGCTCGAGCTCGCCGCGCCCGGCGCGACGTACGAGCTCGGCACGCCGTAGCCCCGCCGTCCGGTGGTCGAGCAGGGAAGGCGCGCAGCGCCTGACCGTTGTCGAGACCCCCGCAGTGTTGGCAGGGCGTGGGTCGCCGTCGTACGTCGGCTCACGGGGTTTCGACACGCTCACCCGCTAGCTGTGATGCCCAGCCACGTTGGTCGAGGACCTGCGACGACACGGTCTGAGGCGATGGATGGGTGAAGGCCTCCCGGTGTGGAGTGGAGCTATCTAGGAACCGCTTCACACCCAGGAGGCCTTCGTGTCCCACGCTACCCATGCCAACGCTGCGCTGACACCACGTGCTCGGCTACGTCTGGCGCGTCTGATAGTTGACCAGGGCTGGCCGATTCCGAGGGCCGCGGAACGCTACGACGTGTCCTGGCGGACCGCGAAGAAGTGGGCCGATCGGTACTGCGCCGAAGGACCCGCCGGCATGGCCGATCGGTCCTCACGCCCGCACCACCAGCCGAACCGGACACCGGCGCCGGTGGTGCGCAAGATCGTGCACCTGCGCTGGAAGCAGCGTCTCGGACCAGTCGAGATCGGCGACCGGCTTGGCATGGCGTCCTCGACCGTGCATGCGGTGCTGGTGCGGTGCCGGCTCAACCGGCTCACCCACGTCGACCGGGCGACCGGGGAGCCCATTCGCCGCTACGAGCACGAACGCCCCGGCGACCTGCTCCACGTCGACGTCAAGAAGCTCGGCAAGGTGCCCGACGGCGGCGGCTGGCGCTATGTCGGCAAGCAGCAGGGCGAGAAGAACCGGGCCGCGACGCCGAACAAGCCCCGCAACAAGTACCGCGGCCCGTTGATCGGGACTTGCTACCTACACACCGTGATCGACGACCACTCCCGCGTCGCCTACGTCGAGGCCCACGACGACGAGACCAAGGAGACCGCCGCACTGGTCCTGCGCAACGCGGTGGCCTGGTTCGGCCAGCGCGGCGTCACCGTGCAACGGGTGCTCAGCGACAACGGCAGCTGCTACAAGTCCCACCTGTGGCGCGAGACCTGCGCCGAGCTGGGAATCACACCGAAGAAGACCCGGCCCTACCGACCACAGACCAACGGCAAGATCGAACGGTTCCACCGCACCCTGGCCGAGGGCTGGGCGTTCAAGAAGTTCTACAACTCCGAAGCCGCCCGACTCGCGGCTCTGCCAGCATGGATCCACCAGTACAACCACCACCGGCCCCACTCAGCAATCGGAAAGGCTGCACCCATCACCAGGTTGAACAACCTGGCTGGGCATCACAGCTAGCGCGGCTTCGCTGCTCAACCACCGGTGGTCGAGCAGCGAGCGCCAGCGAGCGTTGTCGAGACCCCCGCAGCGTGGGCAGGGCGTGGGTCGCCGTCGTACGTCGGCTCACGGGGTCTCGACATCGCTCACCCGCTAGCGCGGCTTCGCTGCTCGACCACCGGTGACGGGCTTCGCTGGTCGACCACCGGGACGGGCTTCGCTGCTCGACCACCGGCCGGGGCGGCTTCGGTGCTCGACCGCCGCTGCGTCAGACCAGGCCGGCGTCGTGGACGCAGATCGCGATCTGCACGCGGTTGGTGACCACGAGGTTCTCGAAGAGGCGCGACACGTGCGCCTTGACCGTCGGCACCGAGAGGTAGAGCTCGGCGGCGATCTCGGCGTTGCTGAGCCCGCGGCCGACGGCGAGCGCCACGTCCCGCTCGCGCTCGGTGAGCAGCGCGAGCCGGTGCTCGGCGTCCGCGACCCGCTCCGTGGACGTGCCGGCGCGGAGCCGGTCGATCAGCGTGCGGGTGGCGGAGGGGGAGAGCATCGGGTCGCCGGCCGCCACCGTGCGGATCGCGTCGAGGATCTGCGGCGGCGGGGTGTCCTTGAGCAGGAACCCGTCGGCGCCCGCCGCGAGCGCCTCGACGACGTGGTCGTCGGCGTCGAAGGTGGTGAGCACGATGACGTGCGGGGGGCGTGCGGCGCGCTGCAGCTCGCGGGTGGCCTCCAGCCCGTTGAGGACCGGCATCCGGATGTCCATCAGCACGACGTCGGGCCGCAGGGACTCCGCCAGCGCGAGGCCCTCCCGGCCGTCGGCGGCCTCGCCGACCACCTCGACGTCCGGCTGCCCGCCGAGCATCAGCCGGAGCGCCGAGCGCACCAGCGGGTCGTCGTCGACCACCAGGACGCGTATGGTCATGCGGCCCACGGTATCCATCCTCGGAGCACGAAGGCGGACCCCTCGTGCCGGTGCTCGAGACGGCCGCCGCGCAGCACCGCCCGCTCCGCCAGCCCGACCAGGCCCAGCCCCGACCCGGGCGTGCGCGAGGGGCCGAAGCCGACCGGGTTGCGCAGCACGACAGCGATCCCGTCGTCGGGCGACCCGCTCACCCGGATCGACAGGGTCGCGCCCGGCGCGTGCTTGCGGGCGTTGGTGATGCCCTCCTGGACGATCCGGTAGAGCGTCCGCCCGACCGAGGCCGGCACGTCCTCGGCGTGCGCGACCAGGTCGTCGTACTCCACCCGGGTGCCGGCCGCCCGGGCCTCCTCGACCAGCCCCGGGAGGTCGGCGTACGTCGGCTGCGGGCTGTGCAAGAGCTCGCCGGTGTCGGTGTCGCGCAGCACGCCGAGCACGGCCCGCAGGTCGGTCAGCGCCTCGTGCGCGGCCTCCTGGACGATGCCCGCACTGGCGCGCATCTCGTCGGCGGTGAGGTCCTCGCGGAACCCGAGGGCCCCCGCGTGCAGCGAGATCTGGGAGATCCGGTGGGCGAGCACGTCGTGCATCTCCCGCGCGATCCGGGCGCGCTCGTTGTCGCGGGCGTGCACGGCGAGCAGCTCCTGCTCGGCCTCCGCGCGCTCGGCCCGCGAGCGCAGGGTGCAGATCAGCTCGCGGCGCGACCCGAGGTACATGCCCCAGGCGGTCACCGCGGCGATCACGATCAGGTTCATCGCGGTGGTGAGCCACCACGGGTCGTCCTCGGTGGTGGGATTGAGGACGGCGAAGACCTGGGCCGAGGCGAAGGCCAGCCCGGCGACCGGGACGATCCGGCTCCACCGCCGCTCGGTCGCCAGGGACACCAGGGCGAGCGTCGCGGGTCCGGCGGCGAGCGCCGAGAAGGTGCCGAGCAGGTTGGTCGCCAGCGCCACCCCGACCGGCCACCGCCGGCGGAGCAGCACCACGCCGAACGCGACCAGGCCGAGCGCCACGTCGGCGTACCGCATCGGCTCGGACTGCCGCCCGACGACCGTCGCCCAGACGGCGCCGCTGATCAGGACCGACAGCAGGGTGCGCCAGACGTGGCCCCACGGGGTCAGCCGAGGCTGGTACTCCTCGGGGGTCGGTCGGTCCACCCGCTCAGGCTAGGGGCCGCCCGGGGTCGCGCGGCACCACCGCCGGTCTCGGCGCACCCCTACCGAGGTAGGGGGTGGTGACCGCCGCGCGTCCGATGCGCCCGGCGCCGAACTCAGGCAGGCTGGACCCATGATCACAGTTGAAGGACTCACCCGGACGTACGGCGCGTTCACCGCCGTCGACGACGTGAGCTTCGTCTGCCAGCCCGGACGGGTGACCGGCTTCCTCGGTCCCAACGGCGCCGGCAAGACGACCACCATGCGCGTCATGGTGGGGCTCACCCCGCCCACCCGAGGCCGGTGCACCATCGGTGGCCACCTCTACCAGGACATCCCGAACCCCGGGCGCCACGTCGGCGTCCTGCTCGACGCCTCCGCCCAGCACGCCGGCCGCACGGGCCGCGAGATCCTCACCCTCGGTGCCCAGACGATGGGCCTGCCCTCCTCGCGCGTCGACGAGATGCTGGCGCTGGTCTCGCTGACCGACGCCGAGTCCAAGCGCCGGCTGCGCAACTACAGCCTCGGCATGCGGCAGCGCCTCGGCATCGCCCACGCGCTGCTCGGCGACCCGTCGGTGCTGATCCTCGACGAGCCCGCCAACGGCCTCGACCCGGCCGGCATCCGCTGGATGCGCGGCCTGCTGGCCTCGTACGCCGAGCGCGGCGGCACCGTGCTGCTCTCCAGCCACCTGCTGCACGAGGTGGAGCTGATCGCCGACGAGATGATCCTCATCGGTCGCGGCAAGATCGTCGCCCAGGGCGACCGGGAGTCGCTGCTGGCCGGGTCCGGAAAGGCGTCCACCCTGGTCACCTCGCTCGACAACGCGGCGCTCGCCGAGGCCCTCCGGGCCCGGGGCGTCGGGGTGACCAGCGCGGGCGACGGCCTGCGGGTGGAGGCCGAGCCGGTCCAGGTCGGCCGCGCCGCCCTGGAGCACGGCATCGTCCTCAGCGACCTCCGCACCGGGGGCGCCGGGCTCGAGGACCTGTTCCTCGAGCTCACCTCCGGCTCCCAGCGCGAGGGCCACCCCTCGGCCGCGACCCAGCAGACAGGAGCACCCGCATGAGCACGAGCGTCAGCACCCCCGGCTCGATGACCATGGACGTCTCGGGCACCCGGAAGGTCCCGCTCGCGACCCTGGTCAAGGTCGAGGTGCGCAAGGCGGTCGACACCCGCGCCGGCCTGTGGTTCACGATCGCGATCGTCGGGCTGGTCCTCGCCGTCGAGGTCATCTGGGCGCTGCTCGCGCCCGACGACAGCAAGGACTTCGAGGGCTTCCTCAGCGCCGCGGGCGGCGTCCTGGGCTACTTCCTCCCGATCCTGATCATCATGCTGGTGACCAGCGAGTCGAGCCAGCGCACGGGCCTGGTCACCTTCACCCTCGAGCCGCGCCGCCCCCGGGTGGTCGTGGCGAAGTTCCTCGCCGGCCTGGTCCTCGCCGCGGTCGTCATGGTGCTGGCCGTCGCGCTGGCCGTGTTCGGCACCCTGCTCGGGATCGCGACCGGCGCGTCGCCCGAGTGGTCGGTGGAGGGCAGCCAGCTGTTCAACGGCTTCGTGCTGGCGAACGTGATCGGGATCCTGATCGGCTTCGCGATCGCGATGCTGCTGATGAACACCCCGGCCGCGATCGTCGGCTACTTCGCCTACAGCCTGATCCTGCCGATCGCGGTCGGCATCCTCAGCGTGCTGAGCGAGGGCTTCGAGAAGGTCGCGCCGTGGATCGAGTTCAACACCGCGCAGATGCCGCTGTTCTCCGGCGACTACACCCCGACCGGGGAGGAGTGGGCCCAGATCGCGACGTCCGGCTTCATCTGGCTGGTCATCCCGCTGGTCCTCGGCACCCTGCGGCTGCTGCGGATCGAGTTCAAGTAGGCACCTGACGCCCGGCCCCGGCCCCGGCTCCGCATCCGGGGCTGGGGCCGGGGCCGGGCTGTCCCCGCCGCGCACTAGCGTGGCCCGCATGACACGTGCCGACGGTCGCGCCGACGACGAGCTCCGCCCCATCACGATCACCCGCCACTGGCTGGACCACGCCGCCGGGTCGGTGCTCGTCGAGTTCGGGCGCACCCGCGTCCTGTGCGCCGCGTCGGCGTCCGAGGGCGTCCCGCGGTGGCGCAAGGGCTCGGGGCTCGGCTGGGTCACCGCCGAGTACGCCATGCTCCCCGCCGCCACCAACACCCGCTCCGACCGCGAGTCGGTCAAGGGCCGGATCGGCGGCCGCACCCACGAGATCAGCCGGCTGATCGGGCGCTCGCTGCGCGCGGTCATCGACTACGAAGCGCTCGGCGAGAACACCATCCAGCTCGACTGCGACGTCCTCCAGGCCGACGGCGGCACCCGCACCGCGGCGATCACCGGGGCGTACGTCGCCCTCGCCGACGCCGTCTCCCACCTGCGCTCGACCGGCGCGCTCACGGGCGAGCCGCTGACCGGCTCGGTGGCGGCCGTCAGCGTCGGCATCATCGACGGCGTGCCGCGGCTCGACCTGCCCTACGAGGAGGACGTGCGCGCCGAGACCGACATGAACATCGTGATGACCGGCGGCGGGGCCTTCGTCGAGGTGCAGGGCACCGCCGAGGGCGCGGCGTTCTCGCGCGCCGAGCTCGACGCGCTGCTCGCGCTCGGCGAGAAGGGCTGCGCCGACCTGACCCGGATGCAGCAGGAGGCACTGGCGTGACGAGCGCGCCCCGCGTCTTCCTCGCCTCCCGGAACGCGAAGAAGCTCCAGGAGATGGAGCGGATCCTCGCCGAGCACCTGCCGGGGGTGAGCGTGGTCGGCCTCGACGACGTCGCGGCGTACGACGAGCCGGTCGAGGACGAGCCGACGTTCGCCGGCAACGCGCTGCTCAAGGCGCGGGCCGGGCACGCCGCGACCGGGCTGCCGTCGGTCGCCGACGACAGCGGCCTGTGCGTCGACGCGCTGAACGGCATGCCGGGGGTGCTGTCCGCGCGCTGGTCGGGGCCGCCCAAGGACGACGCGCGCAACAACGCGCTGCTGCTCGCCCAGCTCGCCGACGTGCCCGACGAGCGGCGCGGGGCGCACTTCATGTGCGCGGTCGCGTTCGTGCACGCCGGGGGCGAGGACGTCGTCCACGGACGGATGGACGGCACCATCGCCCGCGAGGTGCGGGGGAGCGGCGGGTTCGGCTACGACGTGCTGTTCGTCGCCGACGAGCGCCCCGGCCTCACGACCGCGGAGCTCTCGCGGGAGGAGAAGGACGCGATCTCCCACCGTGGCAAGGCGCTCAGGGAGCTGGCACCCGTGCTGGCCCGTCGGCTCGGATCCGCCGGCTGATCGCCGCGCCCCACAGGGCGGCGAAGACGAACATGATCACCGAGTAGACCGCCGCCGGCACCGAGATCTCCGTGGTGTCGAGCACCTCGACCGCGACGTAGATCGCCAGCGTGCCGTTGTGCACGCCGATCTCCATCGACGAGGCGATCGCCTGCTCCTCGCGGACGCCGGCGGCGCGCGGCACGACGTACCCGATGACCAGGCTGGCGGCGCAGAACAGCCCCGCGGCGAGCCCCACCTCGGCGAGGTAGTCCCCGATGCTGTCGCGCTGGTCGAGCATGATGCCGAGCACCAGGACGGCCAGGATCACCGCCGACCCGGTGCGGACCGGCCGGTCCATGCGGCGGGCGAAGTCCTCGTGGCGGGCGCGCACCAGCATGCCCAGCGCCACGGGGACCAGCACGACCGCGAAGACCTCGACCACCTTGCTGAACTGCAGGTCGACGGTGTCGCCGCGGTCGTAGTAGTCGATCGCGAGGTTGGTGATGACCGGCAGCGAGACGATCGCGATGATCGAGTTGATCGCCGTGAGCGTGACGTTGAGGGCGACGTCCCCGCGGAACAGGTGGCTGTAGAGGTTGGCGCTCGTGCCGCCGGGGGAGGCGGCGAGCAGCATCATCCCGATCGCGAGCAGCGGCGGCAGGTCGAGCAGCGTGACCAGCCCGAAGCAGAGCGCCGGGAGCAGCAGCAGCTGGCAGGCCAGCGCGACGGCGACCGCGCGCGGGTGCCGGCCGACGCGACGGAAGTCGTCGGGCGTGAGGCTGAGCCCGAGGCCGAGCATGATGATGCCGAGCGCCAGCGGCAGCCCGACGGTGGTGAGCGCGGAGTCCATGGGCGGACTCTAGTGACGGCCCTCAGGCGGGGGGGGGGTTTCAGCGGTCCTTGCGGGGCTTGGTCTGCGCGGCCATCGCCTTGGTGCCGATCCGGTCGGGCAGGTGGGTGGCCGCCTCGGCCATCACCCGGTTCTTCAGCGAGCCGGCGACCACGTGCGGCTTGCCGGCCATCATCGCCGCGAACCCGTCGCGCGCCACGTCGTTCGGGTCGTCCTTCCTGCCCTGGCCGATCGGGGTGTCGAGCATGTCGGCCCGCCGGAAGAAGTCGGTGTCGGTGGGTCCCGGCATCAGCGACGTGACGGTCACGCCGGTCCCGGACAGCTCCTCGCGGATCCCCTCCGCGAACGAGTGCCCGAAGGCCTTCGAGGCGGCGTACGTCGCGTGGTACGGGCCCGGCGCGACCGCGGCGATCGAGGCGGTGACCAGGATCCGGCCGCGGCCCTGGGCGACGAAGTGGTCCACGGCCCGCTTGGCGAGGTGGACGGTCGAGCGGACGTTGAGGTCGACGAGGTTCAGGTGCCGCTCGAGCGCGGTCTCGGCGAACCGGCCGCCGACCCCCACCCCGGCGTTGAGGACGGCGACCTCGAGGCGCCCGAGGTCGGTGACCTGCTGCCACAGGTGCTCGACCTGCTCGGGCACGGTGAGGTCGACCTGGACCGGGATCACCAGCCGCTGCCCCGCGCCCAGCGCGGCGCCGGCCTCGTGGATGCCCTGGTCCTCGGCGGCGACGACAAGGTCGAAGCCGTGGCCGACCAGCTGCCGGGCGAGCGCCAGCCCGATGCCGCTGGAGGCGCCGGTGACGAGTGCGAGCCCCTGGCTCTGGGTGGGGGAGTCCATGCGGGCGGGTACCCCTGCGACCCGCCTGCATGCCGGCGCTAGGTTCGCACCGTGAACCGACACTTCCTCGTCCGCCGTACCTTCGCGCGGGTCGCGCTCCGCCTGTCCCGGTGGCGTACGGCGGGGACGGTGCCCCCGCGGGGCGTCCTCGTCGGCGCCCCGCACACCTCCAACTGGGACTGGGTGCTCACCCTGCTCCTGGCGTGGGACAGCAGCGTGCAGATCCGGCTGCTGGTGAAGAAGGAGTTCTTCCGCGGCCCGCTCGGTCCCCTCCTGCGGTCCACCGGCGCGGTCTCGCTGGACCGGGAGAACCCCGGCGCGACCATCCGCGAGCTGATCGCGGACGCCGCCACCGACGAGTCGTTCCTGCTCGGCATCGCCGCCGAGGGCACCCGCTCGCGCTCCGACCACTGGAAGTCCGGCTTCCACCGGATCGCCCGGCAGACCGGGCTGCCCATCACGCTCGCGTACGTCGACGCGCCGAGCCGCACCGTCGGCTGGGGGCCGACCTTCGCCCCCACCGACGACCTGGTCGCCGACATGGACCGGGTCCGCGCCTTCTACGCCGACAAGCGCGGCATCCGCCCCGAGCTCGCCACCGAGCCGCGCCTGCGCGAGGAGACCCGCGGCGTCGAGTGACGTCGTACGTGCCGAAGGGGGGACTCGAACCCCCACGCCCTAGAGCACAGGTACCTAAAACCTGCGTGTCTGCCAGTTCCACCACTCCGGCCGAGTGCGGTGAGCAGTCTAGGGATGCCCGCCTGTGGATGAATCCGCCGAGTCGGCGCACATGTGCGCCGACTCGGCGATGCTCTCCACAGGCCGGGGGTCAGTTCTTGCCGGCGTGGGGCTCCTCGGGGCCGGCGGAGTTGGCCTCGAGGTCGCGGCGGAGCTTGGCGACGTGGCCGGTGGCCTTGACGTTGTACTGCGCGAGGAAGACCTTGCCGTCCTCGTCGACGACGACGGTCGAGCGGATGACGCCCTCGACGGTCTTGCCGTACAGCTTCTTCTCGCCGAACGCGCCGTACTCGCGCAGCACGGTCTTGTCGGGGTCGGAGAGCAGCCGGATCGTGAGGTGCTCCTTCTCGCGGAACTTCGCGAGCTTCTCCGGCGGGTCGGGGGAGATGCCCACGACCTCGTAGCCCTCGGCACGGAGCGAGTCGAGCGAGTCGGTGAAGTCGCACGCCTGCTTGGTGCAGCCGGGCGTCATCGCCGAGGGGTAGAAGTACACGATCACCTTGCGGCCGAGGAAGTCCGAGAGCCCGACCTCGGTGCCGGTGTCGTCGGTGAGCGTGAACTCCGGGGCGGTGTCGCCCGGGGCGAGGCGCGAGGGAAGGGTCACGGGGGTCTCCTGCTGCTGAGCGCTTGTTGCAACCAATGTGCAATAGCGTATGGTCGAGAGGTCGGGGTCGTCCCCGAACCTACCCACCGACCTCCACCCCGCAGGAGCCCCCCGTGCACGTGCCTGACGGCTTCCTCGACGTCCCGACGTCGGCCGCGACCGGCGTGGTCGCCGTCGCCGCCGTCGGCATCGCCCTCCGCCGGGCGCGCCACGAGCTCGACGACCGGACCGCGCCGATGGCCGGCCTGGTCGCGGCGTTCGTCTTCGCCGCCCAGATGATCAACTTCCCGGTGGGGGCCGGCACCAGCGGCCACCTGATGGGCGGCGCGCTCGCCGCCGTGCTGGTCGGGCCTTGGACCGCGGTCCTGTGCCTGGCGGTCGTCCTCCTCGTGCAGGGCCTGTTCATGGCCGACGGCGGCATCTCGGCCCTCGGCACGAACATCACCCTGATCGGCCTGGTGACGGTCGTCGTCGGCTGGTTCGTCTTCCGCGGGCTCCGCGCCGTCCTGCCCCGCCGGCTCGGCGTGGTCGCCCCCGCCGCCGCGATCGCGGCGCTGGTCTCGGTGCCCGTGGCCGCCGCGGTCTTCACCCTGCTCTTCGCGGTCGGCGGCCAGGTGCCCATCGACACCGGCACCGTGCTGACCGCGATGCTCGGCTGGCACGTCCTGATCGGCCTCGGCGAGGCCCTCATCACCGGCCTGGTGGTCGGCGCGGTCGTCACCGCCCGCCCCGACCTGGTGCACGGCGCCCGCAGCCTGCTCGCCACCCGCGAGCTCGAGATCCGGACGGTGCCGGCATGAGGTCGCGCCGCTTCTTCGCCGTCGCCCTCGTGGTCGCGCTCCTCGTCGCCGGGGTCGCCAGCTACTACGCCAGCAGCCACCCCGACGGGCTCGAGCACGTCGCCGAGCAGACCGGGTTCCTCGACTCCGCGGAGGACTCGCCCGTCGCGGACAGCCCGCTCGCCGACTACCAGACCGAGGGGGTCGAGGACGAGCGCCTCAGCGGCGGCCTGGCCGGCGTGCTCGGGGTGCTGCTCGTCCTGGCCCTGGCCGGCGGGCTCGCCTGGGCGGTACGCCGCCGCGGCCCGACGGCCGCGCCCCACGCCGACACAGTGACCGACGCGCCCCAGAAGGACGAGGCAGCCCGCTAGTGGGCGCCGGCCACGGCCACCGGCTGCACTACCACGGCCACAGCCCCCTCCACCGGGCGCCGGCGCACCTCAAGCTGCTGGCCCTGCTGGCGTTCGTGCTGGCCGTCGTGGCCACCCCCCGCGAGTGGTACGCCGCGTACGCCGGGTTCCTCGCCGTCCTGCTGGGCGTGATCGCGCTGAGCGGGGTGCCGTTCGGCTACCTGGCGAAGCGGATGGTGGTCGAGGTGCCGTTCGTGGTGTTCGCGGTGCTGATGCCGTTCGTGGCGACCGGCCCGCGCACCGAGGTGCTCGGGCTGAGCGTCTCCGAGCCGGGGCTGCTCGCCGCGTGGGGGCTGCTCGCCAAGGGCACCCTCGGCGTCCTCGCGTCGCTGACGATGGCCGCGACCACCGAGCCCACCGCGGTCCTGGCCGGCCTGCAGCGGCTCCGGATGCCCGAGCTGATCGTGCAGATCATGGGCTTCATGATCCGCTACCTCGACGTGGTCACCGCCGAGATGGGGCGGATGCTGACCTCGATGCGGTCCCGCGGCTGCGAGCCCCGCTCGCCGCGGCACTGGCCGGCGCTGGCGCGCTCGCTCGGCGCGCTGTTCATCCGCAGCTACGAGCGCGGCGAGCGCGTGCACCTCGCGATGGTCTCGCGCGGCTACACCGGCCGCCTCCCGGAGACCCGGGACGCCGCGTGACCACGCCGGTGCTCGACGTACGCGGCCTGGCCTACGCCTACCCCGACGGCCACCAGGCGCTGTACGGCGTCGACCTGCACGTCCACCGCGGGGAGCGGGTCGCCATGCTCGGCCCGAACGGCGCCGGCAAGACCACCCTGGTGCTGCACCTGAACGGGATCCTCACCGCCGGCGCGGGCACCGTCGAGGTCAGCGGCCTGCCGGTCGCCAAGCCGCACCTCGCCGAGGTACGCCGGCGCGTCGGCATCGTCTTCCAGGACCCCGACGACCAGCTGTTCATGGGGACGGTGCGCCAGGACGTCGCGTTCGGGCCGGCCAACCTCGGGGTGCGCGGCGCCGAGCTGGACCGGCGGGTGCTCGCCGCGCTGGAGCAGGTCGGGATGGCCGAGCACGCCGACCGGCCGCCGCACCACCTCTCCTTCGGCCAGCGGCGCCGGGTCGCGGTCGCGACCGTGCTGGTCATGGAGCCGGAGGTCCTGGTGCTCGACGAGCCGTCCTCCAACCTCGACCCCGCCTCGCGGCGCGAGCTCGCCGACATCCTGCGCTCGCTCGACGTGACGGTGCTGATGGTCACCCACGACCTGCCGTACGCCCTGGAGCTCTGCCCGCGCTCGGTCGTGCTCAGCGGCGGGACGGTGGTCGCCGACGGCGCGACGTACGACGTGCTGACCGACGACGCGCTGATGCGCGCCCACCGGCTGGAGCTCCCGTTCGGCTTCGACCCGCGCACCACGCGCCCGGCCCCGCCGCAAGGTTGATAGCCTCCACCCGACCGTTCGGCGTACGGAGGAGACGATGGTGAGCAAGGACAACGACACGTCGTCCCTCGAGCGTGAGATCGAGGAGGCGCGCGAGCATCTGGCCACCACGATCGACCAGCTCCTCTACCGGTCGAGCCCCAAGACGATCGCCAACCGCGAGATCGCCTCGCTGAAGGCGCACTTCGTCGACCCGGCGACCGGTCAGCCGCGCACCGACAACATCCTCAAGGTCGCGGGCGCCGTGCTCGGCGCCGTCGTCCTGGTCGTGGTCGTCCGGAAGGTCGTCAAGTAGTCCTGATGACCGACAAGACTCCCATCAAGATGCTGCACGACCGCATCCTCGTGGAGGTCGATCGCGACGCCGGGGAGCGCAAGTCGACGGGCGGCATCGTCATCCCCGCGACCGCCGCCATGGGCGCCCGCCGGCTGTCCTGGTCCAAGGTCGTCGCCGTCGGCCCGCAGGCGCGGGCGATCGAGGCCGGCGACCGGGTGCTCTTCGACGCCGAGGACAAGGCAGAGGTCGAGGTCCACGGCGAGACGTACGTCGTCCTGCGCGAGCGCGACGTGCACGCGGTGGCGGCCGACCGGCTCGCCGACGAGGCCACCGGCCTCTACCTCTGACCGGGGCTCGCTGCCGGGACGAAGCCGAGCTCGGCGTTGTCGGCGTCCTCGAGCGGACCGCTCGTCGACTGCCGGTGCGTGTTCGGGACGAACGCCGCCGCGGCGGCCGCGAGCAGCAGGCCGCAGCCGAGGACGAAGAACCCGACGGTGTAGCCGCGCTCGACCGGGATGCCGAGGTCGTCGACCTTGGCGGTCACGATGCCGGCCATCATCGCGGAGCCGATGGAGCCGCCGATGGTGCGGATGTTGGCGTTCATGCCGCTGGCCACGCCGGTCTGCGCCGGCGGGACCGAGGTCACCACGACCCCCGCGAGGCTGGCGAAGACCAGCCCGGACCCGACGCCCTGGACCGTGGTCGCGGCGTACAGCTGCCAGGTGGCGTCGTGCCACAGGGCGACCGAGAAGAACGCCGCGGCGGTCAGCACCGCGCCGGTGCCGATCACCACGCGGGCGCCGAGCGCGCGCACCAGCCGGGCGGTGGCGAAGCCCATGATGAAGCTGGCGATCGCCGAGGGCACCAGCAGCCGACCGGACTCGGTGATGGTCGCGTCGAAGCCGTACCCGGCGGACGCGGGGGTCTGCAGGAACTGCGGGAGGAACCCGAACGAGGCGAACATGCCGAAGCCCACGAACAGCGCGACCAGGTTCGTCGTCCAGACGCCGCGCAGCCGCATCATGTCCATGTCGATCATCGGCACGGGGACCCGGCGCTCGACGACCACCCACGCCGCGGCGACGAGGACGGCGACCGCGAACAGGCCCAGCACGCGGCCGGACAGCCAGCCCCACGCGTTGCCCTCGCTCAGCGCGAGCAGCAGGGCGATCAGCCAGACGGAGAGCAGGATCGCCGGCACCACCGGCATCCGGCCGGGGGTGCGCACCGGGGACTCCGGGATGAACAGCAGGGCCGCGAGCGCCGCCAGGCTGGTGGCGATCATCGGGATCCAGAAGAGCCAGTCGTAGCCGAGCGACCCGACGATCGGGCCGGCCACGACGATGCCGGCGCCGAAGCCGACGGCGGTCAGCGAGGACAGCACGCTGATCGCGGTCGTCATCCGCTCCTGGAACTCGTCGCGGATGATGCCGAAGGCGAGGGGGAGCACCCCGCCGCCGGCGCCCTGCACCACGCGGGCGGCGATCAGCCAGCCGATGCTGGGCGCCAGGGCGGCCGCCAGTGACCCGACGGCCAGCGCGGAGAGGGTGATCACGAGCATCCGGCGCTTCCCGACGGCGTCGCCGAGACGGCCCAGCAGCGGGGTGCAGATGGACGCCGAGAGCAGGTACGCGGTCAGCACCCAGGTCACGGTCGCCTGGTCGGTGTCGAACTCGCGCTGGGTCTCGGTGAGCACGGGGACGACGAGCGACTGCAGCAGCACGAAGGACGCCACCGAGACCGCGAGGACGGCGAAGGTGATCGGACGGCTGCCGCGGGGGACGGTGCGTGGCACGGGAAGGCTGCTCCTGACGAGAAGTCGTTGCCAGGGGCAACCGAATGGACGAGGCCCAGCGTAGGACCCGAGCAGCAGCGACACCCAGTCGGGAGCCCTACGGTGTGCTCATGACGGAGCGCGTGGTGGTCGTGGTCGGAGCGGGGCCGGGCGTCAGCGGGTCGCTGGCCCGGAGGTACGCCGCGGAGGGCTGGTCGGTCGCGCTGGTGGGGAGGGACGGCGAGGCGCTCGCCGCGCTCGCCGACCAGGTGCGCGCGGCCGGGGCCGAGGTGGCGACCGAGGTCGCCGACCTCACCGACACCGAGGCGGCCCGCCTGGCCCTGGTCCGGCTCGCCGACTGGTTCGGTCGCGTCGACGTGCTGCACGTCAACCCGAGCGCCTACCGGGAGAAGGACCCGCTCGAGCTCACCGTCGCCGAGCTGCTCGCCGACGTCGCGCTGGGCGTGGGCGTGCTGCTCACGGCGGTCCAGACGCTGCGGCCCTACCTCGGCGCGGGGAGCAGGGTCACCGTCACCGGCAGCATGGCCGCCGACCGGCCCTGGCACCGCGCGGCCTCGCTCGGCGTCCAGAAGGCGGGGGTGCGCAACCTCGTGCAGAGCCTGGACGCCACCTTGCGGCCCGACGGGATCCGGGCGGTCTCGGTCACCGTGCGCGGCACCCTCGCGCCGGACGGCCCGTTCAGCCCCGACCGGGTGGCGGAGGCGCTGGTCGCCGCGGCGCGCCAGGACGAGGACGTCTGGAGCGCCGAGGTCGCCTACTCGGGCTGAGCGGGCGCCGGGATTGTCCCCGGCCGCGACCGGGCAGGGACCGGTCAGCGGACGCCGGTGTCCGCCCGACCCCGGAGGTTGCCGTGGAGCCCATCGACCCGGCGTACGGGACCGCGGTGCTGCTGCTCATCGCCGCCGCGTCCGTCGCCCTCCTGCTCGTCCTCATCATCGTCGTCAAGCTGCACGCCTTCGTCGCGCTGGTGCTCGTCAGCGTCGTGACGGCGGTGGCGGTCGGCTTCGACCCGGCGGAGATCCCCGACGCCCTGCTCTTCGGGTTCGCGGACACGCTCGGGTCCGTGGCGCTCCTGGTCGCCTTCGGCGTGATGCTGGGGCGGCTGCTGGAGGTGACCGGCGGGGCCCAGGTCCTCGCCGACCGGCTGATCTCCCGGTTCGGGGAGAAGCGGGCCCCGCTGGCCCTGGGCGTCGCGTCGCTGCTGTTCGGGTTCCCGATCTTCTTCGACGCCGGGCTGGTGGTGTTCCTCCCGGTCATCTTCACCGTCGCGCGCCGGTTCGGGGGCTCGGTGCTCGCCTACGCGCTGCCGTCGGCGGGGGCCTTCGCGGCCATGCACGCGGTCGTGCCGCCGCACCCCGGCCCGGTCGCCGCGGCGGAGCAGATCGGCGCCGACATCGGGCTCACGCTGGTGCTGGGCGTGCCGATCGCCGTCCTCGCCTGGTACGTCGGCGTGCTGCTGGTCTCCCGCGTGATGGCGGCGCGCGTCCACGTCGCCGTCACCGACGCGGTGCTCGGCCAGGTGATGAGCGCCGAGGAGGACGAGGACGCCGGCCGCCGGCCGCCGTCGTTCGCGACCGTGCTCGCGCTCCTGCTGCTGCCGATGGTGCTGATCTCCTTCGACACGGTGCTGGCGACGCTCGCGTCCGCCGACGTGGTCGACGAGGAGGCCGGGTGGGTCGCGGCGCTGTCGCTGCTCGGCCAGACCTCGGTCGCGCTGCTGCTCACGGTGCTGGCGGCGATCGTCGTGCTCGGGCGCCCGCGGGTGTCGATGGCCCGGATCAGCGAGCTGTTCGACCAGGCCCTCGGCCCGGTCTGCTCGATCATCCTGATCACCGGCGCCGGCGGCATGTTCGGCGGCATCCTCGAGCTCTCCGGCATCGGCGCCGCCCTCAGCGGCTCGCTCTCGGACCTCGGGTTCTCGCTGATCGTGCAGGCGTTCGTGATCGCGACGCTGCTCCGCGTCGCCCAGGGCTCGGCGACCGTCGCCATCACCACCACGGCGGGACTGATCGCCGCCTCGGTCGACGAGGCCAACCTCGGCGACCTGCAGCTCACCCTCCTGGTCGTCGCCATCGCCGCCGGCGCGACCGTCCTCTCCCACGTCAACGACTCGGGGTTCTGGCTGGTCGGCCGCTTCTTCGGCATGGACGTCCCCACGACCCTGAAGACCTGGACCGTGCTGGAGACGACGCTCGGCCTCTCGGTGTTCGCGATCGCCCTGGGGATCTGGGTCGTCGTCTGACGGGCGGCGGGATCGCCCGGGTGCGTCCGGGACGTCATACGAGGTGGCGGCTGTCGCGACCAGTTCGTATGACGTCCCGGGGCCCCGGCGGCGCGAACGGGGGCAGGTCAGCGGCAGCCGGGGCAGGTGCCGAAGATCTCCAGGGTGTGGCTGACGTCGGTGAAGCCGTGCTCGGCGGCGATGGACCGGGTCCACCGCTCGACGCCGGGGCCCTCGACCTCGACGGTGCGGCCGCAGTCGCGGCAGACCAGGTGGTGGTGGTGGGTGCCGGAGCAGCGGCGGTAGACGGCCTCGCCGTCCTCGGTGCGCAGCAGGTCGACCTCGCCGGCGTCGGCGAGCCGCTGCAGGGTGCGGTAGACGGTGGCGAGGCCGACCGGCTCGCCGCGGTCGCCGAGCAGCTCGTGGATCTCCTGCGCGGACCGGAAGTCCTCGACGGAGGCCATCGCCTCGACGACCGCCAGCCGCTGCCGGGTCGGGCGCAGCGGGGGCTCAGTGCTCGTCATAGTGCCTCCCGTGGACGGCGTGCCGGTGCCCGTCGTGGACGTAGTCGACGTGGTCGCCGTGGGTGACGGCCACGTGGCCGCAGTCGGGCCCGTGCTCGTGGGCGTGCCCCTCGCACACCTCGTGCTCCTCGACGTCCTCGGCGGCGAACGGCGTCACGAGCCGCTGGCGGCGGCGCAGGACCGCACCGACCGGCCAGGTGGCGATGAAGCATGCGAGAGCGAGCAGCACGATGGTCGGGCCGGGGGCGACGGAGACGTCGTGGTGCACCGAGAGGTACGCCGAGACCAGCAGGCCGCCGACCGCGGCACCGGCCCCGACGACCACCGCACCGGCGACCGTGACGCGGAAGGACCGGGCCAGCTGCTGGGACGTCGCGACCGGGACGATCATCAGCGCGGAGACCAGGAGCAGTCCCACGGTGCGCATCGCGATCGTGACGGTGACCGCGGCGAGGACCGCGACCAGCAGGTTGTAGGCCCGGACGTTGACGCCGGCGACCTGGGCGAACTCCTGGTCCTGGGCGACCGCGAAGAGCTGGGGGAGCAGGCCGAGGCCGAGCAGCAGGATCACCACCGCCAGGGCGAGCGTGAACCAGATGTCGGTGAGCGAGATCGAGGTGATCGAGCCGAAGAGGTACTGCTGCAGCGTCGCGCCGGTCTGCCCGGCGAGCCCGGTGATGAGCACGCCGCCGGCCAGGCCGCCGTAGAAGAGCAGGGCGAGTGCGAGGTCGCCGCTGGTGTGCCCGCGGTCGCGGATCACCTCGATGACGACCGCGCCGACGACGGCGACGACCACGGCGGTCCAGGTGGGGGCGATCCCGGTCAGCAGGCCCAGCGCCACCCCGGTGACCGCCACGTGGCCGAGCCCGTCGCCGAGGAGCGCGAGCCGGCGCTGCACGAGGTAGGTGCCGATCACGGGGGCGGCGAGCCCGGTGACGAACGCGGCCAGCAGCGCGCGCTGCATGAAGGGGTAGGAGAGGAGCTCGATCACCAGCGCACGTCCTGGTCGCGTCGGTCCAGCGGCGCCACGATCCCGGGGTGGTGGTCGTGCCGGCCCTCGTGGGGGTGGTGGTGGCCGTGCGCGTCGTCGACGGCGAGCGGCGGGCCGTCGTACACGACCCGGCCGTCGCGCAGCACCACCGTGCGGTCGACGAGCGGCGCGATCGGCCCGAGCTCGTGGGTGACCAGCACGATCGTGCTGCCCGAGCCGGACAGTGCCTCGAGGGCGTCGGCGAGCGCGTGCTGGTTGGGCAGGTCGACGCCGGCGGTCGGCTCGTCGAGGAAGAACAGGTCGGGCTCGCCGGCCAGCGCGCGGGCGATCAGCACCCGCTGCTGCTGCCCGCCCGAGAGGGTCGCCACGCTGTCGCCGGCCCGGTCCGCCAGCCCGACCAGCTCGAGCGCCGCGGCGACCGCGGCCCGGTCGTCCTTGCCGGCGGGCCGGAACAGCCGGCGCCGGGTCAGCCGCCCGGACGCGACGACCTCGGCCACCGAGGCCGGGACGCCGCTGGCGGCGCCGGTGCGCTGGGGGACGAACCCGATCCGGTGCCGGTCGCGGAAGGTCTCGTACGGCGTGCCGAAGAGCCGCAGCGACCCGCGGGCCAGCGGACGCAGGCCGGTGAGCGCCCGGACGAGGGTCGACTTGCCCGACCCGTTGGGGCCCAGCAGGGTCACGAACTCGCCCTGGCGCACGGTCAGGTCGACGCCGCGCACCACCGGTCGCCCGGCGATGGCCACGGACCCGTCGGTCAGCTCGATGACCGGTGCGGCGGCGCTCAACACCGGTTCGCCTCCTGCAGGGCGGCGAGGTTGCGGCGCATGAGGGAGAGGTAGTCCTCGTCGGCGGTGTCGTCGGTCAGCGCCTCGACGGTGTCCAGCACCGCGGTGCGCACCCCCGCGTCCCCGGCAAGGGTCTCGGCGGTCCCCGGTCCGGTCAGGGTCTCGGAGAAGACCGTGGTGATGCCCTCCTCCTCGATCAGGTCCTGGAGCTCGGCGAGGGCGGCGGGCGTCGGCTCGGCATCGGGGGAGATGCCGGCGATCGACTCCAGGTGCAGGCCGTAGCGCTCGAGGTAGCCGAAGGCGTCGTGCGTGGTGACCACGGTGGAGGTGGCGCAGTCGGCCAGGCCCTCGGCGTACTCGGCGTCGAGCTCCTCGAGGTCGGCGCGCAGCGCGGCCGCGTTGGCGGCGAACGTCTCGGCCTCGTCCGGCACGATCGTGGCCAGCTCCTCGGCGACCGCGTCGCCGAGCGCGGCCATCCGCAGCGGGTCCAGCCAGAAGTGCGGGTCGTCCTCGCCGTGGTCGTGGCCCTCGTGCCCCTCGTCCTCGGCGTGCTCGCCCTCGTGCTCCTCGTGCTCGTCGAACGGCACCAGGTCCACGACGTCCGCGGCGTCCAGCACGACGCCGGACGCGTTCTGCTCCACGGCCTCGTCGACGGCCGGCTGCAGTCCGCTGACGTGGACGACCAGGGGCGCGTCCGCGACCTGTGCGGTCTCCAGGAGCCCGAGCTGGAGGTCGTGCGGCTCCCCGCCGGCGGAGGTGAGGTTCTCGACGTCGAGGACGTCGCCGGCCACCCGCTCCGTGACGTACTGGATCGGGTAGAGCGCGGCGGCCACGGGCGTCCCCTCGGCGCCGGCCGCGGAGTCCCCGAGGCCCAGGGCGCCGCAGCCGCTGAGCGCCAGCGTGCCGAGCGCGAGGGCGGACGCGAGCAGTCGGGGAGCAGCCATGAGAACTATTCTCAAACTTGTTGAGAATCATTGTCAAACCTCGGCGTGGGTAGGCTGCGTCACGTGCTGGTCGTGAACAGGTTCCGCGTGCCCGACGCCGAGGCCGAGCGGTTCCGGGTCGACGTGGAGGCGGCGCGTACCGCGCTCGCGGCGCGCCCCGGGTACGTCGGCGGCGCGATCGGCCGCAACCTCGACGACCCCGGCCTCTGGGTGCTCACCACCACGTGGGAGCACGTCGGCGCCTACCGCCGCGCGCTGTCGTCGTACGACGTGAAGCTGCACGCCGTCCCGCTGCTGGGGCGCGCCCTCGACGAGCCCAGCGCGTACGAGCCCGTGGAGCCCGGGACCGACCTCAACGTGCACGCCGCCCGGTCGTTAGGCTGAGTCGTCCCGTCCGACCCGGAAAGGTTCACCGTGGCAAAGCCGCCCGCATCGACCGTCGATCACGTCGTCTCCCTCGCCAAGCGCCGGGGTTTCGTCTACCCGTGCGGCGAGATCTACGGCGGCACCCGGTCGGCCTGGGACTACGGCCCGCTCGGGGTGGAGCTGAAGGAGAACATCAAGCGCCAGTGGTGGCGCTCGATGGTGCAGAGCCGCGGCGACGTCGTCGGCCTCGACTCCAGCATCATCCTGCCGCGCCAGGTCTGGGAGGCCAGCGGCCACGTCGACACCTTCAGCGACCCGCTGACCGAGTGCCAGTCCTGCCACCGCCGGTATCGGGCCGACCACCTGCAGGAGGAGTACGCCGAGAAGAAGGGCCTCGACGACCCCGACGAGGTCGACCTCGCGACCCTCGCGTGCCCCAACTGCGGCACCCGCGGGGCCTGGACCGAGCCGCGGCAGTTCTCCGGGCTGCTGAAGACCTACCTCGGCGTCATCGAGGACGAGTCCGGGCTGCACTACCTGCGCCCCGAGACCGCCCAGGGCATCTTCGTGAACTTCGCCAACGTCGTCACCAGCTCGCGCCAGAAGCCGCCGTTCGGCATCGCCCAGATCGGCAAGAGCTTCCGCAACGAGATCACGCCCGGCAACTTCATCTTCCGCACCCGTGAGTTCGAGCAGATGGAGATGGAGTTCTTCGTCAAGCCCGGCGAGGACGAGGAGTGGCACCAGTACTGGATCGACGAGCGCACGCAGTGGTACGTCGACCTCGGGATCAACCCCGACAACCTGCGGCACTACGAGCACGCCCAGGAGAAGCTCAGCCACTACTCCAAGCGCACCGTCGACATCGAGTACCGCTTCCGCTTCGCCGGCTCGGAGTGGGGCGAGCTCGAGGGCATCGCCAACCGCACCGACTTCGACCTCTCCACCCACGCCAAGCACTCCGGCACCGACCTGAGCTACTTCGACCAGGCCGCCGACGAGCGCTACGTGCCCTACGTCATCGAGCCGGCGGCGGGGCTCTCCCGCAGCCTGATGACCTTCCTCGTCGACGCCTACACCGAGGACGAGGCGCCCAACACCAAGGGTGGCGTCGACAAGCGCACCGTGCTGCGCCTCGACCCGCGCCTCGCGCCGGTCAAGGTCGCCGTGCTGCCGCTCTCGCGCAACGCCGACCTCTCGCCCAAGGCCAAGGACCTCGCCACGGAGCTGCGCCGCAGCTGGAACGTCGACTTCGACGACTCCGGGGCGATCGGCCGCCGCTACCGCCGCCAGGACGAGATCGGGACGCCTTTCTGCGTCACCGTCGACTTCGACACCCTCGAGGACGGCGCCGTCACGGTGCGCTCGCGCGACACGATGGCCCAGGAGCGGATCCCGCTCGAGGGGATCACCCGCTACTTCGCCGAGCGGCTCCTCGGGTGCTGACCGGATCGGCGGCCCGGCTGGTGCGCACCGGGCACAATGGCCGGATGCCGAACCGCGCCACCGCCGCCGTCGTCCCGACGCTCCTGGCCGCCCTGCTGCTCGCCGGCTGCTCCGGGGACGACGGTGACGCCGCTCCCGCCGAGGAGAGCGACTCCGCCTCGTCGAGCGCGACGGCGGCCGAGGCGCCGTACCTGCCGGTGCCCGAGGGCGTCGAGCTGACCGCCCCCGGGACCGAGCTGGCGCTGCGGGAGCCCGCCGTGCTGGCGTGGGAGCCGCGCCAGGACGCCGTCGGCGTGATCGAGGTGCGCGTCGACCGGCTCGAGAAGACCACGTTCAAGCAGTCGTTCGCCGGCTGGAAGATCGAGGGCCCGACGAAGAAGAGCACCCCGTACTTCGTGCGCGGGAAGGTCGAGAACGTCGGCGACACCGACCTCGGCGGCGTGCGCGTGCCGCTGTACGTCGTCGACGGGAACAACACGCTGGTCGAGTACTCCAGCTTCGGCAGCTCGTTCAAGCCCTGCGGCAGCACCGACTTCCCCAAGAAGTTCGCGCCCGGCGCCACGAGCGACTTCTGCCTGGTCTACCTCGCCCCGGACAAGGGCGACCTGACCGCGGTGAGCTTCCGGCCCACCCAGGAGTTCAACCCGATCACCTGGACCGGCAAGGTCACCTCCCCGAAGGCCGCGAAGGCGGGCCAGGGCGGCAAGAAGGGCGCGAAGGGGAAGAAGCGCTCCTGATCGCCGAGGCGATTTCGCCCCGCGGCGGCGCGCGCCGGAGAATGACGGCATGACCGTCGCGTCCGCCCTGCCGACCTCGCTGACCCTCGGGTCGCTCGAGGTGGCCACCCCGGTCGTGCTCGCCCCGATGGCCGGCATCACCAACGCGGCGTACCGGCGGCTGTGCGCTGAGCAGGGCGCCGGCCTCTACGTCTGCGAGATGATCACCAGCCGCGGGCTGGTCGAGGGCGACCAGCACACCCTCGACATGCTGGTCTTCGACGAGCTGGAGACGGTGCGCTCGGTGCAGCTCTACGGCACCGACCCTGTGTACGTCGCCAAGGCCGTGGAGATCCTGTGCGCCGAGCACGGGGTCGCGCACGTCGACCTGAACTTCGGCTGCCCGGTCCCCAAGGTGACCCGCAAGGGCGGCGGCGGGGTGCTGCCGTGGAAGCGGGGGCTGCTCGGCGAGATCCTCGAGGGCGCGGTCGCCGCGGCCGCGCCGTACGACGTGCCGGTGACGATGAAGACCCGCAAGGGCATCGACGAGGACCACCTGACCTTCCTCGACGCCGGGCGGATCGCCCAGGAGGCCGGCTGCGCGGCGATCGCCCTGCACGGGCGCACCGTGGCGCAGGCCTACTCCGGCGCGGCCGACTGGGACGCGATCGGCGAGCTGGTCGCCCACGTCGACATCCCGGTCCTCGGCAACGGCGACATCTGGGAGGCCGCGGACGCGGTGCGGATGGTGCAGCAGACCGGGGCGGCGGGTGTCGTCGTCGGCCGCGGCTGCCTGGGCCGTCCGTGGCTGTTCCGCGACCTCGCGGCGGCGTTCGGCGGCGAGCAGGTCGCGACCCTCCCGGCGCTCGGCGAGGTCGTGGCCGTGATGCGACGGCACGCCGAGCTGCTGTGCCGGCACATGGGGGAGGAGCGGGGCTGCAAGGAGTTCCGCAAGCACGTCTCCTGGTACCTCAAGGGGTTCACCGCGGGCGGGCAGCTGCGGCGCTCGCTGGGGCTGGTCGACTCGCTCGCGGCCCTCGACCTGCTGCTCGCCGACCTCGACCCGGACGAGCCGTTCCCGGCCTCGGCGCTGGGTGCGCCGCGCGGCCGGCAGGGCTCGCCGCGGCAGCGCGTCGTGGTCCCCGAGGGCTGGTACGACGACACGGACGGCGCCGGCAGCCACCTGCGCGAGGACTCCGGCGAGACGTCCGGCGGGTGACCGTGACGCGGCCGCGAGGTGAACGGGCCGTGACTCGTCGCACGTTGATTTAACGCTCAAAGATTGGGCGCGCCCTGCCGTCTGTGTTTGGCTAGGCCCGACGCCGCGTCCGCCCCCGCGAACCGGCGTCTCCCATGTCTTCAACAGCAAAGGATCAGCGCGTGGCAGACCATCGCCACAAGCGGGACACCACCGCCCGCAGAATGCCCCGTGCCTCCGTCGTCGCAGGCCCGCTCGCCGTCCTGGCGACCGCGTCCGTCGTGACCCTCGGCGTCCTCACCCAGGGACCCACCAGCACCATCGTCAGCGCGACCGACGGGGCCGCGAGCATCGGCGCCACGGCCGGTGCCACCGAGGCCGCCGTACCCCCGCGTCAGCCCGTGCTCTCCCGCGGCGGCGCCCGCGTCATCAAGCCGCTGAGCCCGGTCGAGAAGGTCATGGCGACCCCCGCGGTCCTCGAGGCCGTCCGCCAGGCCGACACCACGCTCTGGGCCACCGAGACCCTCAACCTGTGGTCCGCCCCGAACGCCCAGGCCGACCAGGTCGGGCAGCTCGAGGAGGGCAAGAAGGTGCTGGTCACCGGTCGCTCGCTCCTCGGCCGGGTCGAGGTCGTCGTCGACGACAAGGCCCGCTGGGTCAGCGCCGGCTACCTCGTCGAGGAGAAGCCGAAGCCCGAGGCCGAGCCCGAGGCAGAGACCGAGGCCGGGGGAGGGACCGAGGTCGCCGCCGCCGCCAGCTGCACCAACGGCACCTCGGTGCCGAGCGGCGTCAGCCCCAACATCGTCAAGGTGCACGAGGCCGTCTGCGCCGCGTTCCCCGAGATCGCGACGTACGGCACCTTCCGCAGCGACGGCGAGCACGGCCAGGGCCTGGCCGTCGACATCATGGTCAGCGGCGAGCGCGGCTGGGAGGTCGCGGAGTTCGTGCGCGAGCGCTACTCCGACCTCGGCGTCAGCTACCTGATCTACGCGCAGAAGATCTGGTCGGTCGAGCGCTCCGGCGAGGGCTGGCGCGGCATGGAGGACCGTGGGTCCACCACGGCCAACCACTACGACCACGTGCACGTCACGACGTACTGAGCCCGGACCCGGCGCGTCGCCGCCCGTCGGCGGCGCGTCGGCACCGGTCAGTAGGGTCACCGTCGATGGACCTCCACGAGCTCTACGACGACGCCGCGTGCGCGCGGGTCGTCGCCGAGCCCCCCAAGCGCGTCGACGCCCCCGTGCGGACGCCGTTCGAGCGCGACCGCGCCCGGGTGGTGCACGCCGCGTCGGCGCGTCGGCTGGCGGCCAAGACGCAGGTCGTCGACCCCCAGTCCGACGACTTCGTGCGCAACCGGCTGACGCACAGCCTCGAGGTGGCCCAGGTCGCCCGCGACCTGTCCCGCGCGCTCGGCAGCCAGCCCGACATCGCCGAGACGGCGGCGCTCGCCCATGACCTCGGGCACCCGCCGTTCGGGCACAACGGCGAGCGCGCGCTGGCCGAGCTGAGCGACGCGTGCGGCGGCTTCGAGGGCAACGCCCAGACGCTGCGGCTGCTGACCCGCCTGGAGGCCAAGACGTTCGACGCCGACGGCCGCTCGGTCGGGCTGAACCTCACCCGCGCGACGCTGGACGCCTGCACCAAGTACCCCTGGCAGCGCGACGCCGCCCAGGTGCCGGCCGGCGTGCACGCCGACGGCGCGCCGCGGCGGCTGAGCAAGTTCGGGGTGTACGACGACGACCTGCCGGTGTTCACCTGGATGCGCGAGCCGGCGCCGCCGGGCACCCGGCAGTGCCTGGAGGCGCAGGTGATGGACCTCGCCGACGACGTCGCCTACTCGGTCCACGACGTCGAGGACGGCGTCGTCGCCGGCCGCGTCGACCTGACCCGCCTGGACCCGGCGGCGGTGTGGCAGACGGTCCGCGACTGGTACCTCCCCGACGCGGCCGACGACGTCCTCGACGAGGTGCTGGCCGAGCTGCGCGCCCAGGGCAGCTGGCCGACCGCGCCGTACGACGGGTCGCGGCGCAGCCAGGCCGCGCTGAAGAACCTCACCAGCGACCTGATCGGCCGGTTCTGCGGCGCCGCGCAGACGGCGACGTTCGCCGCGAGCGGCGGCCCGTTCGTGCGCCACCGGGCCGACCTGGTCGTGCCGGAGCGCACCCGCCTGGAGATCGCGGTCCTCAAGGGGATCGCCGCCCACTACGTCATGCGCACCGAGGACCGCGTGCAGCTGATGGTGCGCCAGCGCGACCTGATCCTGGAGCTGGTCTCGGTGCTCGCGCACCGCGGCCCGGACGCCCTGCAGCGGTCCTTCGCCGACGACTGGCGCGCGGCCGCCGACGACGCCGCCCGGCTGCGGGTGGTCATCGACCAGGTCGCCTCGCTCACCGACGCCAGCGCGGTCGCCTGGCACGAGCGGTTGCGCACCGCCCCCTAGGGTCGATCACGTGAGCGCACCCCTGGTCTGGCTGCCCTTCGACCCGGCCCTGCTCGGCGACCCGCCGGAGCAGCTGCGCTACGAGGTGGTGGACCCGACCGAGCACGTGCCGGGGTCCGTCGGCGAGGTCGCGTTCTACGTGCCGCCGTACCAGATGGGGCCGGCGATCGGGGACGTGCTGCCGCGGATGTCCGGCCTGCAGGTGCTGCAGCTGCTGTCGGCCGGGGTGGACAACGTCCGCGACCGGGTGCCGGCCGGCGTGACGCTCTGCAACGGCCGGGGCATCCACGACACCTCGACCGCCGAGCTCACCGTGGCCCTGGTCCTGGCCTCGCTGCGTGGCATCCCGGACTTCGTGCGGCGCCAGGACCGCCACGAGTGGCGGGGGGAGTGGCGGCCCGCGCTGGCCGACAAGCGGGTCCTGCTGATCGGGTACGGCGCGGTCGGCCGGGCGATCGAGGCGCGGCTGCTGCCGTTCGAGACCGAGGTGGTCCGCGTCGCCCGCCGCGCCCGGGAGGGGGTGCACGCCCTCGAGGACCTGCCGGGCCTGCTGCCGGACGCCGACGTGGTGATCCTCGTGGTGCCGCTCACCGAGGCCACCCGCGGGCTCGTGGACGCCGACTTCCTGGCCCGGATGAAGGAGGGGGCGCTGCTGGTCAACGTGGCCCGGGGCCCGGTCGTCGTCACCGAGGACCTGGTGGCGGCGCTGCACGCCGGCCGGGTCACCGCCGCCATCGACGTCGCCGACGGGGAGCCGCTGGCCGCGGACAGCGCGCTCTGGGAGGCACCCGGCCTGCTGGTCTCCCCGCACGTCGGCGGGGCGAGCAGCGCCATGTGGCCGCGGGCACACCGACTGGTGCGCGACCAGCTGCACCGCTTCGCCCGCGGCGAGGACCTGTGGAACGTGATGTCGGGGGAGTACTGACCCGACCGTAGGATCGGGCCCGTGCCGGGCCGGATTCGCGAACAGAGCATCACCGAGGTGCGCGAGAAGGCGCGCATCGACGAGGTCGTGTCCCAGTACGTCACCCTGCGCAACGCCGGCGGCGGCTCCCAGAAGGGGCTGTGCCCCTTCCACGACGAGAAGTCGCCGTCGTTCCACGTCACGCCCAGCCGGGGCTTCTACCACTGCTTCGGCTGCCAGAAGGGCGGCGACGTCATCAGCTTCCTGATGGACATCGACGCGCTGTCGTTCGGCGAGGCGGTGGAGCGGCTCGCCGACAAGTACGGCGTGCAGCTGCAGCGCGAGGACTCCGACGAGCGTGACGACAAGCCCCGCGGCCCGCAGCGCGGCAAGCTGATCGAGGCCCACCGCGTCGCCCAGGAGTACTACGCCGAGCAGCTGGCGACCCCCGAGGCGCTCCAGGCCCGGCAGTTCCTGGCCGAGCGCCAGTTCGACCAGTCCCACGCGGAGATGTTCGGCATCGGGTTCTCCCCGCGCGGCGGCGAGGACCTCTTCCGCCACCTCCGCGCCCGCGGGTTCTCCCAGGACGAGGTCGTGGCCGCCGGCCTGGTCGCGGTCGGCCGCTCGCCGTACGACCGGTTCCGCGGCCGGCTGATGTGGCCGATCCGCGACGCGAGCGGCGACACCATCGGCTTCGGCGCGCGCCGGATCTTCGAGGACGACCGGATCGAGGCGAAGTACCTCAACACCTCCGAGACCACCATCTACAAGAAGAGCCAGGTGCTCTACGGCATCGACCTCGCGCGCAAGGAGGTGGCCCGGTCCGCGCAGGCCGTCGTCGTGGAGGGCTACACCGACGTGATGGCCTGCCACCTCGCCGGCGTCGGGACAGCCGTGGCGACGTGCGGCACCGCGTTCGGCGAGGAGCACTCGCGGGTGCTGCGCCGCTTCCTCCACGACCACGAGGAGTTCCGCGGCGAGGTGATCTTCGCCTTCGACGGCGACGCGGCCGGCCAGAAGGCGGCGCTGCGCACCTTCGCCGGCGACCAGAACTTCGTCTCCCAGACCTACGTCGCCGTCGAGCCCGACGGCCTGGACCCGTGCGACCTGCGCATCCAGAAGGGCGACGCCGCGGTCCGCGAGCTGGTGGCGCGGCGGGTGCCGCTGTACCGCTTCGTGCTCAGCAACGTCGTCAACAAGTACGACCTCGACCGCGCCGACGGGCGGATCGACGCGCTGCGGGAGAGCGCCGGGCTGGTGGCGTCGGTGCGGGACCAGTCCAAGGTGACCGCCTTCGCGCAGGAGATCTCCAAGATGATCGGCGCGGACGTGGACACCAACGCCGTGCTCTCCGAGGTACGGCGGGCCGCCAAGCGGCCGGCCGCGCGACCCGCCGAGCAGCGCAACCACCGTGCCCCGGAGCCGGCCGAGGAGGCGCCGCCCCCGCGCCGTCAGCTGCCCGACCTGCGCGACCCCCGTTTCTCCCTCGAGCGCGAGACGCTCAAGCTCGTGGTCCAGCACCCGATGGCGATCGGCCGCACCACCGGCGAGATCGGCGCCAACGACTTCCGGCACCCGACGTACCGCGCGGTGTGGGACCTGGTCGCGGCCGCGGGCGGGCCCGCGGCGGGGTCGGGCGACCCCGGGTGGGCGAGCCGGCTGCGCGACGCGGCGACCGACCCCGAGGTGTCCTCGGCGATCAGCGCGCTGGCGGTCGAGCCGCTGCTCACCGCCAAGGAGCCCGACGCGGCGTACGTCGCGGTGCACGTCACCCGGCTGCTCGAGCTCACCACGATGCGGCGCATCGCCGAGCTCAAGTCGCGGCTCCAGCGCACCAACCCCGTCGAGCAGGCCACCGAGTACAACCGGATGTTCGGCGAGCTCGCCGCCCTCGAGCAGCACCGCCGCGCGCTGCGCGACCGGATCGTGGGGGGCGCATGAGGTTCCGACGTACGCCGGCGCCGCTCGCCGTCGGCGCGGGGGAGCGGCTGCTCGCCTGGGCCGAGACCGCCGACGGGGCCGTAGGCGGCACCCGCGACGCGCTCTACCTCCCCGACGGCACCCGCCTGCCGTGGGAGGAGGTCGAGGCCGCCGACTGGGACCTCGAGGGGTCCGTGCTGACCGTGACCGAGGTCGGGTCGTGGGGCGAGCTGCGCCGCCGGCACCGGCTCGAGGTCGAGGAGCCCGGGCGGCTGCTGGAGCTGGTCCGGGAGCGGGTCACGGCCAGCGTCGTCCTGCAGCGGCACGTCGCCGTCACGGGCCGGCGAGGACTGCGGGTGATCGCCCGTCGCGCTCCTCGCGGGGACCGCCCGCTCACCTGGGTCTACGAGTACGACGAGGGGATCGACCCCGCTAACCCGGAGGTGCGGGCCGCCGCCGCGGAGGCGTTGGCCGCCGCTCGCAACGAGGTCGACGTCCGGTAGGTGGCGATTTCCGTCGCCCTCGGACGGCTTGCTAGGGTTTCCCGCGCTGCACCGATCCCCTGTAGCTCAACTGGCAGAGCATTCGGCTGTTAACCGGAGGGTTGTTGGTTCGAGTCCAACCGGGGGAGCAGGAAGAGGGCCTCTGGCCTGGCGAGAGCCAGGTCAGAGGCCCTCTGAGCTTCTCGGCCCGCCGGAGCTCAGTCGTCGTCCTCGCTCTGGGGCGCACTCTTGTCGTGTCGCTCCGCGGGGCACAGGTACGCCCACGCCCCGTACACGACGTTGGCATGTCCGTGCCGCGTGAGGGATAGGGCGGAGTCAGCTCGGGCGTCGAGGTAGGCATGGACGAGGCTGTACACGGACGTGGCTCCTGAAGGGTCGATGTCCGGAGCTGACCCGCGGCGGGAGAGCCACGCGCACGCGCGGTCACCCTCGGCCAGGATGTCGTCCGGGTGGTCGGTCGCCCAGTCCTTGTCCTGCTGGGTGCCCGGGTGAAGCATGTGCGTGACGACGTAGTCCGCGAAGCCGTCCTCGTCGCGTGGGTGGATCAGCCGGTCCGCGACCGAGGGACCGACGGAGATGCCCGCGACGAGGACCGTCACGCCCAGCGAGACGACGAGCCGGCGGGCCATGCAACGGACCGTAGCGGCGTCACTGTCCTCGGCAGGGTGGCGTGCCCGTTATCTCGCTGGAATGGGGTAGGCGGGCCGACGTCGGATGGATGTCCGAGGCGTGCGTCTGGGGATCACGTCGGCGCAGTCGGACATCGGGGCCGGCCGCGTCACGGATCCCGGCCGCGGCGGGCATCCCGCCGCGGGTCGGATCGGCGACCAGCACGTGGGTAACACTGGATGACCACCTTGGTCCTACGACCCCACCCAGGAGACATCGTGTCCCTCACCCACATCCCGATTCGCGTCGCCACCGGCGCGTTCATCCTCAACTCGGGCATCAGCAAGCTGGGCGCCGACGAAGGCACGGCCCAGTTCCTCCATGGTGCCGCGGCAGCGACCTACCCCGCTCTCTTCAAGGACATGGAGGCGACGAAGTTCGCGCGAGTGCTCGCCCTGAGCGAGATCGGTGTGGGCGCCGCCCTTCTGGCGCCCATGGTCCCCGCAACCGTGGCCGGCGCCGCACTGACCGGTTTCGGTGCCAGCCTGATCGGCATGTACCTGAAGACCCCCTCCATGACCTTGGACGACGGCATCCGCCCGAGCCAGGAGGGCACCGCAGTCGCGAAGGACGTGTGGCTGGTCGGTGCCGGATTGACGCTCCTCACCCAGGGGATCACATCAGCGGCGAAGTCAGGCGCGAAGACCTCGAAGCGAGCCCTTCGCAAGGCCTCGCCGCTGGCTCGCTGATCGGGTCGCACCTCACCTGCGTTCGCACCACCACTCGCCGGACGCCCGGATCTGCCGCTGGTGGTGCGCAATCAGGCGGGCGCCTGCCGGAGACCTTCAGTCATGTCGCGCAGGTGGTTGAGCGAGTTCGCGAGGTGGTCGTCGGGGAACGGCGGAAACTCAAGGTGCTTGCGGGGTTCTGGCCCCACCGCCGACCAGTCATAGGTGTGCATGACCTTGCACGCGTCTGTTCCGCATGGGGTCAGGTCGTAGCGCCACGTCCAGCCGCCGAACCCGAGTTCGCCGGTGCTCGCGTCCTCCACGAAGCCCGGTCGCCAGGCGATAGCCCGGTCTTGCTCGAAGTCCAGGACCAAGTTGTGCATCTCGTAGTTCCCGTCCGGGTGCTTCGGATGGAACATGTTCATCCTGAAAACCTGCCCCGACTCGGTGATGGGCTGGGGGTCGATGGCCTCGCACACCCAGCCCGTCCCGTCGATCGCAGCGTGTCGGGCTGGGTTGGTGAGCACCGCAAAAATTCTCTCAGCGGCAGCACTGATCGTGGTCGTCGCGCTGACGCTCTCGGAGGTCATGGTGTGCTGACCGCACTTCGACGCACGACTCATCGGTAGTCCCACGGACCTGCCGCGCTGCGCGCTCATGCCGATGAGCGCGTGCGCTACTTGCACTCTTCGGCTGCCTCCATGTACCAGCCGCCCGTGGTCTCCCACCGAGCGAACCGGTACTCGCCGGTCAGTGCGTCGTCTGCGAACGCTCGGACGAGTGCCACGCCTCGCTGCTGATCGTCGATCTCGTACGGCGGCTCCAAGCGGAACGCCACGGCTTCGGCGAGCGTGCGGTCGCCTGGTGGCTTGGACGGGTCCACGGTCGAGAAGGTGCGCTCGTTCTGCTCACACAGCCAGGACCCGGCGCTATCGCTAGGAGGACTCACTTCTTGCTCCTCAGAGCCACACGCGGTCGCGAACAGGAGCAGCGAGGCTGCGCCAGCACCCAGTCGGGCAATCCTCATCCGGGTATGACGGTCAGCGGAGGCCTGAGGTTCCGCCCGGATCTGCCGCATAGAGGGCGGCTACGCTCGCCCAGATCTACCGCAGCCTGCGCAACTGCGAACGCGGCCGAACCGTGGAGTTGGCCCGGCTGCGTGAGAAGTCGATTTCCCAGATCGCAAAGGATCTCGGCATCGCCGAGTCCGGTCTGCGTCGGTGGATGAAGCAGGCCGACATCGACGAGGGCAAGAAGGAAGGCCTTTCCACCGACGAGCGGGCCGAACTGGTCCAGCTGCGCCGCGACAAGCGTGTCCTCGAGATGGAAGTAGAGATCCTCAAGCGCGCGTCCGCCTACTTCGCTCGGCAGAACGTCCTCCCAGAATGATCTACCCGGTGGTCTGCGAGCTCGCCGCCAGTGGGGTTCCCGTCGCGGTGACCTGCCGGGTCCTGGATGTCTCGACCTCGGGCTACTACGAGTGGCGCAACCGGCCCGCCAGCGCGCGGGCCTGGGAGCAGACGCACCTGATGGAGACCATCCGTCAGGTCCGGCAACCGGGTCAGCCACGGCCGGGTGGAGCGGCTGATGCGCCACACCGGTGTGCAGGGCGTGCACCGCCGCCGGCTCCGCGGAGGCACCCGCCGCGACGAGTCAGCCACGCCGTCGCAGAACCTGGTGGAGCGGAACTTCACCCCGGACGCCCCGGACCGGCTCTACGTCGCCGACGTCACCCAGCACCGCACCAGCGAGGGGTGACTACGAGGTCGACGGGCTAACCCTGACTCAGTTGATCGCCCACGGTGGACGCAGGGCCTATCCGATCGTCGCAGACCCGTGGTGGAATCCATTCTCCTGGCCGTGCGGTAAGTGACTCACGAAGGCCAAGACGGTCATTAAGTGTGCGCTGATCAAGTGCGGTAAGGGCGCCCCTTGTAACCACCCTGGGCCTTGGCATTACGACCGGGACGGCGAATGTCGTGATTGAGAAGGTGGGCTCTGGCATCTCCAAGGTTAATGTGGGAGGTGTTTACGGGTACGTTGAGGCGGCTGTGGCCGGATGCATCATGAAAAACCTATAGGAGCCATGACATGGGAACTGTCAGGGAACAAAACTCGCGACGAAGCGGTGACTACGCGGCTGGTACAGTTCTAGCGTTCCTGGCTCCCCTCGCTGGATTGGTTGCTGGCAACGCCATGAACCTTGAGTTTTCGGCGCTTCTGGCTCTCGTTCTCGGCGTGAGTGTTGTTTCGGCCGTGATCTACGTGCTCGTCCAAATGGCGCGGGTTCGACTTTCTCGGAACGGCTCTGATCTTCGATAGCAATCGAAACAGCCTGCCCGCCACTTTCCCAGAATTAGAAGTGGCTGGTCTAGATACACTCGGCCACGACGTTGGTGACGTTTAGCCGATAAAGATTCTGGTTGACGCGAAGGAGAACCCCCGGCCGGAGTGTGGCTAATGGTCACCGTGTGCTGCGCGGATGCCAGCGATGGGGCCAGCAGTCACGGCGGGGTGATAGAGGACACGACAAAACGGTCGCCGTCACATCGCGCGGTCCTGCCGATGACAGGTCGGGCGAATGTCGGGAAGTGCAACCGCACAGCCACGTCGTGCGTCAGAGTGCTCCTGGGGACCGAGGGGGGCTGATGAGGAAGTACGCACAACCTCTCGCCGTCGTGGCCCTCACTGCCGGACTGGTGACAGGCGGAGCGGGTTGGTATGCGGCAGCACACCCGGAGGGTCATCAGCACTTCGACTCATGCGCGGTGCAGCCCGACGACACGCTCGTGTTGCGCTATGGGCACGGCGTCGGCGACAAGGTCACTGCCTCCGCTCAGGCCACCAAGACCGCCATCGTCGTGTCCCTGCATGTTCAGCGCGAACCCGGCCTCAGCCCGGCTGTGTTGCTGCATGGGGAACTTCAGTTCAACCCTGACGGCCTCGACGGCAAGCCCGTCGTTGACGTCGACGGCACGGTGCTGCCTTGCCCGCCCGAGTCCTGACATCGCTCGAAACGCCCGCTTCTGCCGGGTTCAGTGCGGAACCCCGGATCAGCGGTCGATCTCCGCGCTGGTGCGATGACCGGTCGAGCCGAAGCAGAACCTGGGACGATGTGCCGATGCAGTTCACGAAGCTGGCCTCGGTGTTCTCGTTGAGATCAACGTCCTTGCCGGACGAGGTCGCTCGCATCGAACCCCACAGGACTCCTCCCAGCGTCTTTGCGGCCACCGTCCTCGCCGTCCTCGTGCCCCTGCTTGCCGCCGGCATCCCCTTGAGCACCGCCACGGCCGCCGTACCGACCACCCACGTCGTCCCGAGCGAGCTGCCGGCGGGCCCGGAACGACGCGCCGCCTACTACGACGACGCCGCGGAGCAGATCGTCCGACCGGGACGCTCCCCGATCGCGGTGAGCGGACTGCCGACCGACGCCCAGCTGCTGCGCGTCCACGACGGCTATCTCGCTTACGCGGAGCGCCATACCGACGACTTCGAGACCCTGGGCTACCGCCTGGACCTCGTGAGGGACAACGGTCGCCACCGCGTCCTGACCAGACGTGCCCCGAGCCCGCCCTCCGGCGTCTCGGAGGACGGCCGCACTTTCGTCATAGGACCGGCCGACTTCAGGCCGCGCGCGAAGGGGCACTTCCTCCGGGTGCACCGGATCTCGGACGGACGTCAGGTCGGACGGACGCTCCGGACCACCCAGCTCGCCGCCGTCCAAGCCATCTCGGCAAGGCGGGTCCTGGTCGCGGAGAGGATCAGGTCCCGATCCACCGTGACTCGGCTGCTCTGGTGGACGCCCCGCACCGGCCGCACGGTGGAGATCCCCAGGAGCCGGGCCCCCATCGGCGCGTGGGACGAGCCGGTAGGCGCGGTCTCCAGCGTGCGTCGCCACGTCCTCGTCCTGCCGACCGGCCGCGTCGTCGACGACCGTCGGCCACGCCGAACCCTGTGGACCCTCCGACGCACCGAGACGACGGCCGCGTTCTCCCCGAACGCACGTCTCGTCCTGACAGTCTCGGACGTTCTGGGCAGGACCGACGAGCGGGAGGTTTCGACGCTGACCGTCCGCCACAGCAGGTCCGGGCGGGTGACGGCCCGCTTCAAGGGAATCTTCGCCTACGCCGGCAGCGACCCGCGGTTCGTCGACCGCGTGTGGGAGACCAACGATGCGTTCGTCGTCGAGGCGTACGAAGGCATCCATGAGGAGGAGGACAACAACTACGCCTACGGGTCCGCGTGGGTTCGCTGTCGAGTCTCGACCGCACAGTGCGAACGGGCAGAGCGCACCCCGTAGCCGCTTGCCGGTCACCCGAGTCGAGCAGCTCAGGAACGATCGGGTGCGCTCGCGATCGCTCGATGGCCGAGCCGCCGGCTCCGTGTGGAACGACCACATGGACCTGTGGCGACGCGCCCACCTCGCGGCGTGGCTGGCACCCGTCGTGGGCGCGATCGTCGCCGTCTACCGCGCGACCCACGAGAGCGGGGAAGGGCTGTACGCCGGGGCCGAGCCCGTGGCGGCGGGTGTCCTGATGGCTGCGCCCTTCGTCGTGCTGACCCTCGCCCAGGCCGGCCGCTCGGGGTGGCCGTTGAGAAGGGTTTTCTCGTTGTCTGCGGAGCACGCCGCGCCGAGCTCGTCGTAGTCGGTCTTCGGCATCGGCGCTCGATCTGTCGTCAGGCTCGCATCACCGGCGCGGTCGGATGCGCCACCCAATAGAACAAGAGCCGGCCGGGGCGCCGTCAAGCACTCGCCCAGGCGCTGCCGACTTTCACGGCGTAGTCCTACGCTCGCCCGGATCTGCCGCCGACCGCTCACGCCCCAGGTGAGCGGTCGTGGCGATGAGCGGGCGAAAATAGGAGTACGTACTCATTAGGGTTGAGCCTCCAGGCAACGGCTTTCGAGGTCCGCAGCCCCGCCACTCAGCACACCACGACGCACAGGCGACGGGTGCGCGCGAAGGCGTTCCGCCTCGAGGTCGAGCCTTCACCGCTTCCATCCCGCGCGGCGAATCGTCATGACCGACGGGACGTTGCCCGTCAAGCGTTCCAATCGGAACGCTGCACCCATACCCCCGGACGTCCTGCATCCGAGGCAGCATGGACGGAGTCACAACGCACCCACCTCGTAGGCCTGTCGGTCCGAGGCGCGCACGCAGTACGACAGGGCCGCAGATCATCGACGACGACCACGATGGTCGCGTGGTCCAGCGGCGCGGCCGCGTGAATGAGGTCGTTGGTCATGAGGCTGTGACCGAGATTCTGGAGCATCGGAGAAGGCTAGGAGGCCAGATCGCCCCTAGCCACCGCCGCCTTCATCACGGGAGCGATCGAAACCGGCACCTCCCGACGGAGGAAGGAGCTTGTGTGCGGTCCTCCCGTTCAAGGAGAACTCCCGTGTGGCTTGCCCGGACGGACCGGCGTAGAAGGCGTGTGGGTCCCGCAGCGTTCGGCGACACCTGCGATCGCGAACCCGTCCCGCCGACCTCACCGAGTTCTGCCCACGCAGCGTCCATGATGGCTTGTTCCAGTTGCAGCCCACGCCTGCGCTTCCGGATCTCACCCACGTCACCATTCTTCTCCGCCTAGGTGCCACGACGGCTTCGACGCGCTTTGAGTCGAGAGACGCCGGCTGAGACACCGCCGGTGTCCTATTGACGCGCGTGATCGGCACCTCTAGCGTGACGACGACCACACGTTTTGAAACCTTTCACTCTTGAGGAACGATGACCCAGACCCGAACCCCCCGGCGGCTTGGTCGTCGAGCCGTGGCCGTCGTGTCCGCGCTGACCGTCGCCGTCGCCGTCTCCGCGACAGCCGTTGTCCCTGCGGTAGCGGAGCCGTCTGCCGCTCCGACAGAGCCTGCACGCGGCGCAGCAGCCACGACAGGTGAGTCCCCCCTGTTGACGGCGGAGGCGTTCGCGAATCCGCCGATGGGCGTCCGGCCGATGTACCGGTACTGGATGCCGCTGGCTTACACCGACGACGAGGTGCTCCGCGCCGAGCTGCGTGACATGGCCGCCTCCGGCGCCGGTGGCGTAGAGATCGCGCCCTTCGTCGTCCCGGGAGCGGGCAACCAGACCAACTCGTTCCTCGAGCAGTACGGCTGGGGCACCCCGGAGTGGGCACACAAGATGGAGGTCATCACAGCAGAAGCAGCCGAGCTGGGCCTCGTCGTGGACCAGAACCTTGGTCCTCAGTACCCGCCGACCGTTCCCACCCTCAACAGCTTCAATCAGCGCGAGGCCGAGCAACAGCTCATCTTCGGCCGCGAGTTCAATCCCGCGGGGTCCAGCCGTACCGGCGCCCTCCCTGCCCCGACGGTGGCCCCGCCGAACGTGACCACCCAACTGTGCGGCGCGGCAGCGCCTGGTGACGAGATGCTGAAGGTGCAGAGCCTGGGCGGCTACGCGCCTGGCGACAGCGTCACCGTCGGAACCGGTGCGGATGCCGAACGGGTCGTGGTGAGCGGTCTGGGCGACCGCACCGCCGAGTGCGGTGACCTGTCGACCTCGCCCATCAAGAACGCGCACGCTGTCTCGGAGCCCGTCGTGACCGTGGCCCGGGCAACGCGGTTGAGGACCCTCGTCGCTCAATGCGCCACTGCGTGCACCGCGTCCGACGCTGCCCCGGTCCAGCTGGTTCCCTCCTCGGTCCTCGATGTGACCGCTCAGGTCAGTGCGGGCAAGCTCGACTACACGTTCCCGAGCGGTAACGGAAACCCGTGGGTGGTCATCGACTTCACCCAGACCGCGTCCGGTCTCGTGGCCCAGCGCAACGGCTACACAGCCACGCAGCCCAACTACGTGCCCGACCACTGGAATCGCGGTGGAGTACAGATCCAGACCAACTTCTGGGACGAGCACATCCTGACCCCGACGGTCCGCGCCAACCTGCGAAAGATCGGCGGCGGCGCCATCTTCGAGGACTCTCTCGAGCTTGGTGAAACTCAGAAGTGGACCTGGGGCTTCCTCCAGCAGTTCGAGAAGCGGCGCGGCTACGACCCGACGACCCTGCTCCCGGCGCTCGCCGGCGCCGGGATCCAGGGCAGCGGCACTCCGGCCTTCAAGCTCGCGGGCGTGGATGCACAGATCCGTGAGGACTACCGCCAGACTCTCAGCGACCTCTACATCGAGCGCTACGTCGCTCCGATGCAGGAGTGGGCCGAGGGCCACGGATTGAACTACCGGGCCCAGTCCTACGGCGTGCCGATCTCCACCGGCGCCGCCGGTGGGGCAGCTGGAATCCCCGAGGGCGAGTCGCTGAACTTCGCGGGCCCGACGAACACCGTCGGTCCCGAGCAGAGCCACCGTGCAGTCGCCGCCGGCGCGCACCTGACCGGTAAGAACATCGTCTCCGTCGAGTGCTGCGCCGTCTTCCAGGGCGGCTACCGCTCTAGCCTGGCCGGACCCAGCGTCGGCGGCCAGTTCGGTCAAGGCGGCGACGGCACACAGGTCGGTGGCAAGTACTCCCAGGGTCTCCTGGACAGCATCTACAAGTCGTATGCCGGCGGCGTGAACCAACTCGTATGGCACGGCTACGCCTACCGCGACGCCCCGGTCGGTGTCGGCTCCAGCGGTCGTGATGGCTCTTGGCCCGGCTACCACCCGTGGGACATCTTCGGCGTCATCAGCGTCAACGACGAGTTCGGGCCGCGTCAGGCCAGTTGGCCTGACTACAAGCCGGTCAACGAGTCCCTCGCGCGCGACCAACTGGTCCTCCGTCAGGGCCGCGCAACCCTCGACCTCGGCGTCTACTACGAGGACCTCGGTCTCGCTGGCGCCAGCGCCGGCACCCAGCAACCGGTTCAGCACATGCTCGGCAACGACTCCGCGACGTCGAGGGCCGGCTACACCTACGAGTACGTCGCCCCGGACTACCTCACCGACCCCGACCTTCAGGTCGAGGCCGATGGCGGTCTCTTCGCCGACACCTCCGACCATGAGGCGCTGGTGCTGAACAACCAGACCACCATGTCGGTCGCCAATGCCAAGCGCCTTCGCGACCTGGCTGAGGACGGCCTACGAATCTTCATCGTCGGATCGGCGCCGAGCACCACCACGGGCGCCGCCCCGGGCGGCGCCGGACTGGCAGGAGTCGTCGCGGACCTCATGGCTCAGCCGACCGTCGTCCACGTCCCCAACGAGGCCGACATGCCCACTGCGCTCGCAGCGGCGGGGATCCGACCCACGGTCATCCCTGAGGAGCCCACCGCGGCCCTCGGTCTGGTCCGTCGCGACGGCGACGGCGTCAGCTACGACTTCGTGTACAACCGTTCGAGTGAGACCCTGGCGCAGGAGCTGACCTTGACCGGCACTGGCCGTCCGTACTTGATGGACACCTGGACAGGGAAGATCACGGCGATCGCGGAGTACACCACTGGCAACGGCACCGTCAGGGTTCCCGTCGAGGTGGCGCCGCACGACAAGGTCGTCATTGCCCTGGTCGCGGCGGCCGACGAGCCGGTCCCGGCACCGGGAGTGCACGCCCTGAGCAGCACCGGCGACGTCCTTGCCATGGGTGACGCGCTCACTCTGCGGGCCGGAGCCGACGGCCAGTACGTCACGAAGCTCAGCAACGGCGACACCCGCACCACTGAGGTGAGCGGCCTGCCCAGCGGCCAACGGATCGACACCTGGACGCTCCAGGCCCAGACGTGGACGCCCGGCGACAAGCAGTGGACGACGGTTAAGACCGATCAGCCGGAGGTCGCCGTCACCGCAGGCGAGGACGGCGCCTTGCCGTCCTGGCGCGACATCACCGGGCCGGTCGACCTGAGTCAGTCCTCTGGCATCGGCGCCTACACCGCGACGATCGAGCTCGCGGACACCTGGCAGCCGATTACCGACGGCGCCTACCTCGCCCTGGGGGCAGTGCTGGACTCTGCATCGGTGACCGTCAACGGGGCCCCGGTAACCGTGAACCAGGCCGACCGAAACCGCATCGACCTTGGGAAGAACCTGCGGCCCGGCACGAACACCATCGTCGTCCGTGTGGCGACCACCATGTTCAACGCCGTCCGCAAGTCCGGGGACAGCAACTACCAGCTACCGGCGTGGCAGGAGGCGGGTCTCCAGGGTCCCGTCGTGCTCTCGCCCTACCGGGACACCGCGATCCCGGTGACGGCCACTCCGTCGACGCCGCCCACCAAGAAGGCCACCAGCACCAAGCTCAAGGTCAAGCCGACGAGGCTCACCGCCGGGAAGCGCGCTGTCGCCATGGTGACCGTCTCGGCGAAGGCCGAAGGCAAGGTCCGCATCCGGGTCGACGGAAAGGTCGTTCGCACGATGGAGACCTCGCAGGGCAAGGCCAGGATCAGGCTGCCGAAGCTGCACGTCGGCAAGCACCGCGTCCGCGCCGAGTTCCTGGGCACAACCAGTCTGAAGCCGTCCAAGTCCCCCCGCGTGAAGGTCACGGTGGTCCGCAAGGGGCGCTGAACCGTCGATAGACCCTGACGAGGGCGGCGCGACCCGCATGGGTCGCGCCGCCCTCGTCATGTGGCCGGTCGAACCGCACCAGCGGCCAGCTTCGCCGACACATCCATGACCCGCACCCCATCCGCCACGAGGCGTGGTGCCAGCGGGACGACCGGCGCCGTTGGCTCCCTCGACCGCCCACGAGATGCTCGTCGCCCGCCTTCTCCGCCCAGGCGTTGGGCGCGACAGTCGTCGTCGCCGTCTACCGCGCGACCCAGGAGAGCGAGCGAGGGCTGTACGCCGGGGCCGAGCCCGTGGCGGTGGGAGTCCTGGTGGCCGGGGTGAGCGCGGTCGGGGCCTACGTCCTGCTCAGGTCAGCCGGCTGAACGCCTCGACCTGGCGTCGCGGTCCGGAGACGATGATGTGGTCCCCGGTGCGCAGCACCGTCTGCGGGGTGGCGTAGCTGAACTCGCCGCCGTCGCGCTTGAGGCCGACGATGGTGACGCCGAACTGCTGGCGGACGCCGTACCCCGCCAGGCTCCGGTTGAGCAGGCCCGGCGGCGGCGTGGTCTTGGCGAAGGCGTACCCGTCGTCGAACTCGATGTAGTCGACCATCCCGCCGCGGACGAGGTGGGCGACCCGCCGGCCCATGTCGTGCTCGGGACGGACGACGTGGGGGACGCCGATCTGGGTGAGGATCCGGGCGTGCGCCGAGCTGATCGCCTTGGCCCACACGTTGCGCGCGCCGAGGTTGAGGGCGACCGACGCGGTGAGGATGCTGGACTCCAGGTCGTTGCCCACCCCGACGACGACGATGTCGAGCTCGCCGATGCCGAGCTGGCGCATCGCCTCCTCGTCGGTGGTGTCGGCCTGGACGACGTGGGTCAGCCGGCCGGCCAGGGACTGGACGGTCCGGGCGTCGCTGTCGACGCCGAGCACCTCGATGTCGTCGCTGACCAGCTCGAGCGCCAAGGAGCGGCCGAACCGGCCGAGGCCGAGCACGGCGACCCCGTTGTTGAGCTTCCTAGCCAAGGATCGGCCGTCCTTCCGGGAGGCGGTGCAGGGAGGGACGCTCGCGGAGCGCGAGCGCCGAGACCAACGTGACCGGCCCGAGCCGGCCGAGGAACATCAGGGCCGTCAGGACGAGCTGGGCCGAGCCCGGCAGGTCCGCGGTGATGCCGGTGGAGAGGCCGACGGTCGCGAAGGCGGACACCGCCTCGAAGAGGACGTCCCGGGTGGGGTGGGTGGTCAGCTCGAGCAGGACGAAGGTGGCGAGCACGACCGCGGCGACGCTGAGCAGGGCGATCGTCAGCGCTTGGCGGACGGTGCGGTCGCCGATCCGCCGCTCCATGGCCTCGACGTCCTGCTCACCGCGGACCTCGGCCCAGATGACGTAGAGCAGCAGCACGAACGTGGTGACCTTGATGCCGCCCGCGGTCCCGGCGGAGCCGCCGCCGATGAACATCAGGATCTCCGTCCCCAGCAGGGTCCCGTCGCGCATCTCCCCGTAGTCGAGGCTGTTGAAGCCGGCCGTGCGGGGCATCACGCCCTGGAAGAACCCGGCCAGGACGCGCCCCGGCGGATCGAGCGCCCCGAGGGTGGCGGGGTTGCTCCACTCGTTGAGCGTCACGAACACCGACCCGGCCACCAGGAGGACCAGGGTCGCGGTGAGCGTCATCCGGGTGTGCATGCTCCACCGACGCGGCTGGCGCAGGTGCCGGCGCAGCTCGAGCCAGACGGGGAACCCCAGCCCGCCCGCGATGACGGCGAGCGCGATGGGCACGCAGATGAAGGGGTCGGTCACGAACGGGGTCAGGTTGTCGGACCACAGCGCGAACCCGGCGTTGTTGAAGGCCGAGACCGAGTGGAACACCCCGAGGTACGCCGCCCGCGGCCACTGCTCGTCGTAGGCCAGCGCGAAGCGGAGCGTCAGCACCGCCGCCGTCACCGCCTCGAACAGCAGGCTGGTCACCACCACGCCTCGGACCACCGACCGGACCTCGCCGAGCCCGACGGCCTTCGTCTCGGTCGCCGCGGTCAGCCGCGAGCGCAGCCCGAGCCGCCGCCAGACCAGGATCCCCAGCAGCGAGGCGAAGGTCATGATGCCCAGCCCGCCGACCTGGATGAGGGCCAGGACCACGCACTCGCCGAACGTCGACCAGTGCGTGGGGGTGTCGACCACGACGAGCCCGGTCACGCACACCGCCGAGGTGGACGTGAACAGCGCCGTCAGGAGCGAGGTGCCACCGGGGCCCTCGCTGGACACCGGCAGCATCAGCAGTGCCGTGCCGATGGCGACGGCCGCCGCGAAGCCGGCGACCACCACCTGCGCCGGGTGCAGCCGCAGGGCCGATCGGCGTCGGCCGTCGGCGATGGCCTGGCCCGGCTGCGCCTGCTTCCCCACCACGCCCCCCCAGGTGCCGGACGGACCGCGGGGACGCGGCCGGTGCCGCGGTGCACCCTAGACCCGCTCGACGGTCCGCGGGCGGCGGGACCAGATCCGCGTTCCCGGCGTGTCAGGAGTCGGCCGGCTAGCTGCCCCAGCCCATCGGGAAGACCTCGAATGCCGCCCCGAACGTGACGCCGAGCCGCTGGCCGGTCGGCCGCGAGGTGCCCTCGAGGAACTCGCGGGCGTCGAAGTGCTCCCACCCCAGGCCCTCGATGTACGCCGAGTGCGCCTCGAGCGAGGCCACCCCGGCGTCGAAGGTGTCGGTGGTGTCGACGCCGTGGGCCGCCTCGGGGGAGCCGAACGCCCACACCTCGCGGACACCGCCCCACGGCTCGGTCCCGTCCCGGAGCTGCTCGGGGAAGACCCACCGGTTCCCGGCGTCGCGCGCCGCGTCCACGACCGCGCGCCCCACCGCGACGTGGTCGGCCTGGTTGAGGTTGCGCCCGCCCCAGGTCTCCCGGAAGTTGCCGGTGATGACGATGTCGGGGCGCGCCCGCCGGACGACCTCGGCGATCGCGCGGCGCAGCGGCACGCCGTACTCCAGGACCCCGTCGGGCATCCCGAGGAACTCCACGACGGGGACGCCGACCGCCCGCGCGGAGGCGACCTGCTCGGCCTCGCGGACGGCCCGGCACTGGTCGGGTGCCAGGGCGTCGATGCCCGCCTCGCCGCTGGTCACCATGCAGTAGCCGACCTGCTTGCCCTGGCCGGTCCAGCGGGCGACCGCGGCGGCCGCGCCGAACTCCATGTCGTCGGGGTGCGCCACCACGCAGAGCGCCCGCTGCCAGTCCTCGGCGAGCGGCTCCAGCGGGGGGAGTGGCGTCTCCGGCATGCGTCCAGCGTGCCAGCAACCGTCCGGCCGGTCACGGCTCGACGGCGCGGCGATCCGCGCGACGTCCCCGCCGGTGGTCCCGCGCATGGGTATTTTGTGCCGGCCATGTCCGAGACCCCGCCCTCCCCGCCTGCCGCGCCTCGCCCGCAGCCCGGGCGCCGCAAGGCGGAGTCGGCGCGCGTCGTACGCCGGTCGCGGAGGTCGGCGGCCGCCGCGGCCGCCGCGGCCGATCGGGCGCGGCGCGCGAACCGTCCCGGGACCCGGATCGCCCGCCGCCGGTTCCGGCGCACGCACGGCCTGCCCGGCACCCTCGGCGTGACCCTGCTCGGCGCGCTGCTGCCGGGGTCGGGGTTCCTGTGGAGCGGGCGCCGGCTCCTCGGGTGGTGCGTGCTGCTGCCCGCGGTCGCCGTCCTCGCCGGCGGCGCCTGGTACGTCGGCCGCGACCTCGAGGCGGTCCTCGACTTCGTGTTCAGCCCGACCCGGCTCCAGGTGGCCGCCGCGCTGCTCGCGGTCGGGCTGCTGGTCTGGGTCTGCGTCGTCTACCTGACCTACCGGCAGGTCCGGCCGCGGGAGCGGGAGCGCTGGCAGACCGCCGTCGGCCACGCCTTCGTGCTGGCGCTGTGCCTGCTGGTGGGCTTCCCGTTCGCGCTCGCCGCGCGGTACGCCCTGGTGCAGGCCGACCTGGTCGAGACGGTCTTCGAGGGCAACACCAGCGCGACCGCGCCGCGCGACGTCAGCCGCGAGGACCCGTGGGGCGGGCGCGAGCGGGTCAACGTGCTGCTGCTCGGCGGCGACGGCGGCGAGGGACGCACCGGCGTCCGCACCGACACGGTGGTGCTGGTCAGCATGGACACCGGCACCGGTCGCACCGTGATGTTCAGCCTGCCGCGCAACATGATGAACGCGCAGTTCCCCGAGGACAGCCCGCTCCACGACCTCTACCCCGAGGGCTACTCCGGCCCGGAGGACGACGGCTTCTACATGCTCAACGCGATCTACGGGCAGATCCCGACCCGCCACCCCGGCGTCCTCGGCAGGAGCGAGAACGAGGGCGCCGACGCGGTGAAGCAGGCCGTCGAGGGCAGCCTCGGGGTCCCGGTCGACTACTACGTGCTGGTCAACCTCAAGGGGTTCGAGGAGGTGGTCGACGCGATGGGCGGGATCACCGTGAACGTCAACGAGCCGGTCGCCATCAACGGCGACACCGACGCCGGGATCCCGCCGACCGGTTACATCGACCCCGGCCCCGACCAGCACCTCGACGGGTTCCACGCGCTGTGGTTCGCGCGGGGGCGCTGGGGCTCCGACGACTACGAGCGGATGGAGCGGCAGCGCTGCACCATCGACGCGATCATCGAGGCGGCCGACCCCGCCAACCTGATCCGGCGCTACCAGGCGCTCGCCGCGGCGGGCAAGGAGATCGTCTACAGCGACATCCCGCTCGACCTGGTGCCGGCGTTCGTCGAGCTCGCGCTCAAGGTGAAGAACGCCCAGGTGCGCTCGGTCGTCTTCCGGGCCTCGGAGGAGTTCTTCTCCGGCGACCCCGACTTCGCGTGGGTGCAGGACCGGGTGGCCGACGCGATCGACCCCCCGAAGCGCCGCGACCGGCCCACGGACCCCGACCCAGCCGATCCCGACCCGACGCCGACCGACCCCAGCGAGCCCCCCGAGCCGGAGCCCGGCGCGGCCGTGGACGCCGAGGACTCCTGTGCCTACGACCCGGACGCGAGTGTGGTCGCCGCCACGGGCTGATCCGCACCTGCAGGGGAACGATCCCGGCGTCGCCGTTCGTTCACCCTGAACCATGCGCAAGAAGCGACCTCGACCAGTCCAGGCCACCCCGCACCGCGCTGACGTCTCCGTCGGCACCGAGGGAGGTGGCCGATGACGACGATCCTCTCGCTCCTCCTGGGGCTGCTCGTGGTGCTCGCGATCACCGCCGTCACGGGCTACTTCGTGGCCCAGGAGTTCGCCTACATGGCCGTCGACCGCTCGCGACTCAAGGCGCGCGCGGCGGCCGGTGACGCGGCCGCCGGGCGCGCGCTGGCGGTCACCCGGCGGACCTCGTTCATGCTCTCGGGCGCCCAGCTGGGCATCACGGTGACCGGCCTGCTCGTCGGGTACGTCGCCGAGCCGCTGATCGGCGACTCCCTCGGCGAGCTGCTCGGCGGGGTCGGCGTGCCGACGGCCGTGGGCATCGCGATCGGCACCGTGCTCGCGCTGGTCTTCTCCACGCTCGTGCAGATGCTCTTCGGCGAGCTGTTCCCCAAGAACCTCGCCATCGCCCGCCCCGAGCCGGTGGCGGACCGGCTGGCGCTCTCGACGCTGGGCTACCTGCGGGTCGCCGGACCGCTGATCTGGGTCTTCGACCAGTCGTCCAACCTGCTGCTCCGGGTGCTGCGGATCGAGCCGGTCCACGACGTCGAGCACTCCGCCACCGCGCGCGACCTGGAGCACATCGTGGCCGACTCCCGGGAGAGCGGCGACCTCGACCCGGAGCTCTCGGTGCTCCTCGAGCGCGTCCTCGACTTCCCCACCCGCGACGTCGAGCACGCGATGGTGCCGCGCACCCGCGTCGACGTCGTGGCCGAGGGGTCCGCGATCGCCGACGTACGCCGGCTGATGGCCACCGGCCACTCCCGCTACCCCGTCACGGACGCCGAGCAGGGCGTCGTCGGCGTCGTCCACCTCGGCGACGTGCTCGCCGCCGGACCCACGACCACGCTGGCGGACGTGACCCGGCCGCCGCTGGTCGTGCCCACCCGGATGTCGCTGCCCGACGCGCTCGAGGAGCTGGCCAGCACCCGCAACGAGCTGGCCGCGGTCGTCGACGAGTACGGCGGCTTCGTCGGCGTGCTCACGCTGGAGGACCTCGCCGAGGAGCTGGTCGGCGAGCTCGCCGACGAGCACGACGAGCACGAGCCGGTCGCGGTCCACGACGCCGTGGACTCCTGGCTGGTGCCCGGCGACCTGCCGCTCGACGAGGTGGAGCGCACCCTCGGCCAGGACCTCCCGGAGGGCGACTACCAGACCCTGGCCGGTCTGGTCATCGCCGAGCACGGACGGCTGCCCGCCGCGGGCACCGTCGTCGAGATCCGCCTGCCCGACGACCCGGCCGACCTGGTCCAGGACGGCACGCCGCTCCCGCGGCTCGCCCGCCTGGAGGTGGTCGAGGTGGACCAGCACGTCCCCGCGACCGTCCGCGTCACCCTCATCCAGCACGAGACCGAGGAGACGTCCTGATGGAGAACCCGTTCCTGGTGGCCGTCGTCACCGTCGTCATCATCGCCGCCAGCGCGTTCTTCGTGGCCGTCGAGTTCGCCCTGATGGCCGCCAAGAAGCACCGGCTCGAGGACGCCGCGGCCACCAGCCGCTCCGCCCGGGCCGCGCTGCGCAGCTCCTCGGAGCTGACCGTCCTGCTCGCCGGCTCCCAGCTGGGGATCACGATCAGCGTGCTGGCGCTGGGCGCGACCACCAAGCCGGCCGTCCACCACTGGCTCACGCCGCTCTTCGAGGACTGGGGCGTCGCGCTGTGGCTCGCCGACGTGGCCGGCTTCGTGCTCGCCCTGATCGTCGTCACCTTCCTGCACCTCGTGGTCGGGGAGATGGCCCCCAAGTCGTGGGCCATCGCCCACCCGGAGCGGTCGGCGACGCTGCTGGCGATCCCGATGCGCGGGTTCATGTGGCTGACCCGCCCGCTGCTGCGGGCGCTCAACGAGTCCGCCAACTGGTGCCTGCGCCGGGTGGGGGTCGACCCCACCGACGAGATGGGCGCCGGGCAGGACACCGCCGGGCTGCGCGAGCTCGTGGAGCACTCCGCCAACGTCGGCGCGCTGGACGCGTCGTACTCCACCCAGCTCTCGGGGGCCCTCGAGCTCGAGACGCTCACCCTCGGCGACCTGCTGCGCGCGACGGTCCCGACCGCCGTGCCCGAGGGCGCGCGGGTGCGCGACGTGCAGGCCGCGAGCCGCCGCACCGGCCACCTGCGGATCCTGGTCGGTCCGCCCGAGCGACCGGTGGGCGTGGTGCACGTGCGGGACACCCTCGACGAGGACGAGGCGGGCCCGATCGCGCCGCTCGCCCGGCCGGTGCTGTCCCTGCCGAGCACCACCACGGTGTACGCCGCGCTCGCGCGGATGCGGGAGAGCAGCAACCAGCTGGCGGTCGTGACCGAGCCCGCGGACCCCGACCGGGTGCGCGGCCTGGTGACCATCGCCGACCTGCTGACCCGGCTGTTCCCGCTGCGCGCGGAGCCCGTCCCGGTGCCGGCGACGACCTAGGCGGCGGCCCCGACCGCGGGCGCGGCCACGGGCACGCGAGCCGCGCGCGCCGCGACCACGGCGACGAGCACGCCGGCGGTGAGGAACACCCCGCCGAGGAACAGCCAGCCGAGCGCCCCGTGGGCGATGGCGGTGACCGTGATGACCAGCGGCGCGACCATGCCGGCCACCGAGTACCCCATCTGGCTGACCCCCTGGTAGGCGCCGGCGCTGAGCGGGTCGGCCAGCTCGAAGGCCAGCCCCCAGGTGCCGGCCTCGGAGAGGATCTCGGCCATCGTGCTGGTCACCTCGGCGACCAGCAGCAGGACGATCGCCGCCACCACCCCGACCGAGCCGGAGGCGGCCAGGAGCAGGCAGGCCACCGCGAGCAGCAGGCCCGCGCGTCGTACGGCGCGGCCGGCGGTGGCGACCTCGTGCGTGCCGCGGGAGGCCCGCACCTGGAGCAGCGCGACCAGCACGGTGTTGAGCAGGAGCAGGACCGAGACCATCACGTCCGGCGCCTCGGTGTGGTGGGCGACCCAGAGCGGGACGCCGACGTTCTGCAGGCCGAACTGCATCGCCATCACCGACGTGAGCGCGGTGACGGTCAGGTAGGTGCGGTCGGTCAGGGGGGAGCGGCCGAGCGGGGCGTCCGGGAGCGCGTGCCGTCCCCGGACCGGGCGGAGCGCGGCGGCGAGCCCGTCCACGCGCTGGCGCAGCCCGCCGAGCGGCACGGCCGCGACCAGGGTGCCGACGCCGACGGCGACCAGGGTGCTCCGGTACGCCGTGGCGGTGCCGACCAGCAGGGCGATCGCCGCGAGCGCGGTGCCGAGGCCGATGAAGACGTTGGTGACCACCCGGAGGCGGGCGCGGACCTGGACCCGGTCGGGTCCGGTGAACCAGCGCGCCAGCAGGGTCTGCTTCGCGGTGCCCTGCACCGCACGGGACGCGACCGCCACGCAGGCGACGAGCACGAACGAGACGGTGTCGTCGGCCCAGGCGTAGGCGAGGATGGCCAGCGCCTGGACGACGGTCGAGACCTGCTGCACCCGGTCGGGGCCGAACCGGTCGGCGAGCCGGCCCCCGCCGTACGAACCGGCCACCCCGGCGGCGCCCGCGATCGTCAGCCCGGTGCCCACGGTCGTGGCCGAGAGCCCGATGACGGTGGTGAAGTACAGCGCGCTGACGCTGTAGAAGAGGCCGGTCGAGAGGGAGGCGGCCATGGTGGCCAGCGACAGGGCCCGGGCGACGGGGTCGTCGGGCAGGAGGGTCCGCTTCAGCACGTGCCCTGTTGTCCCACGCCGCTCGCCGGTGCCGCCAACGATGTAGCGTCCGGCTACATGATCGAGTACGAGCTGGAGGGGCTCGACCTGGGCGCGGTGCGCTTCGCGATCTCACCGCTCAACGAGCTCGGCCTCGGTCTGCGGGTGTTCCGGGACCCGGGCCGCTACCCCCAGCACCTGCCCTGGCTGCGGATGACCGAGTCCGCCCGGGCCGGCCTGGACACCGAGGTGCTCACCGCGCTGACCAACGAGCGGCTGTGGACGCCGGACTTCCTGCACCCGCTGCCGACCTCGCCGCTCACCCGGTTCGACGACGAGCTGGCGCTGGTCGCCGCGCTGCCGGGCCGGGTGGTGCGCGGCAAGCTGCTCGAGGTGCACGACCCGCTGCCACCCGTCCTGGCCGGGCGGAGCGACCGGGTGCTGGCCCGGGTCGTCCGGGCCGTGCGGGAGTTCTGGGAGACCTGCTTCGCGCCGTGGTGGCCGCGGATGCGGACCGTGCTCGAGGGCGACGTCGCCCACCGGGGACGGGTCATCGCGCAGCGCGGGCTGGCGGCGATGTTCGACGACCTCAGCGTGCGGGTGCGGCTCGTCGGGAACGTGGTCCAGGTGTCGACGACCGGCCGGGGCGGCTACCGGCGTACGACCACCGGGGCGGGGCTCACGCTGGTGCCGTCGATCTTCTCGCGCGGGGGATCGACGCCGATCACCGCCGAGCAGCCGCCGCAGGTCATGTACGCCGCCCGCGGCGTCGGGACGCTCTGGCTGCCGGACGACCGGGTCGCCGGTCCGCAGGCGCTCGTCGACGTGCTCGGCGCCGCCCGTGCCCAGCTGCTGGTGGTGCTGGAGTCCCCGGCCTCCTCGACCGAGCTCGGCGTACGTCTCGGCGTCACCACGAGCGCGGTCAACCAGCACCTGCGCGCCCTGCGCGCCGCCGGGCTGCTCACCTCGGCACGGCACGGGCGCGCGGTGCTGTACCTGCGCTCGGACCTGGGGGACCGGCTGGTCCGCGGCGGCTGAGCGCGACTTTGGTCTGGGGTCGTCCCCTGCCATCCGCCGATGCGGAGGCCCGACGACCTGGGGCAGGGTCCGGGGCATGAGCTTCGTGGCGCAGGTGGTCGTCGGTGTCGGGCTGGTCGTCGTCGGCGCCGTGGTGGCCCTGGGGTTCGCCGATGCCGAGCTCCTCTGGTTCCGGGGGCGGCCGCTCGGCGTCGTCCTCGGCATCCTCGGCCTCGTGGACATCGGCGAGGCGCTGCTCCGCCGCCGCGGCCCTGACTCGCTCCGCTAGCCCGCCCGGTGGGTGGATGGGGGGCCACCCGTGCCCGGGTCCGGGCGGGTGCGTCGCGGACTGCCCGCGAGACCCGATCGAGCCCCGTTCGGCCGAGTTTTCGTGGGTTGGTGTGCGGTGCCTCGCGATGCGATCCGGATGCCTCGCGACCCCGTCCGGCGTGCCTTGAAGCCAGGCCCGGAGAGGCGCATCGTTGAGTGATTCACGTCACCCCACGGATGGATGGGACGTAGCCCATGAAGAGAAAAGTCGTCAGCGCACTCTCCGCCCTCGCCTTGGTGACGACCCTCGGGGCCACCACCATGAGCCAGCCAGCCACGGCCCAGGAGGAGCTTCCGTGGATGGACACCAGCCTCCCGGCAGTCGAGCGGACCGCGCTCCTGCTGGACGCGATGACCTTGGACCAGAAGCTCGAGCAGATCTTCAACCGACCCGTCTACAACGACGACCTCGACGACGGGGACCCGGACAACGGCGTCGGCTGTGACTTCACCCTGATCGGCCGTCACATCGAGGGCATCCCAGAGCTGGCGATCCCCGACTTCCGGATGGCCAACGGCGGGACCGGCATCCGGGGTGGCGACTGCCTCCCGGAGCCGACCGCGACCGCGCTGCCCGCTCAGATCTCCTCGGCGGCCACGTTCGACCGTGGCATGAACCTGCGCTGGGGTCAGGTGCTCGACGTCGAGCTGCGGGCCTGGGCGCACCAGGTGCTCTGGGGCCCGGTCCTGAACCTGATCCGCACGCCGTACGGCGGGCGCAACAACGAGTTCTTCAGCGAGGACCCGTACCTGACCGGTGCTCTCGCGTCACAGATCATCCGCGGCATCCAGCAGCGCAAGGTGAGCCAGGCGACGGCCAAGCACTTCGTCGCCAACGACAGCGAGTTCCAGTTCGAGCGGTGGACCGCGGCGATCCGGGTCCCCTCCCGGGCGATGAACGAGCTCTACCTGCTGCCGTTCGAGATGGCCGTCAAGGACGCCGACGTCGCGTCCGTGATGTGCGCCTACGGGCAGGTGAACTTCACCTACAACTGCGAGAGCAAGCCCCTGCTGCGCCAGACCCTGCGTGATCGGTGGGGCTTCGACGGCTACGTCTTCTCCGACCGGCGCGCTGCGCAGAGCACCGTGCCCTCGATCCTCGCCGGCACCGACGTCGAGGTCGACGAGGCGCCGGAGTGGTACGCGCCCGACCTCGTCAGGGAGGCGATCAGGGACGGCGAGATCACCGAGGCCGACATCGACGACATGCTGCGCGAGCGCTACATCAAGATGTTCGAGTACGGCGACTTCGACGACCCGCACACGGAGTTCACCTGGGACCAGCTCGAGGACGAGATGGTCCAGGGCGGCACCCACGCCCAGGTCGCCAAGGACGCGGCGGAGGAGAGCCTCGTGCTGCTGCGCAACGAGCGCGACATCCTGCCGCTCGATGCCGGCGCGATCGACTCGGTGGCGCTGATCGGCGCCAGGTGGTTCGCCGGCGAGGCGACGCTGCCGCCGCGCAGCGGTGACCGGACGAACAACGTCTCGGTCAACGCGCCGTACGAGGTCACCCCCCGGCAGGGCCTGCAGAACGTCCTCAGCTCGCTGGGCTCCGACGCCACGGTCACCTACAACAACGGCAACAACATCGACAGCGCCGTCCAGCTGGCCCGGAACTCCGACGTGACCATCCTGATGCTCGGTGACGTCGCCCGCGAGACGTGGGACAAGAACAGCAACTGGCAGGACGAGAACCCCAGCGGCGGCGCCTCGGGTGCCGCGAACGAGGTCCCCGACCTCGATCTGCCCACGGTGACGGGCACCAACCAGCAGCAGCTGGCCCCCCGCGTGCTCGAGGCCGTCCCGGACACGGTCACGGTGCTGAAGACCCAGGGCCAGGTGAACATGCCGTGGATCGACCAGGTCGACACCCTGGTGGAGGCGTGGTACCCCGGCCAGGAGGACGGCAACGTGGTGGCCGAGGCGCTGTTCGGGGTCAACAACTTCTCCGGCAAGCTGCCGGTCACCTGGGGGAAGACCGACCGGGAGGCGGCGTACGCGAGCCAGGAGCAGTACCCGGGCTACAAGGAGGACACCGGGTCGCCCGGTGGCATCGGTCGTGACCCCATCCCCGGTGAGCCGCAGCGGGTCGTGCGCTACACCGAGGGGCTGAAGATGGGCTACCGGTGGTACCAGGCGACCGGCACCGAGCCGCTGTTCCCGTTCGGCTACGGGGAGTCCTACACGACCTTCGGCTACCGCGACCTCGCGGTGGAGAAGGTCCGCCGGAACAAGCGGCAGACCGGCCTGCGGGTCAGCTACACCGTGACCAACACCGGCGAGGTCGCCGGCAGGGAAGCCTCGCAGGTGTACCTGAGGCTCCCCCGTGAGGCCCGCGAGGACTTCAACCGCCTGGTCGGGTTCGAGAAGGTCGACCTCGAGCCCGGCGAGAGCAAGCGCGTCTCGACGGTCCTGGACGCCGGCGCGTCCAACCACCCGCTCTCCTACTTCACGCCCGAGGATCCCGACGACCTCCGGCGCTGGGCGGACGGGGAATGGGTGACGCCGAAGGGGCGCTTCACCGTGCACGTCGGCGGATCCTCCGAGAGCACCCCGCTGCGCCAGGCCGTGCGGCTGAACATCGGCAAGGTCGCCAAGTCGCCCTCGCGGATCACGAAGCCGACCGTGCGCCCGCGCCCGGTGACCACGAGGAGCCGGGCCCGGGTCACCTTCCGGGTCGTCTCGGCCGGGAGGCCGGCCACGGGCCAGGTCGTGGTCAGGGAGCGCGGTGCCGGGCTCGGCCGCGACACGCTCAACGCCCGCGGCGTCGCGCAGGTGACGATGCCCCGGCTCACGCCGGGCACCCACCGGCTCCGCCTCGTCTACCAGGGCTCGGAGGTCTCGAAGCGAGCCACCAGGTCGCTGGTGGTCCAGGTCCGGAGGAGGTAGCGCGAGGGTCGCGGTCGAGTCCCTCGAGGTGGGGCCCCTTCGGGGCTGCGGGATCGTCGTCTGCCTGCTCGTGGTCTCCCTGACCGCCTGCAGCGGCGATGATCCCGCCGGCCCCCGGGCCGCGCCCTCGGCCGGACTGGTCGGCCCCGACGGGACACCTGTCGAGGTCCCCGTGCCGGCCGGCCCGACCGGGACGTCCTACGACGTCACGGACCTGGGTGCCGACCCGGAGCCGGGCACCGGGGACGACGCTCCCGCCATCCGGGAAGCGTTGGCCACGGCGGAGCCGGGCGACGAGGTGGTCCTTCCCGCCGGGGTCTACGACCTGAGGTCCGCCGAGCCCGGCGACGAGGACGCGAACCTGCTGCTCGCCGACGGCGTGCTCCTGCGCGGCGCGGGCAGCAGCGCCACGGTGCTCCGCACGTCGTTCGACGGGGAGGAGGGCAGTGCGGTCGTGCGCGGCGCGGGCGTCGAGGACGCCACGGTCAGCGGCGTCACCATCAGCTCGGAGCACGACGGAGACCTCGGCACCGACCCGGACGAGGAGGGCCCCGGCGGAGGGCCGATGTACGGCGTGCAGATCGGCGAGGACGACGGGGAGGGCAGCCGGAGGGTGCTCGTCGACGACGTCTCCGTGGAGCTGTTCCAGCGGCACGGCATCACGGTGAAGGCCAGCCGCGAGGTGACCGTGACCGGCTGCCGCGTCGCCGACGCCACCAGCGTCGGTCCCGGCGGGTCGGGCTACGGCATCGTGGTCGAGGGCAAGCCGGACCAGCGCGACCCAGGGGCTCGCAACGACTCGCGGCACAACGTGGTGGTGGACAACCACCTCGACGGCAGGCACCTGCGCCACGGCATCCTGTTGCAGTTCCCCACCCACCACAACCTGGTCGCCGACAACGTCGTCGACGGCGGCGTCCTGGACGCCATCGACCTGCACGGCGAGGGGGAGTACCTCAACGAGATCCGCGGCAACACGGTCACCGGCGGCGACGCCGCCGCCGTCGCCCTGGGCAACTCGGGAGGAGAGGAGAACCGGCACGACGCGAGCGGCGAGGGCAACTGGATCCACGACAACCGTCTGGTCGGCAACCGGCAGGGCGTGCTCGTCATCCTCGGCACCCCCGACACCCTCATCGAGGACAACGAGATCGTCGGGCGCCGTGACTCCGAGGTGGGCATCGAGCTGCGCAACGCACCCGGGACGGTCGTGCGCGACAACACGGTCACCGGCGCCGATGAGGAGTTCTGGGCGATCTCGGTGACCGAGGACGACGGCGCCGACGGCCGGGGCGCGGGCGTCGCCACCCGGGTGCTCATCGCCGGGAACCGACTCACCGGCCTTGCGAGCGGCATCCTCGTCGAGGCGGGGCGCGACATCGAGATCACCGGCAACGCCCTCGACGTCGAGGGCACCCGGTTGCGCGTCGCGGAGGGGGCTGAGGTCGATGAGGGTGCACCGTGATTCCGTTCCGCGTACGTCGGCAGGCGCGCCAGTGGGCCGGGCGGGGCTCGAACCCGCGCGTGGGAAATTATGAGTTTCCTGCTCTGCCAGCTGAGCTACCGGCCCGAGGTGCGCGAGCAGCCTAGTAGGGGTGGTCGCACGGGCGGAGCCCTGCTCGGCCGCTGCAACCGCTGATCCTCGGGGCTTGCGTCCGCCGGACCGGGGAACCGGCCGAGAGATGTGCTTCTCGATGAGCGCCGATCTGACCGCTGGCGTGGGCCTGCTCCCCGTCGCTGCGGTCTGCCTGCGTGAGGTGCGGACGGTCCGGGAGCTGCCGTTCGCGTCGCTGCCGTTGCTCTTCGCGCTCCACCAGCTGACCGAGGCCCTCGTCTGGAGCGGCGCGTCCGACGACGTCTCGGCCGGTGTCCAGCACGCCGCCGCGATGATCTACGTCCTCGTCGCCTTCCCGGTCCTGCCGATCCTGGTGCCGCTCGCGGTGCTCTTGCTCGAGCCTCAGGGGAGGCGCCGGCGGGTGGCGCCGTTCGTCGTCCTCGGCGCAGTGGTCGCGGCGTACCTGCTCTGGGCGGTGCTCGACGGCCCGGTCCAGGTGAGGGAGGAGCCGCACGCACTGGTCTACGACGTCGACCTGACGTACGGGACGATGTGGGCCGTGCTGTACATCGTGGCGGTGATCGGCCCGTCGGTGCTGTCGGGCTACCCCTCGATCGTCGCCTTCGGACTGCTCAACCTGGTCGGGCTCACGGTCGTCGCCATCGTCTACGTCCAGGCTTTCGCGTCGCTGTGGTGCGTCTATGCGGCGTTGACCTCCACGCTGGTCGCCGTGCACATGGTGCTGCGCCGAAGGCTGCCCGACCTCCACCGCCTCGAGGGTCAGGCAGTGGTGCCGGCCTGAGGCGGCACGCCGTACCTGTCGCGCTCCGGGCGGTCTCGGGGCACCACGGGCCGTCCTGGCTCGACACCTCGGGCCGATCACGCCCGACACGCTCAAGCGCGAGTGTCGTATTCGCCGGCCGCCGTTCGTAGCGTAGGTACGGCGGGCACCAGGTCCGCCCGACGAAGGGGACCGGGATGCCTCACTACCTCATCTACTTCAACCAGCAGTGGGTCGGCGACCACGACGAGACGTGGTTCGAGAGCCGGGCGGAGCCGTCCCGGGCGGTCGTGCGGGAGATGCAGGACCAAGGCGTCCTGGTCTACGCCGGGGGACTGGTCGAGGAGCTCGAGGAGGCGGCGGCCGCGGACGCCACGAGTGGCGAGCTGGTCGTCACCGACGGGCCGTTCGCGGAGACCAAGGAGTGGCTCGGCGGGCTGACCATCGTCGACGTGCCCGACGACGAGTCCGCGCGCCGGTGGGCGGGACGGGTGGCCGAGGGGTGCGGCTGGCCGCAGGAGGTACGCCGGTTCAAGTCCGGCTCTCTGCAGGCGCTCGTGCCCGGGCGATGAGTCAGGGGGCCGCCGTCGCCCTCGCTCACGACCTGTCGTCGTCGACGGGCACCTGGACCATGGCCGCGGCGCCGGTGGGCCAGGCCGTCATCGCCAACGCCGCAGCGGCCTCCAGCTCCTGACGGGTCGCTCCGTCGCGGGCCTGCGTGGCCATGCCGGTGAGAATCGTGTCGATGAACGCGGCGAGGCACTCGACGCTCCCCTCGACGACGTTCGCGCAGAGATGGAGACGAGCCAGGGGCTCAAGTCGGCGATCGGGCAGGACCTGAGCGGCCTGTATCCCGGTCTCCACCGCGCCGGGCCTGTCCCCTAGCCCGCTGAGTCCCCGAGACAACCAGTCCTCGCTGCCCGATGATCGAGTCATGGGCCGTGGGGAGCGCGCATCGACGTCCGGCGGTGGGTCGTTCGGGGAGTCGCGGTCCGGGGGCGATCGCGGGCTCCAGACGTCCCTCGTCTTCGTCGACGGGCGGCTCGACGTGGACGCCACGATGGTGACGTACGAACGCACCCTGCGGCGCGCTGTCTGGTGGCCGTTGCCTGGCAGGCGGAGACAGGTGCAGGCGACGAGGGAGTGGCTCGAGACCCTCCGCGACCAGGGCCTTCTCGAAGACGGTGCCCACGGCTCCGACGTGTGAGGCGCCCGACCCGCGACTGTGCTGCTCGACCTGGGAGCTTCTCCGGCACCAGGCGCCGGAGATCCTCCCCGAACCGGCCGGGCTCCGACGGCTCCGTCCCGCACGCCTCCCGCGGCGGACCTCGCTACCCTCGACCGGCACCCGCGAAGTCGAGGAGGTGGGTACGTCGCGTCCGTCGTCGCCCAGGCTCTCCACGGTCGCCGCAGCCGTCGGCTGCGGGACTCTCGCGATCGTGCTCCTCGTCGCGGCGTCCACGACGGACGACCCGGCGGTGGTCGCCCCGGCGCCGGGTGGGACCGCCTGGTGGCTCACCGCGCCCGGCCTCCTCGCGCAGGCGGCTGCGCTGCTGGCCGCAGGTCACCGGCCACGAGCGGCGCTCGTGGGCGTGGCGGTGCCGGTGCCCCTGCTCGCGCTCGCCGGGGCCGCGGACGCGACCAGCATCGGCTCGCTGGCGATCGTGACGGCGGTGTACGCCGCCGCCTCGTCCCGGCCGGTCCGCAGCCTGGTGCCGGCGCTCGCGGTCGTCGCGGCCTGCATGACCCTGGCGGGGGTCCTGGTCGCGGCCGACGTGGGTCTCTCCCGGGCCGGGGCCCTGGGCTTCTCCCTCCTGCAGGCGCTGCTGACCATCGGGGCGGCCGTGGTCGTGGGCTCGTGGGTCGGTGCGCTGCGAGAGAGCGTGCGCGCCCGCGCCGCGCAGGCCGAGGCGATCGCCCGGGAGCAGGACGCCCTCGTGGAGGCGGCCGTCGCGCGCGAGCGGGCCGACATGGCGCGCGAGCTCCACGACATCGCGGCGCACCACCTGACCGGGATCGCCGTGCTCGCCGGCGCGGTCGAGCGGCAGATCGACACCGACCCCGCCGGCGCCAAGCAGGCGGTCCACCAGGTGCGGTCGCAGAGCACCGCGGTCCTCCGCGACCTTCGCAGCCTCGTCGGGCTGCTCCGTGTCCGGGAGCCGGACGCCGACGCGCGGCCCGAGACGGTGGCGGGCATCCGCCACCTGGTGGCCGAGGTGACGGCCACCGGGCGGGACGTCGAGCTGACGGTGCTCGGCGAGGAGCCGGACCTGGGCCGGGACGTGGGACCGCTGGCGCAGCTCGCGGCGTACCGCGCCGTCCAGGAGGCGCTGGCCAACGCCGGCCGGCACGCACCCGGCGCGCCGTGCCGGGTCACCGTGGACGCCCGGGCCGACGACGCCGTGGTGGTGACCGTCCGGAACGCGCCCGCGCCCGCCGTACCTCCCGCGTCCGGCGGCAGCGGGTTCGGGCTGCTGGGCATGCGCGAGCGGGCCCAGCTCACCGGTGCCACCCTGGACGCCGGACCCACCGAGGACGGCGGGTGGCAGGTCACCCTGCGGGTCCCGCGCGAGAGGGAGACATCGTGATCCGAGTCGTGGTCGCCGACGACCAGCCGCTGGTGCGCACCGGGCTGGTGACGCTGCTGGGCCTGGAGCCGGACCTCGAGGTCGTCGGTACGGCGGCCGACGGCCGGGAGGCGGTCGAGGTCGCCCAGCGGCTGCGTCCCGACGTCGTCTGCATGGACATCCGGATGCCGGTGCTGGACGGCATCGCCGCCACCCGCGCGCTGAGCGGACCCGACGTTCCGGACCCGATCCCGGTCCTGGTGCTCACGACCTTCGAGATCGACGACTACCTCTTCGGGGCGCTCGAAGCGGGGGCGGCCGGCTTCCAGCTCAAGGACGCCGACCCCGAGGTCCTGGTGCGTGCCGTGCGCTCGGTCGCCGCCGGCAACGGGACCCTGGACGACTCGCTCACCAAGCGGGTGGTGGGGGAGGTGCTGAGCCGGCGGCGTACCCAGCCCGTCACGGCGGCCCGCGGCACCGACCTGCTGACCCCCCGCGAGCTCGACATCGTGCTGCTCCTGGCCCAGGGCATGTCGAACGAGGAGATCGCGCAGTCGCTGGTCCTCGAGGTCTCGACGGTGAAGTCGCACCTGGCCCGGATCCTGCCCAAGCTCGGGGTCCGCTCGCGGCTGCAGGCCGCCGTCTGGGCCTACCAGAACCGGATCGTCGACCTCCCCGGCTGACCGGCGGGGCGGACACAAGCGCCGACTCGGCGTACCTGCCTGCATCGAAGGATGGAGGTCCTGGGGTTGCGTCCTTCGGGTCTCGTAGGGGCCGCTCGGGCTCCCTAGCGTCGTGGACATCACTCCCGACGACTCCAGGAGCACCTGATGTCCTTCGTCCGCAGCACCGGTCTGGCCGTCCTGGCCGCCGCCATGTCCGTCACGGCACTCACCGGCGGGACGCCGGCGGGAGCCCACGCCGACCCGGCGGCCTCGGCCGCCCCGGCCGCCCCGGCCGCCCCCGAGCGCGGCAAGCGCGGCCGGGACGCCGCCATCCAGCGAGCGGTCGACCGGCTGGTCAGCCGCACCGGCCTGCCCGGGGCGATCGCGACGGTCCGCGGCGGCGACGGGAAGGTCCGCACCTACCGCGCCGGCGCCGGCGACCTCCGGACCGGGCGACCCATCCCGCGCGATCCCCGGGTCCGGCTCGGCAGCAACAACAAGACGTTCACCGCCACCGTGGTCCTGCAGCTCGTGGCCGAGGGGCGCGTGGACCTCGCCGAGCCGGTCGAGACCTACCTGCCCGGCCTGATCCGCGGCCACGGGAACAACGGACGGCGGATCACCGTGCGCCAGCTCCTGCAGCAGACCTCCGGCCTCCCGGACTACGACAGCATCGTCCTCGAGGGCGGCGGGACGCTGCTCTCCATGGCACGCACCTACGTCGAGCCGCACGAGCTGGTCGAGGCGGCCCTCGCCGAGCGCCGGCACTTCCGGCCCGGCACCCGCTGGGAGTACAGCAACACCAACTACATCGTCCTGGGCCTGCTCGCGCAGCGGATCACCGGACGCCCGATCGGCGAGGAGATCGAGCGCCGCATCATCGACGAGATCGGGCTCGAGGACACCTACTGGCCGGAGACCGGCGAGCAGGGGATCCGCGGCCGCCACCCCCGGGGCTACCTCGCCGAGAAGCCGGGCGACCCCTGGGTCGACCTGACCCGGATGGACCCGTCGTTCGGCTGGGCGGCCGGCAAGCTCGTGGGCTCGCCGCGGGACCTCGGCCGCTTCATGACCGCGCTGCTCGGCGGCGAGCTGCTGCCCCCCGCGCAGCTGCGCGAGATGAAGAAGACCGTCCGGGCGCCCCACTTCGACCCGGGCCCCGGGTGGCGCTACGGCCTCGGCCTCACCACCCGCCGACTCTCCTGCGACGTCCGGGGCTGGGGCCACGGCGGCGACATCCAGGGCTTCGAGACCCGCAACCTGGTGACCCCCGACGGCCGGTGGGCGGTCGTGGCCGTCAACGGGCTGCCCAACACCTTGGGCATGGTGTCCGACGTCAACCGGGCGGTGGACACCGCGATCTGCCGGTCCTGACCGAGCGAAGACACCAGGACGGAGGGGCCGGCGCACCAGGTGCGCCGGCCCCTCCGTCCTGTGTCACTCCGGTGTCACTTCGAGGGCTCGGGCACGTTGCACTTCACCTTGGGGTTGACGCCGACGTAGTTGAGCGGCCCGGCGACGACGGTCAGGGCCGTGTCCGCTGCGGTCTTGCAGCTGACGTCCCGGTCGTCGCCGAAGTAGCCCCGCTGGAACGCCGCGACGGCGCCGATGACCAGCCAGGCGACGACGAGCAGGGCGATGATGCTCTTCATGGGGTGTCCCTCCGTGGTCCGATGACGTGTCCGGGGGATCCCGTACCCCTCGGGGCGTCCGCTCAGGCGGGCGCGCTGTCCCCGGCCTGGTACGCCGCCTGGTAGGCGCGGAGGCCGACGCGGGCGCGCTCCAGGATCTCCTCGAGTCCCGGCACGAGCTCCGCCGCGCCGTCGCAGGTGCCGGTGTCGGCCAGCAGCTCGATCCGCTGCGCCGCCTCCCCGGCGTACGGCACGCCCAGGTTGAGGGCGCTGCCCGCGAGCTTGTGCGCCGCCGCCCGCAGGGCCGGCGCGTCGCCCGCGGCGATGGCCGCCCGGATGTCCTCGACCGCGCCGGGGGTGTTGGCCATGAAGTTGCCGATGGCCCGGTCGAGGTACGTCGTGGTCCCCGGGTCGAGGTCGCGCAGCATGTCGAGACGCTCGAGGTCGAGGCCGTCGACCGGCGAGGACGGGTTCACAGTCGGCTCCGTTACGGGTTCGGGGGGCGGGGGCGGGGGCGCTGGTGCGGTCGTGCCGTCGAGCCAGCCTGCCAGCACGGAGGCCATCGCCGTGGGATCGACAGGCTTGGTGAGGAAGTCGTCCATCCCGGCCGCCAGGCAGCGCTCGCGCTCGCCCTCGACCGCGGTGGCGGTCATCGCGACGACGGGCACGCGGGTGCCGTCGGCGGCCTCCCGGGCGCGCAGCTCGCGGGTCGCGGCGTACCCGTCCAGGCGGGGCATCTGCACGTCCATGAGGATCAGGTCGAAGCTGGTCCGCTTCAGGATGTCGAGCGCGGCCAACCCGTCGTCGGCGGTCTCGGCCGCGTACCCCAGCGACTCCAGCAGACCCACCGCCACCATCTGGTTGACCGGGTTGTCCTCGACCACCAGCACCCGCCGACGCCGCGGGCCCGGGGCCGCCACGGGCGCGGGAGCGCTCGACCGGCCGCCGACGCCGGCGACGTGCTCGAGCAGGGCCCCCCGCAGGGTGCCGGCGAGGACGGGCTTGGTGTGGCACTCCGTGATGCCTGCGGCGCGCGCCGTCTCGGGGTCGATGTCGGCGTGCGAGGTCAGCATCAGCAGCACCGTCTCGCTCAGGCCGGCACGGGCGCTGACGTCGGCGGCCAGGGAGAGCCCGTCGCGCAGCGGCATCGCGAGGTCCAGGAGCGCGGCGTCGTACGGGTCGCCGGCGGCGAGGGCCGACTCGAGCTCCCGGACCGCCGCGGCCGCCGACCCGACGCTCGTCGCCCGGACCCGCCACCGGGCGAGCTGCTCGTCGAGCACCAGCCGGTTGTGCGCGTTGTCGTCGACGACCAGGACGCGGGTCCCGGCCAGCCAGGTGCGGGCGTACTCGTCCTCGACGTCGACCAGGGTGCCGGACGGGGGGCCGAGGACGGCGGTGAAGCCGAAGACGCTGCCGCCGCCCGGGTTGGGCGCGTAGGTGATCGTCCCGCCGAGGGCCTCGACGATCTCCCGGGAGATCGCCAGCCCGAGCCCGGTGCCGCCGTACACGCGGGTGGTGGAGGCGTCGGCCTGGGCGAACGGCGCGAACAGCTTCTCCACCTCGCCCTCGTCGACCCCGACCCCGGTGTCGGTGACCTCGACCCGCAGCACCGTGGTGTCGTCGGGGCCCGGCTCGGACGTCGCCCGCACGAAGACCTCGCCGCGGTCGGTGAACTTCACCGCGTTGGAGACCAGGTTCGTCAGCACCTGGGAGATCCGGGTCGGGTCGCCGGCCAGCACCTCGGGGACGTCGGGGTGGCAGGAGCCCGAGAGCTCGAGCCCCTTGGACCGGGCGGTCTCGGCGAGGACGCCGAGGACCCGGTCCAGCAGCGGGCGGACCTCGAAGTCGAGCACCTCCAGCTCGAGCCGGCCGGCCTCGATCTTGGAGAAGTCCAGGACGTCGTTGATCACCGAGAGCAGGGCGCGGCTGGCCACCTGCACGCCGGAGGCGAGCCGCAGCTGGTCGGGCGTCAGCTCGGTGCGCAGCAGCAGGTCGTTGAGCCCGATCACCCCGTTGAGCGGCGTGCGGATCTCGTGGCTCATCGTCGCGAGGAAGTCGGACTTCTGCCGCGACGCCTCCATCGCCTGGTCGCGGGCGTCGGCGAGCTCGCGCTGGGCGCGCTCGCGCTCGGCCACCCGGCCCAGCTGGACGGCCACCTGCTCGGCCATCGCGCGGATCATGTCGTGGCGGTAGAGCGGCGGCGCCGACGTCAGGGTCACGACCGCGCAGACCTCGTCGGCCAGCAGGACGGGGAAGGCGATGGTCAGCCGCTGCTCGGGTTCCCACACCGAGGTCCGGGACCGGTACGCCGCGTGCGCGAGCTCGGCCTCCATGGCCGACTGCTCCGGCGTCGCCTCGTCGGCGAGGCGGTCCTCCTCGGTGACGTACAGGGGGACCATGGTCTCGCCGTCCTCGCTGGGCACGAACCCGCGGCAGCGCTCCCAGTCGTCGTGCAGGAGCACCAGGGACCGGGCGTGCCCGAGCACCTCGGCCAGCGTCCCGGCCTCGTTGGCCGCGCTGGCCACGGCCTGCATCAGGGTGTTCTGCGCGACCTGGTCCTCCAGGGCGATCTCCGCGAGCCGGGCCTCGGTGATGTCCTGGTGGGTCCCGGACATCAGGACCCGGCCGTCCGGGTCCCGGTGGACGACGCCGCGGCCCCGGGTCCAGACCCAGTCGTCGCGGCCCCGGACCCGGGCGACGAACGCCAGCTCCCCGGTGCGCTCGAGCGCGTCGTCGAGGGCGGACCGGACGGTCTCCCGGTCGTCCTCGTGGACGGCGTCGAAGAACTCGTCGATGCTGATCGTGGAGTCGGCGCGGGTCGTGCCGTAGAGCTCGAAGAGCTCGGGCGACCCGACGACCACCCCGGTGGCGACGTCCCACTGCCAGCTGCCGATCCGGGCGATCCGCTGGGCCTCGGAGAGCCGCAGCCGGCTCTCGTAGAGGTCCTCGAGCACCGCTCGTCGGGCCTCGTAGTCGCTGAACCGGTGCAGGACGGCGGTGACTCGGCCGTCGGCGTCGCGCAGCACGCTCTCCCGCACCAGCGTCCACAGCGAGGTGCCGTCCCGGCGCACGAAGTTCACCTCGACCTCGGCGTCGTTGAGGTAGCCGTCGCGCACGCGGTCGAGGTGCTCGGCGAACTGGCGCCGTCCCTGCTCGTCGAGGGTCTCGAAGACCGTCTCCGGACCCGGCTCGCCGGGCCCCGCGCCGTACATCTCGACGATGGCGGCGTTCGCGAACACCGTCCGCCCCTCGAGGTCGAAGACCCAGATGCCGTCGGGGGAGGACTCGACGATGTCCCGGTACAGGCCGGCCAGCTCCATGCCACCTCCTGCAGTCACGATAGGGCGCCCGGCGTGGCGACCGCGCCGGTCAGGGGAGCTCACCCGCGACGCGGTACTCCCCGTCACGGTAGGAGAGGCGCAGGCTGACCCGGTCAGGGACGGGCGGCCCCTGCTCGAGCTGGTAGGTGTAGGAGTAGGTGACGACGAGGTCGGTCGGGTCGGCGTCGATCACCTCGATGTCGCGGACCCGCTTCACCGCGCCCCAGAACCCGTCGTACCCGGTGAAACCGCCGCTCGCCTCCTGGAACTCCGGCGTGAGCAGCGCGAATCCGGCGCGGGGGTCCCGCGCGGCCGTGGTCACGTAGGTCTCGGCGAACTGCGCCATCCCCTCCGCGGTGGCGCCCTCGCTCGGGGACGGCGTCGGCGGCGACGGGGACGACGCCGGCGCGGACGCGCTCGGGGCCTGCGTGGCCGGGCGCTGGGGGGCCTCCTCGTCGTCGCCGAGGCCGAGGAAGAACGCGACGACTCCCGCGAGCGCCGCGAGCGTCACCGCCAGCAGGGCGGGCACCAGCCAGCGCCCGAGGCGGCGCTCATCGGGGGTCGCGGTGGGCGGCGGGGTCGGCGGCGGGATCGGCGCCGGGCCGGGCATCGCCTGGGTGGTCTCGGGGTCGTGGGCGAGCACGCGGGTCCGGCGGGCGGGCAGCGTGCCGCCCGGACCGGCCTGCAGGACGTCGCGCACCTGCGCCATCGACCAGCGGTCCTCGGGGTCGCGCGTCATCGTGGCCTCGAGCAGGGGAGCGAGCCACCCGGCGTCGGGCAGGCGCGGCGGCTCCTCGTGCACGATCCGGTACAGCGTGCCCAGCAGGTTGTCCCCGACCTCGTACGGCGGGTGGCCCGACAGCGCGTGGTAGAGCGTGGCGCCGAGCGACCAGACGTCGCTGGCGTCGGTGGCGGTGCGGCCGGAGGCGACCTCCGGGGCGAGGTACGCCGGCGAGCCGGTCACCAGGCCGGTCTGGGTCAGCGTGGGGTCGGCCTCCGCGCGGGCGATGCCGAAGTCGGAGAGCTTCACCTGGCCGTCGGCGGTCACCAGGATGTTGGAGGGCTTCACGTCACGGTGCACGATCCCGGCCGCGTGCGCGGCCGCGAGACCGTCGGCGGCCTGACCGAGCAGGGCGGCCGCCTCGTCCGGGGGAAGCGGGCCCCGGTCGCGCACGAGCTGCGCGAGCGTCGACCCCTCGACGTACTCCATCACCAGCCACTGGGCGCCGTCCTCCTCGACGAGGTCGAAGACCGCGACCACGTGGGGGTGGCTGAGCCGGGCGGCCAGCCGGGCCTCGCGCTCGGCGCGCTGGTCGGGGAGGGCACCGCCGGCGGGCGTGCCGACCGGGGCCATGCCGATCCGCTTGATGGCGACGGGTCGGCCGAGCACCTCGTCACGACCCAGCCACACGGCACCCATGCCGCCGCGACCGACCTCGTGGTCGAGCGCGTACCTGCCTGCGATCACCGTGCGCTACCTCCCGTGCCGACGTCACTGTAGAGCGTGCCCGTCCGACAACCCGCTGGGCGCGGCCGGGAGCGATGCGGCAGGCTGGGGGGGACGGTACCCCTCAAGCCCGGAAGGCTCACCGTGCCCCTCGACCCCACCCTCCTCGACGACCTGGAGTGGCGCGGCCTCGTCGCGCACGCCACGGACCTCGACGCGCTGCGCGAGGCGCTCGCCGGGGGGAGCGTGCGCTACTACGTCGGCTTCGACCCGACCGCGCCCAGCCTGCACATGGGCAACCTGCTCCAGATCGTGACCGCGATGCGGCTCCAGCGCGCCGGCCACACGCCGTACGTCCTGGTGGGCGGCGCCACCGGCATGATCGGCGACCCGCGGGAGTCGGGGGAGCGCACGCTCAACTCCCCGGAGACGGTGCGCGACTGGGTGGGCCGGGTACGCCGGCAGATCGAGCCGTTCCTCTCCTTCGACGGTGAGAACGCCGCCACCATGGTCGACAACTACGACTGGACGGCGAACCTGTCGACGATCGACTTCCTGCGCGACATCGGGAAGCACTTCCCGGTCAACCGGATGCTCGCGCGCGACGTCGTCCGCACCCGCCTCGAGGCCGGGATCAGCTACACCGAGTTCAGCTACGTGCTCCTCCAGTCCCTCGACTTCCTCGAGCTGTACCGGCGGCACGGCGTGACGCTGCAGTTCGGCGGCTC